>NZ_JBHERJ010000074.1:0-53687 GCF_043359455.1 Lysinibacillus sp. PWR01 | reverse complement strand
ATTGACAGTAACACTAAGACCCTCTTAAGAAAATGGTCTTAAGAGGGTTCATATTTGGGTTTAATGGGCTGGGGCCAATTGCTTTTCGATAATAGAGCGATTTTTCTCTTTAAATAGTTCATTATGTGAGGACACCATGCCATGACGATAGGCGGTCGGTTCTAAATACGTTTTAATGGAGTTGACCGCATTGGCTGCATCCTGGAATGTTCCAAGTAGCAAATTGATTTTTCCATCAAACGATAAAATATCACCTGCCGCAAAAATACCAGGCTGTGCCGTTTCGCCAGTTGCTTTTCCTTCAAAATAATAATCATCCTTTTTTGGAAGGGCAATGGCCTCATCAAATGCAAGAGATGCCTCACGATTATAGCCGTGACTGACGATTACCTCATCGATTTGACGAGTATAGCTTTGCTTCGTTATCGTATTTTCACATGTCACTAATTGAATAGCGGTTTTATCAGCATTCGCGGAAAGCTTTGTAATCGATGTATTACACTCAATACGCACACCTGCATCCAGTGCTTCCTGTACAGTGGCTTCATGAGCGGATAAATTCTCTTTGCGGTAAACCACCGTCACGCTTTTGGCAATCGGACTTAACTCAACAGCCCAATCAATGGCTGCATTGCCACCACCTGAGATCATGATATCCTTATCGACAAAACGTTTATACGATTGCACAGTGTAATGTAAATTTGACATTTCATATTTTTCAGCGCCCTCAAGTGTTAGCTTTTGAGGATTAATAATGCCACCACCAACAGCGAGCAGCACCGTTTTAGAATAATGTTTTTCACCAGTTGCTGTATGTATCACAAAAATATCATCGTGACGTTCAATCAAATCTACTTTTGTATCTGTCAAAATAGTAGGATCGAATGTTTTGGCTTGCTCGATTAATTGTTTGACAAATTGTTCGCCTAACACAGGAGGATGCCCCCCAATATCCCATATCAGCTTTTCGGGATAAAGTAGTACTTTTCCGCCAAGCTGTGATTGGCTTTCTAGTAATTTTGTTTTTAAACCACGTAAACCACTATAAAAGGCACTATATAAGCCAGCTGGGCCTCCGCCAATAATTGTCACATCATACACATGCTGCATTTTTATTGCCACATCCTTAATAAATAGTAAAAAAGTAATTGACAAAATCTTATCAAAAAACTAGACTAATTCTAGTGATAATGATTATCATTTTAAGCTTTGAATATCATAGCATGGAAAGAAGTAAAAAGAAAGTGAGGGTCCGATTTGCGTTTAGAAGTTGAATCGATTCGTGTTGGTTATGAGAATAAAACAATTGTGCATGACTTATCGCTGCAAATTCCCGATGGCAAAATAACAACAATCATTGGTTCAAATGGTTGTGGAAAATCAACCTTATTAAAGGCCATCACACGGATTTTAAAGCATGAGAGTGGACAGGTCATATTAGATGGTCAAAATATTTCCAAGATGAACACAAAAGAATTGGCAAAAGAGCTGGCAATCTTACCACAGAGTCCAGAAAGTGCACATGGTTTAACAGTGGAAGAGCTTGTATCCTACGGTCGATTTCCTTATCAAAAGGGCTTCGGTAATTTATCACAAAAAGATAAAGATGTGATTGGCTGGGCTTTACAGGTAACCAAAACAGAAGAATTCCGTTTACAAACTGTAGATGCTTTATCTGGTGGACAACGTCAGCGCGTATGGATTGCGATGGCATTGGCCCAAGAAACCGACATTATCTTTTTAGATGAACCGACAACTTATTTAGATATGGCTCATCAGCTAGAAGTTTTAGAGCTGCTTTACAAACTGAATGAAGAACAGGGGCGCACCATTGTCATGGTACTCCATGATTTAAATCAAGCGGCACGTTTTTCAGATTATATTGTAGCGCTCTCACAGGGTGAGCTTGTAAAATTCGGAACGGCTGAAGAAGTGATGGTTCCAGAAGTATTGAAAAAAGTATTTAATATTGATGCAGTCATTGGCAAAGATCCACGAACAAACAAACCAATGTGCATTACATATGACTTATTACAAACCGTTTAAAGGGAGAATAACAATGAAAAAGTGGCTATTACCAATGTTTATGATGCTTGTCCTAGTACTTGCAGCATGTGGCAATAAGGAAGAAAAAACAGAGAAGGCTGATGAAGGCTCAAAAGAAGAAACATCAGCAGAATCAATCACATATCAATCAGAGTCAGGTCCTGTTGAAGTACCAGCAAATCCGAAACGTGTAGTTGTACTATCTTCTTTTGTAGGAAGCTTATTACAGCTTGATGTGAATGTTGTTGGTGTAGATGCATGGGCAGCAAAAAATCCAAACTTCGAAGACGCGATTAAAGATGCTGTCGTAGTTGAAAATACAGATATTGAAAAAATTCTTGAGCTAGAACCAGATTTAATTATTGGCTTAAATGGGATTGAAAATGCTGATAAATTAGCAGAAATCGCGCCAACAGTATTATTTACGTATGGTAAAGTTGACTATTTACAGCAGTTCATTGAAATCGGTAAAGTTGTGAATAAAGAAAAAGAAGCAACTGCATGGGTAGAAGATTTTAAAACACGCGCAGCAGAAGCTGGTAAAAAAATTAAAGAAAAAATCGGTGAAGATGCGACTGTAACAGTGGCAGAAAACTTCAATAAACAGTTCTATATTTATGGCGATAACTGGGGCCGTGGAACAGAGATTTTATATCAAGAAATGGGCTTGAAAATGCCTGAAAAAGTAAAAGAAACAGCGTTAGAGCCTGGCTACTATGCTATTTCTCAAGAAGTTTTAGGGGAATACGCTGGTGACTATGTGATCTTCAGTATGTTCCAAGATCAAGATAATTCCTTTACAGATGCAGCGTGGTTTAAAGATTTAGAAGCAGTGAAAAATGGTCATTTATTTGAAGTGAATGCAAATGCCTTTTACTTCAACGACCCTATCACATTAGAACATCAACTGAAGTTCTTTGAAGAGAAATTTTTACAATAATTAGTAGAGAGTAGCGAAGGCAAATGACAAAGTTTCGAAAGCTTCCATTTTGGCTTCAAGTATTGCTAGCATTGCTTGTATTAATTGGCACTGCTAGTATCTCGCTGTGCTTAGGGGCAGCGAATACTAGCATTCAAGATGTCTTTCAAGCAATTGTTGGTCAAAGTGGTGGCAAACATTACACGATTTTACGTGAAATTCGATTTCCGCGTATCATTGCAGCTATTTTTGTTGGGAGTGCCCTCGCTGTCGCTGGGGCGATTATGCAAGGGGTTACACGAAATCCATTAGCTGATCCAGGGCTGCTTGGTTTAACAGCAGGGGCAAATGCTGCCCTTGCTTTAACGATGGCATTTATTCCGAAGTTCTCGTATTATACGTTAATTTTAGCCTGCTTTGTTGGGGCTGGTATTGGTATGATGATTGTTTATGGGATTGGTGCCTCTACTAAAAAAGGCTTTTCTCCGTTGAAGCTTGTTTTGGCTGGTGCGGCTGTCACGGCATTATTACAGGCAATCGCAGAAGGAACAGGCATTTTATTTCAAATTTCCAAAGATGTTTCGATGTGGACAAGTGGCGGTTTTATTGGCACAACATGGCAGGCATTATTAATCGTTCCTGTTATTATCATCGGTCTACTCCTATCATTTGCTTTCAGTCGTCAATTAACGATTTTAAGCTTAAATGAGGAAGTAGCTGTGGGAGTTGGACAAAACACCACGTTCGTAAAAGGCATCATGATGTTTGTGGTGGTTATTCTGGCTGGCTCTGCTGTGGCCCTTGTCGGGAATCTAGCTTTCGTTGGCTTAATGGTGCCGCATATTGTCCGCGCGTTTGTAGGGACAGACTATCGCTTTGTCTTACCAATGAGCGCCATTGTAGGTGGCTGGTTTATGGTATTGGCTGATTTTGCAGGTCGCATGATTAACGCACCTTATGAAACGCCAGTTGTGGCCATTATTTCGATTATAGGTCTTCCATTCTTCCTACTCTTAGTGCGGAAGGGAGGACGTCAATTTGTTTAAAGAAGGTCGAAAAAAACAACGGAAATGGTTGTTCATTTGGCTAGTGGTCACCTTATTCATTTTTGTGATGGGGATTTCATTAGGTGCCGCATCCGTATCTTTTGATCGAATTATCCCGACCTTGTTGGGCGATGGTAGTTTTAAAGAGTCGTTCGTGCTATTTTCCGTTCGTTTACCAAGAATGTTTGTGCTAGCGGCTGCGGGTATGGCATTAGCGCTGGCGGGTGCCGTATTGCAGGGCGTGACCCGCAATGATTTAGCGGACCCAGGGATTATTGGCATTAGTGCCGGGGCAGGTGTTGGGATCACAGTCTTTTATTTGCTAGTAAATGGCGACCTTCCTCACTTTGCCTATATTTTACCGATTGTCGGCTTTTGTAGTGCCTTAGTGACAGCCCTGTGCATTTACTTTTTCTCTTATCAACGAAATAAGGGCGTACATCCTGTGCAGTTTATTTTAGTAGGGGTTGGCGTAGCATCCGCCTTATCAGGGGTCATGATGGTGTTAATTTCCTCTGCTGAGCGTAGTGATGTACAATTTATTGCACAATGGCTAGCCGGAAATGTGTGGGGCACAGATTGGCCATTTTTCTGGGCGTTAGTGCCTTGGCTTGTACTGGGTATCCCGTACATTTTCTATAAAGCGAATGTGTTAAATGTCTTGGCCATGACGGAGCAAACAGCAGTCGGCCTCGGTATGAATATTGGGCGAGAACGTTTGCGATTATTAATTGTCGCCGTTGCGCTAGCGGCAGCTGCTGTATCGGTAACAGGTGGTGTAGCCTTCATCGGTTTGATGGCTCCGCATATTGCGAAACAGCTTGTTGGCCCGCGCTATCAATTCTTTTTACCACTGACCTTATTCATTGGTGCAAGCTTGCTAATGCTGGCTGATACCATTGGGCGTGTAGCCATTGCAAGTGCAACAGTTCCTGCTGGTATTGTTGTTGCGTTTATTGGCGCACCCTACTTCCTGTATTTATTGCGGAAGAATGTGTAGAAACGTATTAGCAAACGTTAGTTGTTGCTCCAAAGAACAGTCTTTCGATCTACTAAAAATTGTGAAAAATTGATTTTGCAATATCTATCTTTTAAGTTTTTGAGAACCTCATTTGTTGAGGTTCTTTTTTTATATAATCAGGGCAGGAGGTGAATACATGATTCTATTAGCACGACAACCATCGGATTCACAGAAAATACTAGAGGTGATGCTACGAAGATTGCCGCAGACGCAAAATGACTACGCCTATTATAGTGAACGATTGAGCCGTGTCCAAGCAGGGCTTGCTGGCGAACAGCGTGTCGATGCAGAATGGCTTGAGATCGATTTACCAACCCCCCATTATTTTCTCCATGATTTTCAAACCACGAATGGCTTCGGCTCTACCCATCAAATGGACACCATTTTTCTCTGTCCCCATTTTTTACTCATCCTAGAAATCAAAAATATAACAGGAAATCTCTCATATGATGCCTCTTTTGCACAGTTTACACGTACGACCATGGATGGCACGGTGGAAGGAATGGCTAATCCATTTGTTCAGCTGGAGCGACATGTGGTTTGGATGAAAAAACTGTTCCAGCGAGAACGTATCGATTTACCTGTTGTTCATGCGGTTGTACTGGCAACGAAAAATGGCATTTTAACAAAGGGGTTTGAGGGGCAACCTATATTTCATGTGACAGGGTTACGATTTTATTTCCAAAAATGGATAGAGCGGCATCATCCTAGAGAAAGCGTAGATCTTTTACGATTGGCGAACCTTCTATTATCCCTACACACGAAGTTGAAAAAAGAGGTAGAGCTGCCGCTTCAGGAAATGGTGAAAGGTGTGTTATGTCCACAATGTGGTACGGGACAGCGATTAAAGTATCACTATAAAAAATGGATTTGCCCACGCTGTGGATTGGTGGATCGAGAAGCGCTGATGCGAACCCTGGAAGATTACCGATTACTAGTCGGGCAGCAGGTAACCAATCGAAGCTTCCGCGAATTCTTTGGCATTGACTCGCCCGATTTAGCGTACAAGTTGTTACAGCAACTCCCTTTGCAAGCAGAAGGTGTCAAAAAACATAGGAAGTACTGGATTATGGAATAAGGATTTTAAAAACTAAGCAACTCATTCAAGCGGTCTGAATGAGTTGCTTTCATAGTTTTTGAGGTGGATAGAGTGGAGGATACGCAATAAGTTAGTGGATAGAGAAGGGAAAGTAGCGGATAGAACGTGAGAAGTGGCGGATACAGCAGAGAAAGTGGAGGATACGCAATAAGTAGGTGGATAGAAAAGGGAAAGTAGCGGATAGAACGTGAGAAGTGGAGGATACAACAGAGAAAGTGGAGGATACGCAATAAGTAGGTGGATAGAGAAGGGAAAGTAGCGGATAGAACGCGAGAAGTGGAGGATACAGCAGAGAAAGTGGCGGATACACGCATCAAGATGAGGGATGGAGTCTCCGAAAAGTACGCTGAATCCACCTCCTTTCTAAGCGAGGGTTCGCTTATTTCCTACTAGACAAATAGAGTTTTTAGGTATATAGTTAGCTAGGCTAACTAGTTTAAAAGGAAGTGATAGTGTGACAATTGAACAGGAATTTTTTAATCAGTACCGCTTAATGTATCGGCCATTTATTAATCAGCTGAATGTACAGCTTGAACCCTATCAGTTATATAGCTCGCAGTGGGCAGTGCTTCGTTTCTTGAATGATAGGGGGCCACATTCATTTGTAGATATCGCGAACTTCATGTCTATAGAGAAGCCAAGTGTCACGAAGCTTGTACATAAACTTGTGGAGCTGGGCTATGTGGAAACGATGGCAGGTAAGGATAAGCGTGAAAAGCTTGTACACCTATCAAAGCATGGAGAAGAGCTTGTGCAGGAAATAAAGTCGCATTTGAGTCCGTTTTTTGAGCAGGCACTGGCAGGTGTGCCTAAGCAAGATATTGACATTGCGACACAGGTTTTAGCAAGAATTTGTATGAATATCAATCAATAGGAGAGAGTAACGTGGAAGCAACCAGAAAGAAACTATGGACAAAGGATTTTTTAATTGTCTCACTTATTAATTTTACCATTACGTTAATCTTTTATTTATTAATGGTGACGATTGCGGCTTATGCGGTGGAGCATTTTAATGCCTCTACAAGTACAGCAGGGCTTGTATCGAGTATTTTTATTATCGGGACACTATTAGGACGTCTTGGGACAGGGCGTATTATTGGTGACTGGGGTAGCAAAAAAACATTATTTTGCGGACTGCTATTATTTATGTTGTCAACGATGTCTTATTTTATAGCAGGCAGTCTACCGCTGCTGATGATCAATCGTTTAATACAGGGGATTGCACTAGGAATTGCCAGTACAGCTACAGGTACGATTATTGCACAAATTTTACCAGCAGAGCGTCGTGGGGAAGGGATTGGTTATTATAGCCTAAGTGCGATTTTAGCCACAGCCATTGGCCCATTTGTCGGCATATTATTAACACAGCTGTTTGAAGATTATCGTATGATCTTTGCAGTCGATTCTGTTTTAGCTATTATTTGTTTCTTTATGTATTTCATGGTGACCGTGCCAGATGCACCGAAAAAAGCGAAGGATACAGCTGTGAAGGCTGGCTTTAAAGTGACGAACTTTATTGAAATGCGCGCAGTACCGATTGCCTTTGTGGCACTTGTGATTGGCTTTGCGTATTCAGGTGTCATGTCATTTATGACGTTTTATGCAAAGGAGCTAGATTTAGTATCAGCAGGTAGCTACTTCTTTATTATCTATGCCATTGTTATTTTGGCGACACGTCCATTTACAGGGAAATTGCTTGATACAAGAGGGGCGAATATTATTATTTATCCTTGCTTAGTGTTGTTTGCAATTGGCATGTATGCCTTTAGCTCAGCAACAACTACGATCGCCTTTTTAATCGCTGCGGCTTG
Source organism: Lysinibacillus sp. PWR01 (assembly GCF_043359455.1). Taxonomy (NCBI): domain Bacteria; kingdom Bacillati; phylum Bacillota; class Bacilli; order Caryophanales; family Bacillaceae; genus Lysinibacillus; species Lysinibacillus sp. PWR01. Next base: position 45,745 of record NZ_JBHERJ010000074.1, on the reverse strand, counting down.
TATCGGAATTGGCTATGGGAACTTCAACTCAGTGGCGCAGGCGATTGCCATCAAAGTAACACCAAATGAGCGTTTAGGACTTGCGACATCTACGTATTTTATTTTTTATGATCTAGGCTTAGGTGTCGGGCCTTATTTCTTAGGCTTATTTGTACCTTCTATGGGCTACGGCTCGATTTTCTTTTCGATGGTCTTTGTCATTTTAGTGTCGATTGTGCTTTATTACTTCTTACATGGAAAGCATGAAAATTTGAAACAAGCAAAAATTTTGTAGATTAGAATCATTATATTGTGGAAAAAACGTCTTTTTTCTAGTTGTTTGTAAAGATCAACTGAAAAATGACGTTTTTTTCTAATTAAAAAAATAGTTGTTGCAATGGATGCTGATAATCATTATCATCACAAATATAAACTAATTCGGAAGTAGGTAAGAAGTATGAAAAACAAATCAATTTTGTCGGTATTAGTAGCAGGAGGCATTTTAATGGCTGGCTGTGGCAATACAGAAGAAGTAAAAAAAGAGGACAAGCCAGCAACAGAGCAGGCAGAGCAAGCAACACAAGAGGTGGATTTATCTGCTGAACTATCAGCCTATCAACAATTTGCGTTAGAGCAAATGGATCAATTTTTACTAGATACAGAGAAGTTTGTGAATCTATTTAAGGCAGGCGATATTGAGGGAGCAAAAGCGGCTTATGCGCCAGCGCGTATGTATTTTGAACGTTCAGAGCCAATCGCGGAAAGCTTTGGTGATCTTGACCCTCGTATTGATGGACGTTTAGCGGACATCCAAGAAGAAGGTAAAGGTGAGGAAGAATGGTCAGGGTACCATAAACTTGAGTATGCACTATGGGAAGAGAATACAACAAAAGGCTATGAGGCTGTAGCAGATCAACTGCTTGCAGATGCGAAGGAATTACATGCCCTTGTGCAAACGGTTGAAGTGACACCTGACTTAATGATTACAGGTGCAGTCGATTTATTAAACGAAGTATCAACATCTAAAATTACAGGTGAGGAAGAAATTTACTCTCATACAGACCTGTATGATTTTAAAGCAAATATTGAAGGCGCAGAAAAAATCTTTGAAATTTTACGTTCAAAATTAGAAGCGAAAGATTCAGCATTAGTGTCAACACTTGATGAAAAATTCAAAGCAGTGGACGATTTATTGGCACAACATGCAACGGCTGATGGTGGTTACGTATCCTACGAGGAATTAACGGAAGAAAACACGAAAGCACTTGCGGCAGCAGTGAATCAGCTTGGAGAACCATTAAGTCAAATGGGGATCATTTTGGAGTGAACATAAAAAATGACAACGTCAAATGAAGAAAAATTCATTAATAAAAAAATCTCTAGACGTGATATGTTAAAGCTAACAGGCATCGGTGTGGCAGGTGTTGCCATCGGTGCCTCTGGCTTGGGTGGTGTCATGAAAGCAATGGGCTATGATGTCTTTGAGACAGTAGCAGATAGCACGACGGCTAGCAATAAGGTCAATTTCTATGGCAAGCATCAGTCGGGTATCGTGACACCTGTTCAAACGAATATTTATTTTGCTTCTTTAGATGTGCTAGTGACATCGAAGAAGGAACTACAAGAGTTGTTCCAGCAATGGACACCTCTTGTTGTGCGTTTAATGAATGGTGAAGTCATGGTTGATGTTTCGACGAATACAAGAGTGCCCACTGGGGATACAGGAGAGGCAGAGGGCTTAGATGCTGCTAATCTATCCATTACCTTTGGTGTCGGGCCTTCATTATTCGATAAACTCGGGATGCAACATGTAAAACCAGCAGAGCTAAAGGATTTACCACATTTCCCTAAAGATCAGCTACAGAAAGAATATACAGGTGGTGATTTGTGTATTCAGGCTTGTGCAGATGATCCGCAGGTGGCCTTCCATGCTGTGCGTAATCTCGTACGAGCTGCTTCGGGTAAAGTGGAGATTAAATGGTCACAGGCAGGCTTCAACTCGTTCCCAGCAGGTGGTGGGACACCTCGAAACCTCTTTGCGTTCAAGGACGGTACGGTAAATCCAGCCATTACAGATGAAAAAGACTTAAATGAGGTCGTGTGGGTGGATAAAGGCTGGCTAAAGGGCGGCTCTTATTTAATCGCGCGAAAAGTTCAAATGCATCTTGAAACATGGGACCGCACATCACTGAAAGATCAAGAGGCTACATTTGGTCGTTATCGTGACAGTGGCGCAGCATTTGGCAAAACAAAGGAATTCGATGATTTTGATGTAGAGGCAAAGGATGATAAGGGCAATTATGTTATGCCTGATACATCACATGTGCATTTGGCACGGAAATCAGGTGCGCGTGTTTTGCGACGCTCTTATTCCTATGCATCGGGCGTGATGTCCAATACAGGAGCCCATGATGCGGGCCTTATCTTTATCTCTTTTCAAAAAGACCCAGCCCAATTTACAACGATCCAAAATAGCTTAGGGCGTATGGATAAAATGAATGAGTACATTACCCATCGAGGCAGTGCCGTGTTTGCATGCTTCCCTGGTGTACAAAAGGGGAGTTATTTAGGTGAAGCACTTTTTAACGCGCTGTAGTATCATAATCGCCTTAATTCTGACTTTAGCTCTACCTGTGCAAGCTGCACAATCCTATAGTCATCTCTATATTGCCATTAGTGATGCATTGATGAATACAAAGCAGGATAAAGAGGCGGAGGCCAAGCAGGCACTTGAACAATTTGCTGCGGATTGGGCTAAGGTTTCTTCAGAGCAAAAAGAAGCCAAAACAAAGGTTGATGAAATCCTTGCGCAAGCTACTGAAGCGACATCCAAAGACGAGCGTTTAGAGGCGCTATCAGCACTGTCGAATGCATTGCGTGCCTTAGAAAAGCTTGAAAATCCAGTGGATGAAGCGGCACAGCGAGCAGAGTTTGGGCAAAAGTTTAAGCCGATTATGGCAGACTTTGAAAAAGCTTTAGCAAGTGGTGACATTCAGGCCATTGAGGAAGCCTACAAGGATTTTAATATTAAATGGAATAAAAATGAGCGACCTGTGCGTGAGCAAAGTATTGCGATGTATGGGCAAATCGAAACACAAATGGCGTTTCTCCGTATTGCCATTTCGGCAGAGGCGCCAGATATCGCCCTGATGCAATCGCAATTTGCAGATTTACAGCAAACGATTGAGGATTTTGTAGCTGGTAAAGAAACAGCTGAAGTGGTTGAAGGGGACTATTCGTTAGCAACATTGATTGCTTATATCGATGAGGCAAAGGACTTTGTAGATGCTGGTGATTATCAGGCGGCTTCTGATAAAATACGAGAGTTTATTACCATTTGGCCAAGTGTAGAAATTGAAATTTCCACACGTAATGGTAGTCTTTATACGAAAATCGAAAGTGATATGCCGATTATTGCGAGCGACTTATTAAAATCCAACGTCGATCAGCAAGCAATTACAAAAAAATTAAATGCTTTCCGTACTGAAATTGAGCTGATTCAGGGGGATTCCGATTACACTATTTGGGACGCTGCGTTAATTTTACTACGTGAAGGGCTAGAGGCATTACTCATTATTTTAGCCTTAGTGTCATTCCTCAATAAATCAGGACAGAACAAGATGCGCAAATGGATCTATGTTGGCGCATTTGTCGGCGTTTTATTATCAGCCGTTGCTGCCATCCTTATGTCGACGATTTTGAATTCAGCAACGATTGATACGAATCGAGAATTAATGGAAGGGTATGTAGGGTTAGTTGCTGCAGCGATGATGATCGGTGTTGGTATCTGGCTGCATAGCAAATCAAGTGTAGTCAGCTGGAACCGCTACATTTCCAAACAAATGGGCAATGCCATTTCGAGTGGCTCTATTTTTGCGATGGCTATGATTAGTTTTTTATCGGTCTTCCGTGAAGGTGCAGAAACACTGGTCTTTTATGCGGGGATTGCACCAAAAATGGAAACGTCGCAGTTTATTCTTGGAATTGTAGTGGCACTGGTCATTCTTGCTGTACTGGCAGTCGTGTTATTTAAAGCAAGTGGCAAAATTCCCATTCATAAATTCTTTGCAGTAGCAACCGTTTTAATTTACGTTTTAGCCTTTAAAATTATTGGTGTCAGTCTGCACACATTGCAACTCACAGATAATCTGTCCACAACCATTGTTGATGGCATACCTGTTATTAGCTTCATTGGTTTTTATCCAACAGTGGAAACGATCATTGGCCAAGCTATTTTACTCGTGTTAGTGGCAGCGACTGTGCTTTATAAAAAGAAACAAGCCTAATGAAAAAGGGTAGATGACCGTAAAACGCCATCTACCTTTTTTAATGCCAATGGGCTGGTCGTTTAATATAGGAAGGTAATTTAGTCGAACGATCCCCCTGTGCGGCATTGATCTGCATTTGAGTTAAAAACAGACTTGTCGAAAGGTCAGCACCGCGCAAATTGGCATCTCGTAAATCGGCCCCGATGAAATCAACTCCTTGTAAATTCGCATTTTGAAGATTAGCTGCAATTAAGTAACTCCCCCTTAGATCAGTCGCTCGTAAATCCTTGCCTTTTAAATTTTTGCCCATCCAATCAGCTCCACGCTGATTCATTTTGCTAGCAGTCTTTCCCTTTACGCTAAGCTGACGAATTTGCTCACTTGTTTGGAGCAATAGTGCATTGATCGGCATACGAATCGCTACCATATCCAGTGCTAATAAGGCATCAGCCTCTAGTGCTGTTGTCTGCTGTAGCAGCTCCAATTGGGCTAGGAGTTGCTCATAAAGCGTATTATCCACCTGATAGGATAATGCCTCCGCTACATAAGCAATCATTTCGTAAAGCTGTTCCATGATGGGAAAAACGCGAAACATCTTGTTAGCATGCTCACGAGAATGTCGCCAATCCTGTCCATGAAATGTCACCTGTGAAACCTGCTGTCCTGCGCCTAAGCAATCAAAAACGGTACAGCCCTTAAAGCCTGTTTCTCTCAGCTGGCTATGAATGTGACAGCTATAGTCACCCTGCAAATTAGGACATGGCGTGCCTGCTGGCTTATTAATCGCAAAATCGCTGGAAGCCACGATATTTAAAGCGGTACAGCATAAACCAAAACAGCTTTGACAATCTGCCTGTAGGCTTTGTCGGATTTTTGTACCAACTGTTGTCTCTTTCTTTGTCTGATTAGACATTCTCATTTTCCTCTCTAATCTTTTCCATTTAATTATTATTTTAACACTATCAGGCTAGCAGTTAAAATAGAGAGCAAACTGTATTTTGAAAGATAGTAGGGGATATGGTATTCTTCTTCAAAAGAGTTGTAAAGAAAAGTGGTGGTGGAACATGGGGTAACGGTCAATGAATTATTACAATTGCCATCCTTTCGAGGGGCAGAGGTGTTAACGGGTACAGATAATCTGCATCGTACCGTATCATCCTTATCTGTACTAGAGGTATCGAATGTTGATTTTTATTCGAAAATTATTAACCGTGTGCAGGAGGAATGGTATGCAGAGGAGCTTGTCATTAGCTCTTTTTACTCCATTCGAGATAGCGTGGAGCAACAATGTGAAACGATTCAGCATTTACATGATTTAGGAGAGCTAGGTCTGATTTTGTATTATGTCGGCATTGTATTGCCCGATATTCCAGAAGAAGTGCTGACGTTAGCGGAGGCGCAAGGGTTTATTATCATTTGTATGCCAAGAAATGATTATTCACTGCGCTACAATGAGGTTATTTATGAGGTCATGGAAGCCATCGTTAGTAATCAAGGCGTAAATGATCATTTTGTCAAAGAGACATTAGAAAAGGTATCGTTACTGCCTGAGCATTTAAGAAGTGTTGAAATTACACTGAAAATGCTTTCGGATCGTTTGAAAGCCAATATCGTGCTCACGAATAGTCAGTTTGAAATTGTGAACCAGGTGATGTGGCCTCGAAATTCATCATTAGATGTGGCGAATGTGATTGAAGAATGCTCTCAATCCAATTTCCATCGAGAAACGGGCAAGCTAGAGCTACAAAGAAGTGATGTCTCTTGTGTCGTGGACTATAAAAGAGTGCATCAAAAAAATGGCGAGCCGCTATTTTTATTCTTAATAAAGGAAAATACAAAACTGCCCGCTAAGACGATTGAAAAGGTAAGTGAGGTTGTACAAGTAGCCATAAATTTATGGGGAGATAAGCATGATGAGGTAAGTGAATACGCCCTAGTCAAAGCCATTATTAATGATGAAGGGGAGAAAATGAGACGGTTAGCCAATCTCCTTCATATTGATGTTTCCGCCATTCAAATGATGTGGCTTGTCTACATGCATGATTTAGCAGACGAAAAAAGAATTCGCGATGAATTGGAAGAACAGCTTTCCAAGTATTATCAAACAAGAGTGATCCAATGCATTGACCATTGTATGATCGTGCTGGTAGGGAATTGCTTTTATAAGCATCATGAGTTTGAAATTGCCATCGAATATAGTGAAACGACCCAGTATGATGCACAAATCGCAGAAATTGTTTATGCACCTAAAATGAGAAATACAAAGTCTGTTCGTCAAATGTATCAATTGGTCAATCAGGTGGGGGACAAGGCTCATACCATTTACCCAATGCGAAAATTGTTTACAGCAGCGGAAGTTCGCTCTATGAAAAGGGCCATTGATGTCAGTAAGCAGGGCGAGGAAATGATTGAGGAATACTTGTCTGTGATAGAACCCATTTTACGTGATCAGGATGCCTTGCAGACATTGATAACCTTTTTATTAGATGCAAACGCTAGTGTGGAGCGCTGTGCAGAGCTCCTTTATATTCATAAAAACACGGTGAAATATCGCATTAAAAAAATTAGTGAGCTGATTGGCACGGATGTTACCGTGTACTCGGAATTTTATGATGCCTATATGGCTTGCATGCTATATCGATTGATTAATGATTAGAATAATCTGAAATTTTGTCATTTTGAACAAAATTTCAGATTATTTTTTTCATTTACGCAAAAGACTCGTGCCCTTCCTTTCTTTTATAATTAAAAACATTAATCCATCACCCCAATAAGGAGGGAGTCACATGCAAAATGAAAACAAAGGTCAATCTTGGTATAGCTTAGGCATTATTTGGGCTGGTGCCATGATTTGTATCCCTAGTTTATTAGTAGGTAACGCACTGATTACCAATATGAGTTTATCAAAGGCACTGGCTGTCGCTTTTGTAGGCTATGCCATTGTCGTATTCATCATGGTATTGCAAGGCATGCAAAGCAGTGATTTAGGAAAACCCACTGTCCATATCGCAGGGCAGGTGTTTGGTAAAAAAGGCTCTCGTACAATATTATCCATTATCTTAGCCATTGCTTGCTTAGGGTGGTTTGGCATTCAAGCCAATGTTTGTGGCGTTGCCTTAGCGAATTTATTAGCTATCTATCATTTGAATATACCCATTCCTCTTGCTTCATTCCTAAGTGGTATGGTCATGGTCGTATCGGCTCTTTATGGTATGAAAGTGTTACGTATTTTAAGCTATATTGCTGTACCATTACTCGTCATTATTTGCCTGTACGGTTTAGGTCAAACATTAACTGGCGAGCAGCTACAGCTCATTCGGGATTATCACCCTCAAGGCAATATGAGCTTTATGGATGGTTTAGCTGTAACGATTGGGTCCTTTGCATTAGGGGCTGTTATAGCGGGTGATTATTCGCAATTTTCCAAAAAACGTTCAGATGTTTTCAAAGCCGCTACATTAGGGATTATTCCAGCAGGTGTGCTGATGATTGCTGTGGGAGCTGTATTAACGATTGCCTATCAAACAAGTGATATTACCGCAGTCTTTCTGCATATCGCAACACCCTTTATTGGTGGAGTTGGTCTGATTTTAGCGACATGGAAAACCAACTTGGTCAATGCGATTTCAGGTGGTATTGCCTTAATTAATGTATTCGATGTTGCCAAAAACAAAGAACGATTAGCAATTGGTGTGGCGGGTACACTTGGCACAATCTTAGCCGTTGTGGGGATTTTAAATTATTTTACACCGATTATGTCAATTTTATCGGCGATGATTCCACCTGTTGCAGGGGTGATGATTGCGTCCTACTGGGTCATTCATAAAGGCAAAACAGATAGCTGGCATGAAGTTGAAGGGGTTAATCGATTAGGGGTATTTTCTTGGCTAGTAGGAGCTGTGATTGCCTGTATGCCAGTGGTATTCTCCTTATTCCCTGCATTGCCAGCACTACCAAACCAACCGATGATCGGCATTATTATTTCATTCGTGATTTATTATGTTGGCTATCGTGTATCTGTACAAAAAACGGTCATATTGGAGGAACATAGATGAGATATTTAGATCAAACCGCTATTGAACATATTGCCATTGGCGCAGCATTTCTAGGAACAGGTGGGGGAGGCGATCCCTACATTGGGAAATTAATGGCGCTTTCTGCCATCGAAAAAAATGGGCCTGTGAAGCTGTATTCTGTAGATGAAATTGCAGATGATGACTTTTTCATTCCAGCCGCGATGATGGGAGCACCATCGGTTTTAGTAGAGAAATTCCCACGTGGCGATGAGTTCGTGAAAGTTTTCCAAAAGCTCGCACAATATTTGGGCAAGGAAAAAATTGCAGGCACCTATCCAATGGAAGCGGGTGGGGTCAATTCGATGATTCCCATCGTAGTAGCTGCACAGCTTGGCTTACCATTGATTGATTGTGATGGTATGGGACGTGCATTCCCAGAATTACAAATGGTGACATTCCACTTAGATGGGATTTCGGCAACGCCAATGGCCATCACAGATGAAAAAGGGAATATTGGTATTTTTGAAACGATTGATAATAAATGGACAGAGCGTATCGCACGAACAGCAACAGTGGAAATGGGCGCTAGTTCATTAGTGAGCCTCTACCCAACAACGGGTGCCCAAATTAAACAAAGCGGTGTACATCATATTGTGACGCTTTCTGAAAAAATCGGTGAAATTATTGCCTCGAAAGATCAAGAGGTGAACGATAAGCTACAAAATCTTTTAAAGCTTGTGAAAGGATATGAGCTTTTCCAAGGAAAAATAGTAGATGTTATTCGTGAAACAAAGGGTGGCTTTAACCTAGGTAAAATGAATCTTGAAGGTATTGAATCTTATAAAAATGATCAAATGAAGGTTCATTTCCAAAACGAAAACTTATTAGCGGAGAAAAACGAACAGGTTGTTGCGATGACACCAGACTTAATTTGCTTGGTGGATTATGAAACCTTATTGCCTGTTACAACAGAAAGTCTAAAATACGGCAAACGTGTACGTGTAATTGGCTTACCAGCACATGAAAAATGGCGTACAGCAAAAGGCATTGAAACGGCTGGACCCAAATACTTTGGCTATGAATATGAGTATACGCCAATTGAGGAATTGGTGAAAAAGGAGGTAGCAGAGCATGTATAAAATTGGGATTGATGTAGGTGGAACAAACACAGATGCCATCCTTTTAGACCATAATAGTCAGCTCATTTACAGTGTGAAATCACCAACAAGCTTAGATATTAAAACGGGTATTGAACAGTCTCTGCAACAATTACTAGAGGGCGCAAATATCGATAAAGCAAAAATTACTCATGCAATGTTAGGAACGACACAATGCACCAATGCGATTGTTGAACGTAAAAAGCTAGCAAAGGTCGGTGTTATTCGATTAGGCTATCCAGCGACGGCCTCTGTACTGCCTTATACAGCTTGGCCAGCCGATATGATTGATAAATTATCAGGTAATTATGCCATTGCACATGGTGGCTATGAATATGATGGTCAATTATTAAGTGCGCTCGATCAGAAGGAAATTACAAAGCTATTAGAGGAATGGCGTGGTCAAGTAGAATCGATTGCGATTGTCGGCGTCTTTTCTTCTATTAAAAACGATCAAGAATTGCAGGTTCGTGAATGGATACAGGAGGTCTATGGTGAGGAATTCCCGATTTCCTGCTCCTCATTAATTGGTTCTGTCGGGTTAATTGAACGTGAAAATGCAACGATTCTAAATGCGGCATTATGTAAGGTGATCGAGACAACAACACAGGGCTTTGTACAGGCGTTGCAAGCAGAAGGTATTTTTGATGTAGCAGTATATCTATGCCAGAATGACGGTACATTAATGTCCATCGACTATGCGAAGCAATTCCCGATTTTAACAATTGCCTGTGGACCAACGAATAGTATTCGTGGGGCATCGTATTTATCCCAAATTCAAAACACAATGGTATTGGACGTTGGGGGGACGACTTCCGATATCGGCGTATTACAGGATGGTTTCCCTCGAGAATCCTCTGTCGCAGTAGAAGTGGGGGACATCCGTACAAACTTCAGAATGCCCGATATTATCTCAGTAGGACTTGGCGGTGGTAGTATTGTTCGTGTGAACGGCGAAAAAATTACTGTTGGGCCAGATAGTGTAGGCTATAAAATTAGTGAAGAGGCCCTTGTCTTTGGTGGCTCGACCTTAACGACAACGGATATCGCTGTCCGTTTAGGCTTAGCAGACGTAGGCGATTCCACGTTAGTTGCCCATATTGATGAAGCATTTGCCAAAGCTGTTCAAGAAGAAATTTCTTCCTTACTGGAGCAGGCGATTGATAAAATGAAAACCTCCTCAGAGGATGTGTCACTGGTTTTAGTGGGCGGCGGTGGAATCATTGTGCCAGACAAAATTCGTGGCGTTTCTACTATTGTAAAATCTGAATACGGTGGTGTAGCGAATGCCATCGGTGCCTCCATTGCGCAAATTAGTGGTCAATATGAGCAAATTTATATTTATTCCAAAGAACCACGTCAGGAATCCTTAAAGGATGCACAAAACAAGGCTGTGAAACAAGCCGTATTAGCAGGTGCTCTTGAGGATACGATTGAGCTAGTGGAAGTAGAAGAAACCCCTCTAGCGTATCATCCAGAAAATGCAACAAGATTAAAGGTAAAAGTAGTAGGGAAAATGGTCTAACAGTCAAAGGAAGAGTCCTAGTTAAACAGGGCTCTTCCTTTTATTAATTGATCAAATGAATGAATCTCGGCATCTGGTTTGATGTCAGTAGGATTCGTGAGTTGATGAGGATTGAACCATATGCCCTTCATCTTTGCCTGTTGGCAACCAGCAATATCCTTTTCTAGGTCATCCCCAACGAATAGGGCTTCTTCTGGTTGTACATGAAGCTGATTTAAGGCTAATTCAAATATGCGTTTGTCAGGCTTAGTAAATCCTACTTCCTCAGAAATAATGACAACATCAAAGTAACTCGCTAAGCCAGTATGCGTGATTTTAGCCTTTTGTCGCTGAGTTGAGCCGTTTGTGATAATGCCAACCTGTACATGCTTCTTCATTGTTTGGATAACCTTCAGCGTATGTTGATTAATAGAAAAGCAATATGGAAACTGCTGATTCCAAAAATCTTGCATGTCATGGCGAGGCAGTTGAAAGGTTGGTGGAAACGCATCAAAAAACGATGATAAAACATTTGTTTTATCGGCATAGCCATAGTCTTTTTTATCGTATTCTTTAAATTGTTGCAACATGTCAGTTTTTACGGAATGCTCAACAGCTCCATAGTATTTTTCTAGCATACGATGAAACAGGTTATCGACAGCATGATCTCGATTAAGTAAGGTATCATCTAAATCAAATAGTATCGCCTTCACGAGCTTCATGTCCTTTCTTGCTCATCAAGCGGTTTTCGTTTATGTTTTTCCTTAATAATTTTCTTGTTAAGGATTGTTACCTTGCCAACCATGAGCAACCTCATATCTTCCACAATATACTTGGCTAGCTCTTCATCCGATATGTCATCTCCTTCAATATCAAGGCGGAATTCCTGCCCCTGTATGCCACCACCATTAGTAAAGTCAATTTCAAAGTCAAAGACTACTCTTTTATCCATTCCAGTACCACCTTACGCTTAGTGTTAGAGTGCTATCCATATATTCTGTTTTGTATAGATGAATACCTCCTTTAAAAAATGTGTAGATACAAATAAATAACAGAGGCTTCTTATCAATTTAGAAATGAAAGCTTTTCTTGATGATTTTCGCCACTTCTGGTGCACTCAAATTTGTATTATTGATTTTGATATAATTTGAATAAGGAATCTCACCTTCTAAAGAATTCAATCTGTACTGCTCCATTGCTATTTTTAAGTCAGCCTCGGACCATTCTATATCTCTTTTGGATGGCTTATGTACAAGTCGGTTATCACTTTTATTACGTTCAAGTCTTTCGTCGAAATCAGCCTCAAGTTCCACATAGTAAACAATACCACCTCTGGACTCGAACAACTGCGAGATTTGATTCACATAATCCCAGTCAGCTTGTAGATTAAATGCCCAAACGTAAGTAAAAATCATGCCATACATATCGCTCTTTGATACTTCTTCAAATATCTCCTGACGAAACAAATTTACTAATCTTTTTCCTTCTTTCGTGCTGTAATCAAAAAAATGTCCCACTAAATCAATCGTCATATGATTATGAAAAAGCTTCAAATTTGTTATTTTAGCTAATTCCTGTCCAACAGTCATCTTCCCAACTGCTTGTGGTCCAAAGATAAGAATAAATTTCATAAGCGCCCTCCTAATATCCAATATTATCCTATAAAGAGTAAAGCATAGATAAAGGAATAATGGAAGACGATTAGAAGGAAAGACCTGAGCAATAGAAATTTCCTTTTTCTTGTATTTGCCACTTGCCAACTAAAAAGTCATAGTGTAATATGTGACTAGTACACTATGACACGAGGTGTTGTGATTGAAAAGTTTTGTAGGACTTTTAAAAAAAGAATGGGTACTTTATCGCTCATGGTTTCTAGTAGGGATATTTATGGGTCTTATGCTATCTTGGATCGTTCCCTATGTATTACATCAGTATGTCGATCTCTTTGCACATGAGCATCAACTAGCATTTGCCTTTACGATACTCGTCCTTTTTCTAGGTGGATTTTATTCTATCTTACAATTTTTAGCGTCGATGCGATTGGATATTAAAGCAAAGGAGAGCTGGCTCCATTCAACAAGCTCCATCACGAAGCTTATCGGGGCAAAGTTAGTTTGTTCGTTAGTAGGATATATCCTCTTTAATACCCTTTTCACGAGTATAGCCATTTTCCATATGAAAGAGGAGCTAATTGCGAGTGTTGGACAAATTTTATTAATTTTGGTAATAATTGTTATTATATTGACGATTTTACAGTTAATGCTATTTATCGTGCTTTTATTCTTTTTAGCTTTTTATTTGCAATTGAAGCGCCTAATCGGTCGTTTTTCGGTTGTGTTGACAATGGTTGCGTTTTATTTAACGACAGCTGGTTGGGTGCGGGTGACGGAGAGTCAGCTGTATCGAACGATTTTCCTCCATGGAGAAGTTTCGCTTCACCATATTGAACAGTACCTACCAAAAGCGAAAGGGATGACAATAGAATGGATGCTGGGCTCGATTTATATTGTCGAGGAAGTGGCCATTACGTTATTCCTGCTACTGCTCTTTTTAGCAGCATCGAAGTGGCTTGAAAGGGTGGTTTTACGATGACGATGGATTTTTCGCGTGATAAACCCATTTATAGCCAGCTTGTCGATCGAATTTGTGGGGACATTTTGAAGGGAAAGTTGCAGCTAGGTGATCGACTTCCCTCCGTTCGAGAATATGCAGTAGAAACAGGTGTCAATGTCAATACGGTGCAGCGTGTCTATAAGGAGTTAGAGGCGATGAATATAACGGAAACCAAACGAGGACAGGGTACATTTATTACGAGCAATGAGGAACGCATTGAATTATTGCGGGAAGAGATGAAAAACCAGCTAGCTGAAAATTTTTTAACTTCGATTGAGGCTTTAGGCTTTTCGAAGGAAGAGATGCTTGTGGTTTTGAAAAATAAAGGGTGAGGTGAAGGGATGTTACAGCTATCAAATGTATCTTTTCAATATAAGAAAAAGCCGATATTACAGGATCTAACCTTTTCCTTCCCGATTGGACAAATCATTGGACTTGTAGGGGAAAATGGTAGTGGTAAATCGACGCTAATGAAGGTATTAGCTGGCTTACTGCGACCCTCTGCTGGTGAGGTCACACTGGATGGTGAGCCTGTCACACGTAGAAGTGCTGACCAAATTGCTTATTTGCCCGATACGGATTTATTTTTTGAGTACTACACGGGTGAACAGCTCTTCCAGCATTATGCCTCTCAGTTTGCAGATTTTTCCTATGATAAGGCCTGTATCGTTGCACAATTTTTACAGGTAGATAAAGGCACGAAGCTACGCCAATTGTCAAAGGGCAATCGTGGTCGTATGAAAATGGCTGCAACCCTTGGGCGAGAGGTTCCTTATTATGTCATGGATGAGCCGTTTGCTGGGCTAGACCCCATAGTGAGAGAGCAGCTGATTAAAGGCTTAATTCAATTTACGGATATCGAAAATCAAACGATTTTGCTATCCACACATGAATTATATGAGGTAGAGCCTATTTTAGATCAAATTATTTTATTGCAGGCGGGCTCTATTACGGCCTATGAGGAAGTGGAAACATTACGCGATGTGGCCAATAAGGATGCGGTCGAGTGGATGAAAGGATTTTATCGTCCTTCAGTAAAAGACATCGACAGCTCAAGGTGAAGAAAAACTTGTCAGTAAGCCATTATGCCAAGTCGAAATAGATTAGAAAGGGTGAAAAATATGACTGAACCAATTGTACAATTGCAAAATTTATCGAAGACGATTCGAGGAAAGCAATTAATTCAACAGTTAAACATTGATTTATATCCAGGCCAAATTACAGGATTTTTAGGACCGAATGGAGCGGGGAAAACAACAACGATCCGAATGATGACAGGACTTATGCATCCAACAGAGGGCAATGTCATCATCGATGGTCTTTCACTTAAGGATCATTATGAGGAAGCCATTAGTAAGGTTGGCGTCATTGTAGAAAATCCAGAAATGTATAAATTTATGTCAGGCTATAAAAATTTACTACATTTTGCGCGTATGCATAAAAATGTAACGAAGGAACGAATTCAGGAGGTCATTCAACAGGTTGGGCTCGAAAATCGTATCCATGAAAAGGTCTCTACGTATTCACTTGGTATGAGACAACGACTAGGGTTAGCTCAGGCGCTATTGCACAGACCGAAGTTTTTGATTTTAGATGAGCCGACGAATGGCTTAGACCCTGCTGGTATTCGTGAGTTTCGTATGTACCTGCGTAAGATTGCTTCTGAAGAGGGCGTATCCGTCTTTGTCTCAAGTCACTTATTATCTGAGATTGAATTGATGTGTGATCGTGTGGCCGTGATCCAAAATGGGCAACTGATTGATCTGCGTGATATTCACAATGAAAGCTCATCATTTTATTATGTGGAGGCACAGCCAAAAGAGCAGGTGTCTGCTTATCTGGAACAGCGTGACTTTAACTTTGTAGCAGAGAATCAAGGCTATGTGGTGGAAATGAAGAAAGAGGATGTCCCAGCCATGACTACACAACTAGTCCAAGCGGGTATTCAATTATTTGCTGTACAGCCACATCAAAAAACATTAGAGGATCAATTCTTAGAAATGACTGGAGGCGGACAAATTGCTGAAGCTAATTCAAAATGAGTGGATGAAATTATGGCATAAAAAAGGAACATGGGCAATGGTGGCCATGCTGATTCTTGTCATTCTTGTTCCAGCTGGAATCACAAAATATTATGAAGTAAAATCCCCGACAGAAGGCTCTTGGCAGGACATAGAGCAGGAGGCCATTCAGTCGTATAAAGAGAGGCTAGCAGGTGAAGATTTAACGGAGGAAGATAAAGCATACTTTCAAGAGCAGATGGCTATTTCTGAATATCGTTTAGCTAATGATGCACCAAGTCAAAAGGATAGTAGCCTTGTGAGCTTTATGTCCTTTACAAGCGGCATGCTAACGCTTGTCACTTTATTTACAGTCATTGCCGCAGCGAGTATTGTATCGAGCGAATTTTCAACAGGGACGATTAAAATGCTCTTAACGCGTCCAATGTCCCGTGCAAAAGTGTTAACGTCTAAATTACTGACAACATTCCTCTTTGGTTTATTATTGTATGTGGTCAACGTGGTGGTAAGTGCGCTCGTCGGCTTAGTCTTGTTCGGCATGGGAACAGGTGTCGAATTAGAAATCGTCAATGAACAGGTTGTTGAAAAGGGCGTATGGGGTGATTTAGCCTATCATTATCTATTATCTGGTGGCGATTTTGTGATGTCTACATTATTTGCCTTTTTGATAGGTTCTGTGTTCCGTTCAAGCTCCTTAGCAATCGGTTTAACGATGTTCCTGTCCTTTACAGGCGGCATGATTGTCATGTTCTTAAGCCGATATGACATCGTCAAATATATTTGGCTAACACATTCTGATTTAACACAGTATGAACATGGTGGAGGCTCCATCATTGCGGATGTAACGATGCCCTTCTCACTAACAGTACTTGCTATTTACGCATTAGTTTTCCTTGTCATTAGTTATTCAACCTTTATGAAACGTGATGTCACGGCATAAGCTAAATAAGAACTGTGCCCTAATTTCGGATTAGGGTGCGGTTTTTTTGTTTGACATCACGAAATATTAAAAAAGTATTTATTTTTTTTTGAATTGCGCCTATAATAATAGCAACTTAGTGAAAACGCTTTTTTTTTACTAAAGTGGTCTAGACAACTATACCAAAGGGGGATAATGAATGTTTGCTTTCTTACAAAAAATCGGTAAGTCGCTCATGTTTCCAATTGCTACATTACCAGCAGCAGCATTACTATTGCGTTTAGGTTCAGGGGATATGCTTGGGGCCGTACCGAATGAAGCAATCCAGTACATTGCTAGTATTATGGCCGCTTCTGGTAATGCCATACTAGGGAATTTACCAATTATTTTTGCCATCGGTATTGCGATGGGATTGGCACACGATAGCAGTGGCGGCGCAGCTCTTGCAGGTGCAATTGCGCATCTTGTTTTAATAGCCGTTTTAGGAACTGTTAATGAAGAATTAAATATGGGTGTGTTTGGTGGCATTATTGCCGGTATTACGGCAGGCTTATTGTATAACAAATATTATAATGTGAAATTTCCAGAATGGTTATCATTCTTTGGTGGACGGCGCTTTGTGCCAATTATTACATCCATCACCATGGCGATTTTAGGGAGTATTTTAGCGATCGTATGGGGACCAATTCAAGGTGGCATAGATGCTGTCGGCAATTGGATGATCGGGGCAGGGTCACTTGGCGTAGGAATGTATGGCTTCTTCAACCGTCTATTAATTCCAGTGGGTCTACACCATGTAATCAATACGATTATTTGGTTTGATTTCGGTGAATTTACGAATGCTGCAGGCGAAATCGTGAAAGGGGATATCAATCGTTTCCTAGCAGGAGACACATCAGCTGGACATTTCCAAGCTGGCTTCTTCCCCATTATGATGTTCGGTTTACCAGCAGCATGTCTTGCGATGTATTTTACAGCGAAAAAAGAAAAACGTCCGATCGTTGGTGGGATGTTCGTATCCATCGCTTTAACAGCCTTTTTAACAGGGGTTACAGAGCCGATTGAATTTTCATTTATGTTCTTATCACCAGTTCTTTATGGTATCCATGCGGTATTAACAGGTATTTCGCTTGCAGTTGCCTATATTGTTGGGTTCCGTGACGGCTTTGGCTTCTCAGCAGGTTTAATTGACTACTTGCTCAACTTAGGGCTAGCAGATAAACCATTGCTATTATTACCGTTAGGCTTGGGCTTTGGGGCAATTTACTTTGTTGTTTTCTATTTTTTAATCAAAAAATTAGATTTAAAAACACCTGGACGTGAAGACGATGAGGAAGAGGATGGCGAAGTAAATGCTACTATTTCTAATGATGTCGATTTACGTGCCTACTATACAATTGAAGCATTAGGTGGAAAAGACAATATTCAGCAAGTGGATTACTGTACAACTCGCTTACGTCTGTCTGTACAGGATGCGAATGTTGTAGATGATAAAACACTGAAACAAACAGGTGCACGAGGTGTAATGCGTATCAGTAAAACGAATGTTCAAGTAATTATTGGAACATCTGTAGAGTTTTTAGCTGAGGCCATGAAAGAGCGTTTGAAAAAAGGCAATCCAGCACCAACCAACGCTGAACTTCCTACTGCACAGCCTGTCGTGGAAGAGGCAGTAAAGAACGAGACTATGACATTCCGTGATTTCGAGATGCCAATGACAGGTGATTTATTACCTTTAACAGAAGTGCCAGATGAGGCATTTTCAGCAGGCTTGATGGGCCCAGGTTTCGGTATTCGTCCGACAGATGGAGCAGTTTATGCACCATTCGATGGTCAGGTAGTAATGATTTTCCCAACAAAGCATGCAATCGGCTTGAAATCAGATACAGGTATGGAAGTATTAATTCATGTTGGCTTAGATACGGTCAAACTAAATGGTGAAGGCTTTGAACTGTTCGTTACAGATGGTCAAAAAATTAAGCGTGGGGATGCGCTATTAAAAGCAGACATCATACAGATTGAAGGCCAAGTACCATCTGTCATCACACCAGTTGTCTTTACAAGCTTAATGGGGCAAGAGATTACACTTGAAAAAACGGGCTACCAACGAGCAGGCTCAACAAATATTATTACAATGAAGAAGTAACGACTAATGGGGCTGTTAGCGAAGGTACACAGAGGCAATGAGCTATTGCAAATGGATGCCTTTTCGACAGCCCTTGTTCAAGAAGGAGATGTTTTTCTTGAGTTTATTCATTCGAAATATCACAGTGGTGAATGCCAATGGACGAGATGAACAGGTAGACGTGTGGATGAAGGATGGTAAAATTGCGCAAATTGCTCCCCATCTCGATATTCATGATGTAGATCAGCTAGATGGTTCAGGGAAATTTTTATTGCCAGGATTTATTGATATGCACATTCATGGGTCCGCTCAAATGGATACAATGGATGCTTCAGATGAAGGGCTTCATACGATGGCCCAATCCCTTTTAAAAGAAGGCACGACAAGCTTTTTAGCCACAACGATGACACAAAGCTATGACAACATTGAGCGAGCTATCGAAAATGTGGCGCAGTTCCAGCCACAGCCAGACGAAGCGGAGGTACTAGGTATTCATATCGAAGGGCCATTTGTCTCAAAGCAGCGAGCAGGGGCACAGCCTCTTGAATATATTGTCGAGCTAGATTTGGATAGATGGACAAAATGGCAGGAAATCAGTGGCCATAAAATTAAGCAAATTACGCTAGCACCAGAAGAACCGAATGGCATGGCAGCTGTGCAAAGTATTTCTGCTAGCGGTGTCATTGTTTCCATTGGTCACTCGGATGCTACCTTTGAGCAAATGCAACAAGCGGTTCAATTAGGTGCCACACAGGGAACACACTTATACAATCAAATGCGTCCATTCCACCATCGAGATCCAGGTGTAGTTGGTGGTGTCCTGCTGCTAGATGCGATTAAGGCAGAATTGATTGTTGATTTTATCCATATGCATGAAGGCGCGGTGGAAATGGCCTATCGCTTAAAGGGAGCAGACGGACTGATTTTAATTACCGATGCGATGCGCGCAAAGGGCATGCCATTTGGAGCGTATGATTTAGGTGGTCAAACAGTACATGTAACAGAGGCAGGCGCCCATTTATCGAATGGTTCTTTAGCAGGTAGTATTTTAAAAATGGATCAAGCTGTACGGAATATGCGTCACATTACGAATTGTACGCTGGAGGAGCTTGTCAAAATGTCCAGCTTTAATGCTGCAGAGCAATTGAAGCTAAGTAATAAGGGACAGCTTGTGCAAGGCTATGATGCCGATGCGGTAATTTTGGATGAACATTTAAAGCTTCATCAAACGATTAAGGCGGGCAAGGTCTTCTATGATGCAATGCTAGCTGGTGATGGACACTAATGTCAGGAGTTATGCAAACATCTAGCATGAAACGATGGAAATGAAAAGGTGATAGAACATGAATACCTATTTTCAACAAGTTAATCGATATTTAACAATGATGGCACAACAGGAAAGCAATCAACTGATGCGTATTGCCGAGCAAATTGTTAAACGTCTCACACAGGGAGGCATCATTCAGCTCTTTGGCTCTGGTCATTCCATGCTATTAGCACAGGAATGTTACTACCGAGCAGGTGGCTTAGTGCCTGTCAAACCCATACACATTGAATCGTTAATGCTACATCGGGGTGCACGGCAATCCTCACAAAATGAAAAAAAACAGGCTTTTTTAGCCTCCTATAAGGATCAGCTGCAATTTGATGACCAAGATGTTTGTATCATCATTTCAACCTCTGCTAATAATCCAGTGCCCATTGATATGGCTATCTTTGCAAAGGAAGCAGGCGCTTTGACCATATCACTGCAGTCGCTGGAATATCAACAGCAGCCATCACGCCATTCATCAGGCAAGCGTTTAGAGCAAGTAGTAGATGAAGTATTGAATACGCATGTGCCATTAGGCGACGGTGTGTTAACCGTTGACCAGTTGCAATATGCTCCTGTATCAACGGTGTTAGGTGCAACTTTATTAAATGCTTTATTTGCTCAAATCATTGAGCTGATGCATGCACAGGGCGCAAGCATACCCGTGTTTGGTAGCAGTAATTTAGGGGAAAACAATAACGATGCGCTCATTGATCAATATGGTCAGCGCATTCATTTCTAAGGCACAAAGGAGGATATGTGGTGAAAATAAAAAGATTTTCCTCAATGGATGATTTATATACACATGCAGTAGCAACCATCGTGGAAGCAAAAAATAATGGCGCAACAACGTTCGGATTAGCTACTGGTGGAACAATGGAACCGCTGTATGCTAAAATTTGTCAAACAGATATTGATTTTTCACAGTGCATTAGCTTTAATTTGGATGAATATGTCGGGCTTGAGGCAACACATAAGCAAAGCTACGCCTATTATATGAACAAACATTTATTTAACCAAAAACCATTTCTAGCATCGTATTTACCGGATGGTTTAGCAATAGATCCTCTAGTGGAAACAGCTCGCTATGAAGGATTATTGCAACAATATCCATTAGACTTCCAATTACTTGGTATCGGTCAAAATGGTCATATCGGCTTCAATGAGCCTGGTACGCCATTTGCTTCTTTAACACATCTTGTGACACTCGAAGAATCCACTCGTCAAGCCAATGCGCGTTTCTTTTCTTCCATTGACGAAGTGCCAACACAGGCATATACAATGGGCATTCAATCGATTATGCGTGCAAAATGCATTTTGTTACTCGCAGTGGGGGAAGCTAAGCGTGAGGTGTTAGAGCGCTTACTGTCTTCTGATTATACAGAAGATGTACCAGCCACTGTTTTATCCAAACATCCAAATGTTATTGTTTTAACAGACTTACAAGAAGAGGAGAATAAATTATGAAAACACAACAATTTACAGTAGTCGATCCTTTAGGTATTCATGCACGACCAGCAAGCCAGCTTGTGGCAAAAGCAACACCGTTTACTTCATCTATTGAAATACGCACAGAAGAAAAAGCAGCTAATTTGAAATCCATTTTAGGTGTGATGGGATTAGCCTTAAAGCAAGGTTCACAATTTACACTTGCTGTAGAGGGGGAAGACGAAGAGCAAGCATTAGCAGCATTAACGACACTCATTACAGAAATGGGGCTTGCACAATGACACAACTCACTGGTATTGCCGCTTCAGACGGCATTGCCATTGCGAAAGCATATCGTTTCGTCCAACCAGATTTAACATTTGCTAAAACAACTGTTCCTGATATCGAGGCAGAGCAGCAACGTTTAACAGCCGCTCTTGCCAAAGCGGAGCAAGAACTGGCTGTCATTCAACAGCAAACATTGAAAAAATTTAGTGCGGAAGAAGCCGCGATTTTTGAGGCGCATTTATTAGTGGTCAATGATCCCGAATTAATTGGCCCCATCAATCAAAAAATTGCTGACGAAGCGGTCAACGCAGAGTATGCATTACATGAAGTGTCCTCTATGTTTGTGGCATTATTTGAAGGTATGGATGACGAATACATGAGTGCCCGTGCATCAGATATTAAAGATGTGACAAATCGCATATTAGCACATTTACTCGGTGTACATATTCCAAATCCAAGCAATATCAACGAACAGGTCATTATCGTAGCGAATGATTTGACACCTTCAGAGACAGCCCAATTAGATCGCAACTATGTGCTCGGTTTTATTACCGATATTGGTGGGCGTACATCCCATTCGGCCATCATGGCTCGGAGCTTAGAAATCCCAGCAGTAGTAGGGGCAGGGACAGCTACGACAACGATTCAGAATGGCGATCAATTAATCGTGGATGGCTTAGCGGGTCAAGTCCTAGTAAATCCAACAGCCGATGTGATTGCGGACTACCAAGAAAAGGCGCAAAACTATCGTGCACAGCAGGCGGAATGGTCTACTTTAGTGAATGAGCAAACTGTTTCTAAAGATGGCGTGCATGTGGAGCTAGCGGCTAATATTGGATCACCAAGTGATTTGGATGGTATATTGCGTCATGGGGCAGAAGGAATTGGCCTGTATCGTACAGAGTTTTTATATATGGGCCGAGAAAATTTGCCATCAGAGGAAGAACAATTTATAGCATACAAAACAGTCATGGAAGGAATGAAGGGTAAGCCAGTTGTTATTCGAACACTGGATATCGGTGGCGACAAACACTTGCCATACTTACCTTTGCAGGAAGAAATGAACCCATTCCTTGGTCATCGTGCCATTCGTCTATGTCTAGACCAGCAGGAGCTATTCCGCACACAATTGCGTGCCCTCCTTCGAGCATCTGTCTACGGAAACTTAAAAATTATGTTCCCCATGATTGCGACCATTCAAGAATTCCGTGAGGCTAAAGCGATTTTGCTTGAGGAAGAGGAAAGGCTGATAGCGGAAGGTATTGCAGTAGGCTCGTCTATAGAGGTCGGGATGATGGTTGAAATTCCATCGACAGCCGTAATGGCCGATATTTTTGCAAAAGAAGTGGATTTCTTCTCCATTGGCACAAATGATTTAATTCAATATACAATGGCTGCAGATCGCATGAATGAAAAAGTTGCCTATTTATATCAACCGTATAATCCAGCCATTTTACGTTTAATTCAAATGGTCATTAAAGCTGCCCATCAAGAACAGAAATGGGTAGGGATGTGTGGAGAAATGGCAGGCGATGAGCTTGCTGTCCCACTATTACTAGGCTTAGGCTTAGATGAGTTCTCTATGAGTGCCACATCGATTTTAAAAACACGCGCCTTGCTGAAGCAATTATCTGTCCCAGAGATGCAGACTTTAGCAACGGAGGCTTTACAGTTAGCGACAGCTGAGGAAGTGCTAGAAAAAGTAAAGCAAGCATTGAAATAAGATAGAACAATAGCCCATCTACCAACAAGTAGATGGGTTTTAGCATTACTGGCTGAAAGAGTTGATGACTATAGGTATTTCTAATAAATCCTCCACGATGGCATCCGCTTCAACATCGTCCCATTGTTTATCCTTTTTCCAAATGCCCTTCATTCCTACATGCTGAGCAGCTTTGACATCATTTTCAGGATGATCGCCGATAAAAACACATTCATGAGGCAGCACATTCAGGTTTTCGATTGCGTTCAAAAATAGTTGAGGATGGGGTTTTTTCATTCCTGCCCTTTCAGAAACTAAAATGACATCAAAATACGGCTCAATTGCTAATGCCTTTATATTGTCCATCTGAAATTGCCCATAGCCATTTGTAATCATGCCTAAAACCAACTGATCCCTTTTCAATTGCTCTAGCATAGAAATAAGGTTAGGAAAAGGGACACAGCTATATTTGAATTCATTTAGGTAATCTTGAAGAAGTGCTTCCCACGTTATATGAGCAAGATGAAATTCCTCCACTAATTGCTGATAGACGCGATCCTTCCAAACGTAGCCTCGCTTATCTAATTGGATAAAACGAGTTATATACTGTTCCTTTGGAATGCAACCGAGAACCGCCTTTAATCGCTCATATTGCTGCTCGATGAAGAGTTGGACAGATGCATCTCTATTTAATAATGTTCCGTCTAAATCAAATAATGCCGCTTTCATCACCATCCATTTCACCGTCCTTTTTGATTGTAAAAAAGTAGCTGAATTTATGGGTTGCTTATTTATAGAGAATTTACATACTTATTTACGAGTTAAATATATACATTAAGTAAAATTTTGTATATTTGCATACGATGTATAGACAATTAAGGAAATCAATCCTCATGATAAATGTACTAAAAACAAGATATAGCAGGGGGAAAATTTAAATGGATATTAAGAAAATGAAATGTAAAAGTTGTGGAGGAGATTCATTTGTAGAAGCGATGGATTTCATAAATCTTCGTCCAGTTGATAAGAAAATTGCTATAGGTTCTGAGAGAATCTTTACGGTTTGTTTGGATTGTGGAGAAGTTGCTTCAATAAAAGTAAAAAAACCAGAAAAATTAATTAAGTGATTTTACTGCTTGAGTGAAGAAATAAAATTAATTAGTTTCGGTTCTTCGTCATTGATAGTTCCTCTAAATGGGAATTGGAAACATGCCCGTTCTAAAAAAGGCACGACAAATGCTATGTGATTTTATAAACTAATTCTATTAAATAGGGTACGAAAATCATTGTGATTTCGTACCCTATTTATGTTGAAATTAAATTTTTGTGCTTCAAAAGTGAACGTCTGAAGTTTTAGTTCATTAGGCATGTTTTGAAATGATTTGCTGAAGCTTCGCCTGCAGTGTCGGTAGGTCGTGCATCGTAATGGTTGTGCGAACATAGCTTTCATCCATATCTAATGCCTCGGCAAAAAAGCTACCAATGCCTTTGACTTTGCGGTCAATTTGCATGAAAATCTCTGCAGAATGGTTGGACTGAGAGAGGAAAACTACTTCTAGCTCATCTAAATGACCTCTAAATTGTCCAGTTGGTACAAATTCAAATTCCTGGACAAATGGATAGTAGCCACGGAAGCGTGAAGGGGCTTGTTCACATTCAGCTTCACGTAAACGGAAACCTAATCCACGAATCGCATCTAATATATGTCCTGCAAGCGCTGTTGGCTCGACACGAATATAATCCTTATCACTCGGATCGACCGCATTTTTAATATCTAGACCCGTTTGAATCCAAACCTGTGTTTTACCAGCACTAATCGGTGTTTCAAATGGTAGTGTTAATGAAATGGGAAAGACCTTTTCTTCGCCAGCCGCCAGTGTGAAAGGCTCTGTTACTTTGATTTTTTGTAGTGCGGCAACCTCTGTATGTTTGTGATCATTTGACTCGCGAATATACGTCGTATTGACGGATAAATAAATGGTATCCACTTGTTGCTCGACTTGACCGCCACGCACTATGATTTCCCCCTGCATAACCTCTCCAGCATGATAAGCTTCCTTTTCCAATCTTGTATCCACTGTTGCTGAACCTATTCCAATACTTGCTAATGCTTTATGAAAAAAAGACATCTTTCATTCCTCCTACTGACATCGTTAGCTATACATACGCTTATGTTGAAAAAAGGTTTCAAGACTTCCAAATTTTTCGCTATACTAGTTGAAAACGAAAGAGGGATAGCGATGGAAACCGAATGGCTACGCACATTTATGGTGGCAGCACAAACTGAAAACTTTCGAGAAACAGCTGAAAAACGATTTATTACACAATCGACCGTGACGAAGCACATCCAGCATTTAGAAAGGGCATTGCAAACGCCATTATTTGATCGCCAGGGCAAACAGGTAACGTTAAATCGGCACGGTGCTTATTTTAGTCAGCAGGCACAAAAAATTTTGTCCGCTTTAGATGAAGGGCTACATCAGATGGATGCCTTCGTAAAGGGCTACACCGCTAAACTTACGCTTGGTGTTGCTCCACAAATAGCGAATTCAACATTACCTGCCATTATCACAGCATTCCAGCGCCGAAAGCCAACTACTCAAGTAGTGATAGAACTTTTAAAATCCAATGAAATCGGGGAAGCGGTATTTACTGGTGTAATCGATATTGGCTTATCCAAATTAACCTCAACTCGTGAGCTACACACGGTGATGCTCGCACAGGAACCGCTGCATTTGATTGCCCCTATCGCTAAAAAGGACAAGGATGCTTTCACACTTTTACAGCAGGAAACACTTTTCACCCATGCGTATGCGCCCTATTGGCAGGAGGTTCAACAGGTGCTACAGCAATTTGCCAGCCATCAAACAATGCATATCAATCAAACAGAGGTGATTAAGCATTTCGTCAAGCATGGTCTTGGTATCGCCCTATTGCCTAAAAGTGTGATTGAAGCAGATTGTCAGCAAAGCCTTCTACATAGCTATTCAGTAAAAGAATTTTCCCATATTGTATCGGATACATATTTGCTTACAAAATATGTCTCGGCTGATTATGATGATTTTTTAGAAGCGTGTAATAGCGTGTATGGGTAAAGCTGCTTTCTGCACTGTTTCTTCATAATGTTTCTTTATACTATTTTAATATAAAGGATAGAGGGTGTTTAGATGTATAGTATGTTGTCCACCATTAGTCAGTTTATTAGTGAGCCCATTACGCAATTTGTACAAGGCTATGAGCATTCTGCCTTGATGCTGGCCATCCTTCTTGGCTTGATAGGCGCATTTGCTCCATGTCAATTAACAGGTAATATGAGTGCCATTACATTCTACGGCAATCGAACACTTCAAAAGAGCAGTAATTGGCAGGAGATTGTATTTTTTATTGTAGGGAAAGTGGTTGTTTTTAGTGGACTTGGCTTTTGTGCATGGCTATTTGGACAATCATTTGAAACAAGGATGACCGTTTATTTTCCAATTTTTCGTAAGGCTATTGGACCGATGATGCTGCTAACAGGGCTGGTGCTAATCGGTCTATTCAAATTAACCTTTCTGCAACGCTTAACATCGCTGCTGCCGCCTGTAGTCAAAGAGGGGAAATTTGGCTCGTTCTTAATGGGCGCTAGTTTTTCGATTGCCTTTTGTCCCACTATGTTTGTCTTGTTCTTTGTGTGGTTAATGCCCCTTGTGGCAAGCACTTCCTATGGCTTGCTCCTCCCAAGTATTTTTGGCGTAGCGACGGCTGTACCACTTATCATCATGCTTTTGTTGATATATGTCTTTGATGCCAAGCGTCTTATCCTACGCAAAAGTATGAAGATGGGAAGGGCTATTCAAATGACAGCAGGTATCCTATTAATTTTAATCGGAATGACGGACACCATTACCTATTGGGGCTTGTAAGACATGTATAATAGAGTTAAAACGAGAAAGAGAGATACAGTATGACAGCTATATTATTATTTATTCTTGCGGGAATTGGCGAAATAGGTGGAGGCTATTTAATTTGGCTTTGGTTACGAGAGGGCAAACCTTTTTATTGGGGCATTATTGGCGGATTTGCACTTGCTCTGTACGGTGTGGTCGCAACATTCCAGTCCTTTCCAACGTTTGGGCGAGTTTATGCAGCCTATGGTGGGGTATTCATCGTGCTGTCCATTTTATGGGGGTGGGGCATTGATGGCAAAAAGCCCGATTACTTGGACTTTATTGGGGCCGGGATATGCTTAATAGGCGTTATCGTGATATTGCTGCCTCGCTCTTAGCAGGGAAAAAAGGTTACTAGGACAGGCTAGTAACCTTTTTGAACTATTTTTTACGCGCAATAAAGCGCAGACGATAATAATCAATGACCCATTCATTGTGGTGAAAGCAAGTTGGCTTTAATAATTCCTCGCATGTCGTATACACCTGCTCCTTGTCATCTGCCGTTAAGTGCTGTAGTAGATTATCACTAAACATCACCAACCAGTTGCGAAGCCCATCCTGCCCTTGAAGTGGTGTAGGGCGTTTATAAAGCGTTATATTCTCCACCTGAAAGCCTGCATTCTCTAATTTGGATTGATACTCCTCGGCGCTTGGAAAATACCAAGGAAAATAGTGTTCGATATAGGGCAACTTTAATGAGTCCATACTGTTTTGCAAGGCCCATACGATGGAAGCGATATTGCCTTGTCCACCCATTTCCGCCACAAAGCGTCCGCCGTTCTTCAATGCGCCATAGACGTTTTCAATGACTACATCAGGCTCCTTCATCCAATGAAGTGCGGCATTGGAGAAAACGGCATCAAATTGCTGTGGAAAGTGCATGGCTGTAGCTTCCATCGTTTGAAAGGTAATGGTAGGATATTTTTGTTGTGCAGCTAAAATCATCGTAGCCGAGGCATCTACTCCAATCACAGAAGCCCCAAATGCTGAAATGTCATTAGCCAAATCTCCTGTACCACAGCCCACATCTAAAATATGTTCATTTTTTTGCGGCGCTAGTAGGTTGACTAAGCTTGTACCAAATTTTGAAACGAAATCATGCTTTTCATCATATAAATGAGCATTCCATTTTGTTGTCATCGTATTTCATCTCCTTTAGTTGAGCATAGCAAAGGAGAACCGAAATCAGAAATGCGAAAAAGCATGAATTTTGATTCCAAATTGGAATGATAGGTGGAGAATGTCCTATTCTGCTAAAGTAAACAAGGTGTCAGTCACAGTGAGCTTTTCAAAGTATCACTAAGGTTTCTCCCACAACAGCTAGCTTTTCAGGCTATCAATTTTCCACATCCGATAAGGGCTTAGAATTATTTAATAAAACATAAGGTCTAATTTTACCAAAGGATAAATGGATGTTTCTCCGTTAGTTGAAAAATGATGTCCAAATGTAAAGATTCCGCAAGCATAAAAATTTTGAGTAAACTAAAAAGGTAGCTGATGTTTTTTCAGCTACCTTTTGTAATGCTTAAAGCTTTGTTAATGTTTTGCCACTCCAGCCAAACAAGATCGTTAGAATTGGGCCAAGTAAACAGAAGAAGGTAAATGGTAGGTAATCCAGTGTGGAAATACCGAGGATACTTGTGATGAAAATACCACAAACACTCCAAGGGACAAGCGGATTGACGACCGTACCTGCATCCTCCATGACACGAGAAAGGTTTTTCGGTGCAAGACCGACCTTTGCAAATTGTGCCTTAAAGGCTTCACCTGTTAACAAAATGGATAAGTACTGCTCACCGATCAATGTATTGACACCAATGCCTGTAATGGCAGCACCTGTAATAACAGAGCCAGCACTTTTAAATAAGCTTTCGACCTTCGCTAAAATGCTTTGAATAATGCCTAGTGTGAACAAAAGACCACCCATTGTTAGGGCAAGTAAGACAAGCGCGATTGTAAATAGCATACTATTCATCCCACCACGAGTCAGCAGGGCGTCTACTTCTTCATTACCAGTTTGAGAGACATAGCCATCAAACAGAATCTTGAAAATATCTGAAGCGGGAAGTGGGTCAAGTAGAGTTCCAAGACCTACACCGATAATGGACACGACGGCCAATGTAATGACAGCAGGTGCCTTATAAAAAGTCATGATAATGAGAACAACAATTGGCAATAATGTATACCAATGAATAAGTCCTGTAGACAGTAATCCTTCTTTAAATTGCTCCACTGTTTCAAACGATGTAGCGGCTCCTGTTGGTGATATAATAGCATATAGCACAATGGAGATGATGAAAGCAGGAATGGTTGTCCAGCCCATATTTTTAATATGCTCAAAAAGGTCTACACCAACTGTACCAGAGGCAAGATTGGTTGTATCAGATAATGGTGACATTTTATCACCAAAGAAGGCGCCAGAAACAATCGCTCCAGCTGTAATCGTTAGGGAGATATCCATAGCTCCGGCAATTCCCATAAATGCCACACCAACCGTCGCCACAGTTGTCAACGAGCTCCCAATTGAAATACCCACGATACTACAAATTAAAAACACGATGGCAAAGAAAAAGTTTGGCGAAACCGTTAAAAAGCCATAATAGATAAGCGTTGGGATGGTTCCACCCATAATCCAGCTCGAAATTAAAATACCAATAAAGAAGAAAATAAAAACGGCGCCAAGTCCAGCGCTAGCACCAGCAATCATACCGCCTTCAAGGTCGCGAAAGGGTACTTTTTTCAGTAATCCATAAGCTAGTAAAATCGCAATCACAAGAAAAATCGGAATATGCGGTGTTGCTTTTAAATAGCCGATACTATAAGCCATTGTGGCAATAATTAAAATGATGATGAAGCTTGCCTCAATAAATCGAGGGTTACTCTTTGCTTCTATTCGAAACATGTGAATCCTCCTAATCAATACTTCCTCGCTTCAATGCGGTGAAGCCAAAAAGTATTATAGCACGCTAATATTTTTTGTCAATTGACTGAAAATTGGCGGTTTCAATGCAAGAAATAATCCCATGCATTTTTCAAAATTAATAAACAGGTCATGACAATAAAGATGACACGCATCATGGTCGTTCCACGCTTCAACGCAAATTTGGATCCAAGGATGGCCCCAAAGATCATGACAAAGCCCATCGAAAAACCATATAGAAAATGAACTTCTCCTAAAAATAAAAACATGATTAATGCCGCTAAGTTAGAAGTGAAATTAAAAGCTTTCGCATTACCAGCAGCTTGCAGAAAATCATAGCCCATCATTAATAGAATAAAAATAAAAAATGAACCTGTCCCTGGTCCAAAAAAGCCATCGTAAAAGCCAATAGCCGCAAATGTGCCTATAAAGGCTAAATTTTTGGCTGTACTAAGCACACGCTCTTGATATTGCTGTCCCCAATCTTTTTTAAACATTGTATAAGCAGCTACAAGGACGAGCATAACAAGCATAAGTGGTTTTAAAATAGCAGGGGATACAAGATGGACAGTAAAGGCACCGAGTAAAGATCCTACAAAGATAAAGGGAAGGATTTTTCCGATTTTCTTGATGTCTACTTTCCCTGCACGTAAAAAAGTTAGCATACTTGTACCATTACTAATCGTATTGGCCAGTTTATTTGTGGCAATGGCTGTACTTGGAGGTAAACCAACGGCCATTAATGCAGGTAAGGAGATGAGCCCACCGCCTCCGACAATCGCATTTAAAAAAGATGCGATAAAAGCAAGTGGTAATAATAGTGTGAGTGAAAATAAATCAATATCCATAGGTATGCTTCCATCTTTCTCCATTGCGTTTTAACATAGCGTACTGCGAAAGTCAAAAAATAACAATGAAATCCCAGCATTTTCATGTAAATTTCGTTTACAATTCCTTAACATTTCACAGGGCAAACAAATAAGCAGAAAAAAGTTTATTTCAAGTATTTTTATAAAAATAAAAGAAAAAATGGTCATTTTTAAAGAAAAAATAGTGATTTTTAATATTTGATTTCCAACGTTTGCAACTTGGAAAATAGCTTGAAAATAAATGTGGCGAATTTTATATTACAGTTTTGTAAAATCAACAGCTACGTGTTTAAAATTTTGTAGAATTGTGTAAATGTTTTGTTATGATGGTTCAGAAATCGACAATATATTTTCAACAGGAGGAACAGGATGTTCAACTCAAATAAGCAAGATCCATTTTTTCAGTCATTATTAAAAATCGCGAAAAACGTGAATGAAGGTATTTATTATGCTCATAATGCCCGTATTCAAGATATAGATGCGCTAAAAGAAATTGCAGATACAATGAAGCAATACGAAACAAGTGGCGACAAATTAATCCATGAGCTCATCGTTATGCTGAATAAATCCTTTATGACGCCAATTGAGCGTGAAGATATTTTAGCCTTAGCGAATAAATTGGATGATGTAATTGATGGGATGGAAGGCTGTATTGCGCACTTCAATATGTACAACTTAACAGAAGTAACAGAGCCAATGCGTCAATTCCTCACATATATTGCGAAGAGCACAGACGAAATGGTACAAGCCATGGAACTGTTAAATAGTAAAAAGCTTGTGGAAATGCGTAAACATGCTATTCAAATCAAGGACAATGAACGTGAATGTGATGAAATTTTCCGTTCTTCAATGAAGCAGCTATTCATCCAAGAAAAAGATCCAATGCGTCTAATTGTTTTCAAGGATATTTATGAGCAATTTGAAGATATCGCGGACAGCTGTCAAACAGTAGCAAACACAATTGAAACAATAATTATGCGTAATGCATAAGATGGAGTGTACGAAATGGATACGATCTTATTAATCACCATATTAGTCGTTATTTTCGCACTTGTGTTCGACTTTATTAACGGCTTCCACGATACAGCAAATGCGATTGCTACTTCTGTATCAACCCGTGCCTTAAAGCCACGTACTGCGGTGTACATGGCAGCGGTTATGAACTTCGTCGGAGCGATTACCTTCGTTGGGGTAGCCAAAGCCTTAACAAAAGATATTGTGGACCCATTTTCTTTAAATGCCTATGATGGCGATATTACAGGTTCTGTTGTGATTTTAGCAGCCTTATTATCTGCAATTACATGGAATTTATTAACATGGTATTTTGGGATTCCATCAAGTTCTTCTCATACATTGATTGGTTCTGTTGCAGGGGCAGCTATTGCCGCAGCAGGATTTGATATTTTGAACTATGCTGGATTTATTAAAATTCTTCAAGCACTTATTTTTTCACCATTAATAGCGTTCGCCGCTGGTTTCCTGATGATGACTTTATTGAAGGTCATCTTCAAAGATATGAATTTATATCGCACGAATAAAGGCTTCCGCACAATGCAAATTGGGACAGCAGCCTTGCAATCCTTTACACACGGGACAAATGATGCGCAGAAGGCAATGGGGATTATTACCCTTGCGTTAATCGCGGGCGGCCTACACCAGGGAGATGATATTCCATTCTGGGTACGTTTTGCAGCAGCAACTGCGATGGGTCTTGGTACCTCTGTCGGTGGTTATAAAATTATCAAAACCGTTGGCGGTAAAATCATGAAAATCCGCCCAGTGAACGGGGTAGCGGCAGACTTAGCTTCTGCATCGATCATCTTTGGTGCCACATTAATCCATTTACCTGTCTCTACAACACATGTTATTTCTTCATCCATCATGGGTGTCGGAACAGCACACCGTGTTAAAGGGGTTAAATGGGGGATGGCACGCAAAATCGTCACAACATGGGTCATCACAATGCCAATCTCTGCTGTCATGGCAGCTTTGATTTACTATTTTTTAAGTTTATTTTTCTAGCACAATTAATGAGAATGCACAATCGCTGTGCATTCTTTTTTTGATTTTGGAGAAGAGTGAGTGGATAGAGCGAGAGGAGCGGATAGAATGTGGAAAGTGAAGGAGAGAGTGAAAAAAGTAGCGGATAGAAAGCTTAGATTGAAGGATAGCTCGAGTAGAGTGGCGGATAGAGCGAGAGAAGCGGATAGAATGTGGAAAGTGGAGGATACAGCGAAAAAAGTGGTGGATAGAAAGCTTAGATTGAAGGATAGCTTGAGTAGAGTGGTGGATAGAGTGAGAGAAGCGGATAGAATGTGGAAAGTGGAGGATACAGCGAAAAAAGTGGTGGATAGAACGCTCAGATTGAAGGATAGCTTGAGTAGAGTGGTGGATAGAGAAGAGAGGAGCGGATAGAATGTGGAAAGTGGAGGATATAGTAATAAAAGTGGCGGATAGAACGCTCGATGTGTAGGATAGTCTCTGTAGAAAGGCGGATAGAGAAGAGAGAAGCGGTTAGAGTGCAGAAAGTGAGGGATACAGTGAAAAAAGTGTAGGATACAACGTTCAGATTGAAGGATAGCTCAACCCTACTATTTTCTTAATGGTAATAATCCTCTTACTATATTACAATATTTATATAAAGAGGATACTAATAGGAGGTTTCATCGGTGGCTACATTTCTACATGGCTTGGCTCAACAACTCATTTTCCCCTTGTTTATGGTCCTATGCTTTTATTTCACATTAACTTATTTTCATCATCTAAAGGTGGGTGATGACCGTGGTATTAAGAAAACAAAATGGGCAGCGGTGGTGTGTTTAGCGCTGGCTTTGGTTGCACCAGCACTTTATAATGTGATTATGTTTATGATCATAATGAGATAAAGTGATAATTTTGGAGCAATATGGGCGATACATATGCTTGACATTCAAACAAAATTCTGATATGCAATAAAACCAGCGACCCTATTATGAAGGGTGGCTGGTTTTTTGATGCAGTCGGAAGGATAAGATTTGACTGAAAATGATCATTATTGCAAATAGAATCGAGAGTGACGTTCTGCCTGTATCATATAAAGCAAGAACAGCTAACGTAAAGAGGGCAGTTTCGAGTAGACCATGCATCCAGGGATTCAAGGGTATCCTTGCTTTGGGTGAGCCAAAAATACTCCATAGTCCTATGATGAGTAATGGGTATCCCACTCCCAGTAAGCATTTAATTAGTAGATTTGTTCCTACAAAGACACCCCAGTTTCCTATAGCGAGTAGAACCCCAATTTCTAATAAAAATCGCAGGATAGCCATACATCCCCTCATTACGCAATCTGCTGTAAATGCGTCTTCTTAAAAGCATCATCATATTTTAAACCATAGCCAAGTGCACGATCTAAGAAAATATGGGCGAGCCAAATGAGGGTAGCCATCAAAAGTATGGGTGTAGACGTTAGTAAACCAAAGACCATCAACACGGCAGGTAGCACAAAGCTATGCCCCATATTATAGAAAAGAGCGCCTATTTTTGTATTGATGAGATAGCCAACCATTGTGATGTCAGGGAGCAATAAAAACACAATAAAATAAAGCCATGAAAAATCGAGATGCCCAAAGAAAAAGACTGTGATGATAAAGGCAATGAGATATTCGAAAGAGATGATTTGACGTAATTTCATTTAACCACGACCTTCCAGTAAATTTTGATACATATCCTCAATGAGTGAGGCAATTTTTTCTTGATTTTTTTCAAACTGTCCGTCAGCCATTAACGTTTTTGTCAGTTGTAACGAATGAAGCGCATGCTGATAGAATCGTAGTTGCTGCTCGATTTGGGCAATCTTTGTGGAAAATAGCTGGACCGTTTCGTCATTACATGTTGTTGAAATAGGCTTTTGTTCGAGTGTCAGTAAATGTTTAATTTCTTGTAGCGTAAAGCCTAGCTGGCGTAAGACGATAATAAATTTCATTGTATGTTCACACATGGCATCATACACACGGTAGCCATTGTCTTGTTTTTGTGGATGTAAGAGTCCCTCTTTTTCATAGTAGCGAACGGTATCGGTTGTTAATTGAAACTTCTCGGCGAATTGTTTAATTTTCATGTAAGTACCTCCTAAAATCATCCTAACATTGGAGTATGCTCCAAGGTCAAGGTGCTGGAGGAAAAAAGTTGAAAAAAATGAAACGGTCAGTCAGTGGCAGTCGTTTATAGTGTAAGAAGGGGGAGGTGGACGGCATACTTGAAGAAATGATCGAAGAACATGCAGCGCATTTATTACGTCTCGCCTATTTTTATGTGAAGAATCGACAAACTGCTGAGGATATTGTGCAAGAGGTCTTTATTAAATTTTCTCAGCGTGGCTATGAAGAACGAGGGCAGTTACGTGCGTATTTATCGACATTAACGATTAATCAAAGCAAGGATTATTTAAAAAGCTGGCATTATAAAAAATTACTATTACAAGAAAAAATATTTCCTGTGCAGGGGAATAGACAACGGGATGAGCTTGTGGCAGCAGAGGAACGTTCTCAAATTGGGGCAGCTATTTTAAAGCTATCACTAACCTATCGGGAGCCCATCATTCTTTATTATTTTGAAGAAATGAAGATTCGTGATATTGCCCAGCTACTAGGCATTGCTGAGAATACGGTGAAGACAAGATTGAGACGGGCAAGAGAAGCATTAAAGCCTCATTTGAAGCAGGAAGAATGGGAGGTGCTTAGACATGAATGAGATACACAAGGAATTACTCAAAGTAGCGGGTGATATGACAGCAAGCAAAGAGCGTGTTAAAAAACATGTGCTACAACAGTCTATCAATAGAAGGAAGCCTTTTCGATTCACCCTATTAACCGTCGTACTGACACTTTGTATGGCAGGGTTTGTTATGGTGCAGCTTCTTACGAACGAACCAAAGCAAACGTCCTCACTATTTCATGAAAGGCAGCTTGAGCACTTCGAACGTATTAATCAGACCATGTGGCCAGGGAAAGAGCAGGAATTTTATAAGGGGGAGGCCTATCTTTCTTATGAGAAGCTCGTTGCCGCCTACTATTTTGCGACATCGTTAGGGATTGATTATTCAAAGGCTGAGCTTGAGATGGAGAGAAAGAAGCAAGTAGAACAGTTGGAAATGCTTTATCAGTCATCTGAATACGAAGCACTTTTTCAAGGATTAGCACCGAAACAGTATGTTGAAACATATCTCGAACCTCTTCTGCCGATGTATACAACGAGAACGAAACTATATGCCTTATATAAAGAAAAATATCCAACTTTTTATGCTTACCAAGAGGTAGCCAATATTGATGCCAAACGATATTTCCAAGCGCATTATACTGAGCAGGCAACAGCCTTTCAAAAGGAACATAACATTGTAATACGTACCAGCTCACATGGCGCTTCAATGGTCGGAACAGTTGCAAAGGTTGAATCGAATGTTTTCTTATTTATTGAAGGGGTAATTCCTGAGGATCTTGAGCATATGACGGAGGAACAGCTTAGTGAAAAATATGAACAAGCCGATTGGTATCCTGTGCTGGATGAATTTCCTGTCGAGCAGGGAGATTATATTACTTTAACTTCAATGGGAACAGGGAGCATTGAGGAAAACGGAGTCGTAAGAAAATATGGTTTATTATCTAAATTGGAAAAACTAGAGCCAACCGTTACAAGGATGCTTGAGCTGGAAAATGACAAAGAGGTCGCTGAGTTTTTACAGGATATGCCTTGGAAGACTGCAAATTATGTGAAAAGACCACCCGACTATTCATTTGTAGTAGAAGGTGTCCGTATTGAAATGTGGAGGGGCTATGGTGGTTCCCTTTATCTTCAAAAGGTAGGGAGCGGAGAAATTCAGTTGAGTGCCAGCAGAGCGAAGGAATTAAAAGCCATCCTAGGTATAGAAGATTAACAAGTCTCTTGAAAGAGGCTTGTTTTTTATTTTGGAGAAAATTATAGTAAAAGTACCATGTTAAAATAACCTTTTTTAAAATCTAGGATAAAATACACAATAATTTTCAACATTAGGATGAATTACTTAATAGTGAAAAAATAAATGAGTCCAAAGAATTGTAATATTTCAAGGGCAAATGTAGTATTAAAGAAGTAGGGATGAAGAAAAGGAGGGGCGGTATGAACGCACAAGAATTTGAAGAATTATGGATTACGCTGAATGAGTTATATAATGCGGATCGTTTTTTAGAATATATAGAAATAAGTAGTGCCGCAATTGAAAGTGCCATTAAGCTTGAAATGTATGATAAGGCTATTCTTCTATTACGTTATAGCTGTGCCAGTTATTTTCAAACGGGTGATCTACAGCTTTCTATAAGCGTCCTTGAACAATATCGTGAGTTAACTTTTCAACATGGCAATGATATTGATTTAATTCAATATTACAATTTAGCGGCCATTTATTGGGGAACATTTGGTCATTTAAAGAAATCAGAAGAGTTGATGTTGAAAGGCTTAAAAATTGCTGAAACGATTCAGCATGTGGAGAGCATGGGGAAAATCTACAACAATCTGAGCGACTTAGATATATCCATGGGTAGCTATCGGACAGCGAAGGAATTTGCCTTAAAGAGTTTATACTACGCCAATGCGTTTGAAATGAAGCATAAAGAGCCTTATACAGGGATTATCCATCCGAAGACGAACCTAGCTGTTGCGCTTATTTGGCTTGAAGAATTTGAAGAAGCCAATACGATATTACAAGAATTAATGGCAACGATTCATCACCCACCTTATTCGAAAGTACAACTGGAGGTTCTCAATGCCTATGCCTTCCTATGTGAAAGACAGGGACGTGTAAGTGAGGCCATAGATTTAT
This sequence comes from Lysinibacillus sp. PWR01, assembly GCF_043359455.1. NCBI lineage: Bacteria > Bacillati > Bacillota > Bacilli > Caryophanales > Bacillaceae > Lysinibacillus > Lysinibacillus sp. PWR01. The sequence continues at coordinate 7,869 of NZ_JBHERJ010000074.1, read as the reverse complement.
ACCAAAAGACGAAGCATTATGCTTTGCAAAACAATGATCTTTCCTTGCTTCAATTAATTTATAATTCGTTAGTGAAGCTAATTGAGGAGCAAGGCAATAAAATCGTGTTATGCGCGATACAAAAGGAATATATTAATATTTTGTTAGAAATTCAGCGTGAAAACTATTCGCATGTATTGTTTGAGATGGAATATAACGATCATAAGAAGCAATTTGAAAAAAATGCCTATATTGATCCTTTGACGAATATCTACAATCGTCGCTATTTTGATGAACAGGCTAAAAAGATGGTCGAAAAAGCTGCTGAAAGTCATCAGCAATTGGCCTTGATGATGGTGGACTTAGATCATTTTAAAGAAATCAATGATATGAATGGCCATTTATTTGGCGATGATGCGTTGACGAATACAGCCAAAACATTACAGGACTATTTTCAGCCCTTTGCGTCCATTGTCGCCCGGTTTGGTGGAGATGAATTCATTGTGTTGAGTCAAGTAAAGGAGGGTGAATCGGTGCAAACGTTGGCCGACAACCTGTATCAAACCTTAACGGCACTGTCACTTACCGTGAACAATCAAACCGTTCAGTTGGAATTCAGTATTGGTGTCAGTACGAACAATCATGGCAAAATTCAGAAAGTAGAGGAGCTCATTCAGCATGCGGATGAAGCGCTTTATAAGTCAAAGCGTAACGGCCGCAACCAAATTACGCACTATAACCAATATTGCGATGTGGGAAATGGTATTTAAAAGAGAGAGAGGCAAATCTACAGAAGAAGTGCCTCTTTCGTGAAGTGTTGCTAGTGTGATGGATTAAGCAAGCCGTAAAACACAATATCTTCAAAAGTACCGTTTTTATAAACATGATCCTTTAATGTTCCCTCATAGCGCATGCCGCATTTCTCCATGATTTTCCCTGATGCGGGATTGGATTGAAAATACTGGGCATAAATACGATGATACTGCTTCTCCTGAAAGGCAAATTCGATAATCGCTTGAGCCGCCTCTGTTCCGTAGCCATTTCCCCAATAGGACTCTCCAATCCAATAAGCGATTTCTCCTCTTTGGTGTTGAGATTGATTTGACAGCCCTATTGCGCCATACAATTGTCCGCTGTGTTTGTCTGTTATCGCAAATTCGTAGCTTCGATTTTCCTCAAAGTTTTGTTGATGCGTGGAAATCCATGACAGTGCACATTCTAATGTATAGGGAAAAGGTAAATTCAGCGTGCTTTTATAAATCGCATAATTGTTACATAAAACACTTACTTCTTGTGCATCTGCTTCTGTAAAAAGTCGAAGTATTAAACGCGGTGTTTCTATTTTCTTTTCTGTTGGTGAATAAATCATCGAATGCCCCCTTTTCAATAGTTGGATTGATTATAGCACAATAAAAAGTAAAGTAAACCAAATATTGGGTATAAAATAACATCTTGAATTGGAATAAAAATTTATTGAAAAACGATAAATTATGTGGTAAATTTAACGGGAGATTAAATAAAAGAGGTGCGTAAGATGAAACGAGAAACGCTCTTTTTAAAGATAGCTGTTTTTCTAATAGGCATACCCGTTCTTGCCTTATGTGTATGGGTGGTGCCTCGTGTTGCTTTGGGTACAGTGGGGCATTCTCCGGTCCTAACCATTGTTGCTTTAGTTGGCGTCTATGCAACGGCTATCGCTTATTTTGTTGCTCTATTTACGACAATCAAACTACTAAGCTATATTGACCAAAACATTGCATTTTCAGAGCTGTCAGTGAAAGCTTTAATCAAGATCAAATATTGTGCAATTATTATTAGTAGTGTTTACGTGGTTGGCATGCCACTGATATACTATGCTGCAGAAGTAGACGATGCACCAGGTCTTATACTTATCGGAATGGTCATTATTTTTGCTTCCTTTGTCGTGGCAGTCTTTGCTGCTGTGCTGCAAAAGCTTCTTAAAAATGCCATCGATATCAAATCAGAAAATGATCTAACGGTTTGAGGTGAATACTATGGCAATGATCATTAATATTGATGTAATGCTGGCGAAACGAAAAATGAGTGTAACAGAGCTTTCAGAAAAGGTTGGCATCACGATGGCAAACCTCTCGATTTTAAAAAACGGCAAGGCCAAAGCCATCCGCTTTTCAACATTAGAGGCTATTTGTGAGGCATTGGATTGCCAGCCTGGCGATATTTTGGAATATCGAAAGAACGAGGACCTACAAAAATAAGGATCTGCGTAAAGCAGATTCTTTTTTTTGTAGAAATTATTGCCAACAGAAGTCGTCCTATGCTAGGATAAAGGTAAGATAAATCGACAGGCAGTCGGTCGATTATAAGGAGTTGTCTTGATGAGGGAAATGAAAAAAGCAGAAGAGCGCAGAAATGAAATATTAGATGCAGCGGATGAATTATTTACGCAGAAGGGGTTTGACGGCACTAGCACAAGTAATATTTTGGAAAAAGTAGGTATTGCTCGAGGCACCCTTTATTATCATTTTAAATCCAAGGAAGATATTATGGATGCACTGATTGAGCGTTATACAAGCACGATGCTCGCAAAGGCAAAAACCGTTGCAGCAGACACAAGCATCGCTGTAAATGAACGTATATTGCGCGTTGTCATGGCATTGAATATGCAAAATGAACATGGTGGACAGGAAATGATGGAGCATGTTCATAAGCCACAAAATGCTTTGATGCATCGCAAAATACAGCAGGTGGTCATCAATCAAGTACCGCCAATCCTCACGGCCATTATTCGTGAGGGCATTGAGCAAGGTATTTACCAAACACCCTACCCCTATGAGTGCATGGAAATGATAATCGCTTATACCAATACGGTATTCGATGATGATCTCGTCTTGATGACAGATGAGGAACGAGCAGCCCGTATCCCAGCATTGATTTTTAATATTGAACGAATGCTAGGGGTGGAAAGTGGTAGCTTACTGTATATGATGCAAATGTTTGGGAATGAAGGGGAAGGCAGTATGAACTAATTTTTTTAGGTCTTGTTAGGTTTGACGCCAGTTAACAACTTACAAAGAGGTGACCCATGTATTGGAAAATTGTGCGCAATGATATGGCAAATAGCAAGCTAATTACAGGTATGACAACATTATTTGTGGCGGCAGCGGCTTTGCTTGTCACATTATCAGCAGTACTGATCGTCCATTTGACAAGTGCGATTGATACGCTAATGAAGCAAGCAGAAACGTCGCATTTTCTCCAAATGCATGCAGGTGAAATCGATCAAGTGCGGCTCACTGAATTTGCAGAGCAAAATGAATATGTAAATGAATTTCAAATGAATGAATTTCTAAATGTGGAAGGCTCGAAAATTAATATTGCGGGTACCACATTGGCACATAGTGTGCAGGACAATGGTTTTAGCACGCAAAGTGAGCAATTTGATTATTTACTGGACCTTGATGGAAACGTGATTGAAGTGTCCAATGGTGACATTTATGTACCTGTAAGCTATTGGAAGGACGGCATTGCCGACTTGGGTGATAGTGTGATGGTCCATGATCAAACCTTTACAATAGCTGGGTTTCTAAGGGATTCACAGATGAATTCTATGCTGGCTTCCTCCAAACGCTTTCTTGTCAGTGAACAAGATTATGCAGCAATCCAGGGAGCAGGCACAGTTGAATATTTAATCGAGTTTCGTTTGAAAAATTTAGCGGATTTAAAGAGTTTTGAAGAAGCCTATATGGGGGCAGGGCTCGAAGCAAACGGACCGACCATTACGTACCAGCTTTTTCAAATGCTAAATGCCATATCGGATGGACTCATGATTGCTGTCATCCTACTTATCAGCATCCTTGTAGTCGCTATTGCTTTTATGTGTATCCGTTTTACCTTGCTCACTAAAATGGAAGAGGATACTCGAGAAATCGGTGTGATGAAAGCGATTGGCTTACGCGTGGGGGATATTCAGAAAATGTATCTAGCCAAGTATGGCGTGATCGCTGTAATTGGCTGCCTGCTTGGTTTTGCCTGCTCTTTCTTGCTTCGAGATATGCTATTAGAAAATATTCGTTTGTTCATGGGAGAAACGGACAATGGCTCACAAATTTGGCTGTTCACGGGTTTCGGGTTGCTGCTCGTATTTATGGTGATAATGGGTTATGTACAATCAGTATTGAAACAGTTTCGCAAGCTATCAGCCACACAGGCTATTCGCTTCGGTACAACGCAAGGTAAAGTGCAACATGCAAAATTTTTGAACCTCAGCTCCAATAAAAGGCTTCCGATTAATCTTTTTCTTGGCATGAAGGATGTGCTCGCGCGAAAAAGTCTTTATGCGACAATGCTTGCCGTGCTATTATTAGCAACATTTATTATCATCGTCCCTCAAAATCTACACAACACGATTGCGGCTAAAAGCTTTATTACGTATATGGGCATTGGGAATAGTGATATCCGAATCGATATCCCACAAGGCAAGCAAAATGCACAGCAGGTGGCAGCGGTGATCGATACGCTTGAGCATGACACAGCCATCAAGAATTACACTGTTTTGACAACGAAAAAGTTCACAACGATTGCCGAGGACGGAACAGCGCAAAACCTAAAAATAGAGCTGGGTAACCATACGATCTTCCCCTTAGAATATGCGCATGGTAAGGCACCGGTTGCCCCTCATGAAGTAGCGCTTTCGGTGCTCAATGCGGAGGAGCTTCAAAAAAAGGTTGGCGATCGGATAGCAGTGGTCATCAATGATGAGGAGAAAAAGTTGAGGGTCAGCGGTATTTATTCAGATATTACAAATGGCGGCAAGACAGCTAAAGCAGCTTTCTCTGATCATTCCACGGAAAGCATGTGGAGTGTTATCTATAGTACGATGGCAGATCCATCACTCGTCACAGATAAAAGGGCGGAATATGCAAAAACCTTCTCTTTTGCCAAGGTGTCAGGGATTGATGATTATATCAATCAAACATTTGGTACGACGATTCATGCCATTGAAAAGGCAGCCCGTGCAGCACTTGTCATAGCACTATTGCTGTGTGTGCTCGTGACATTATTATTTATGAACATGCTGATTACGAAGGATCAAGCGCCTATCGCTATTATGAAAGCGTTAGGATTTACGAATGTCGATATTGCTACACAATATGCGGCGCGTTCGGTTTTTGTTTTACTGCTAGCCATTACGATGGGGACGTTGCTCGCAAACACGCTAGGCGAATTTCTAACAAGTACAGTCATTGCCTCATTTGGGGCGGCATCATTTGATTTTATGATTAATCCACTAACAGCGTATGTTTTTTGCCCACTAGCCCTCACAAGCGTCGTACTGCTAGCCACATTATTCGGTACGTCAAGGGCAGGGCAGGTAAAAATAATAGAGCATATAAAGGAGTAGAACCTATGAATATAGTGAGTGGTGAGCAAATTGCAAAGTCTTTTCAAGTAGGCAATGACCAGCATCCGGTTTTACTGGATGTCTCAGTGGCAATCAATCAAGGGGAGTTTATTGCCATTATGGGGCCATCTGGCTGTGGGAAATCGACATTATTGTATGCCCTTAGTGGGATGGACAGTATTGATCATGGTCAGGTTACCTTTGATGGAATGGATTTAACAGCACTAAGTGACAAAGAACTGGCTGATTTGCGTAGAACGAAAATGGGCTTTGTCTTTCAGCAGCCGACCTTTCTAAAAAGCCTAAATATCCTTGATAATATCCTGTTACCTGCCATGCGTGATCAGCGAAAAAATGTGAGGGCCTTGACAGAAAGGGCGCTGCAAATCATGAACAAAATGGGGATTGCAGATTTGGCAGAGCGAGATATTACCCAGGTTTCTGGCGGGCAGCTGCAACGAGCAGGCATCTGTCGCGCTTTGATTAGCAACCCACAAATCATTTTTGGAGATGAACCCACAGGCGCTTTAAATTCAACGTCTGCTCAGGAAATCATGGATTTACTCGCTGCCATTAATCGAGAAGGCACAACGGTTATGCTTGTGACACATGATCCAAAAATTGCTGCAAGAACAGAGCGTATCCTTTTTATGTCTGATGGCGCTATTGTGAATGAACTGCGGTTGCCTGAATTCACAGGCAATGATTTAGACGATCGAATGGTCAAAGTTGTCTCTACTATGCAAAAAATAGGTATTTAGCTTGAAGAAATCCGTAATGATTTTAAAATTACGGATTTTTTTTGTGAAAAATGAATCGCAATTGTTGTGGCGTCCGTCAGTAGTGTAGAAAGTAGGTGAGGGCAATGATGGATATTGAACAGATAATCGAGGAGCACGGTGATTACTTACTAAAGGTCGCCTATCTATATGTAAAAAATAAGGCAACGGCGGAGGACATCGTGCAGGATGTGTTCATCGCCTTTTATCAAAAGCAGGGACAGTTTCGTCAGGAAGCATCCTTGCGTACATATTTAGTGAAAATGACGGTTAATCGAAGTCACGATTATTTACGAAGTTGGAAAAGTAAACGACTGACATTGTTTGAAAAGATCAAGGGGCGCACAACAGCTATGACACCTGAAAAGGAGATGCTAGAGAAATCCGTTAAAAAAGAGCTGACGGAGGCATTGTTTACATTATCAGTTGCCTATCGTGAGGTCTTGATTTTGTATTATTTTGAGGAGATGTCGACAGTGGAAATTGCACAGCTTGTACACTGTCCGGAAGCAACGATTCGCACAAGATTACAGCGAGCTCGTAAACAGCTGGCAACAGCAATGGGTGACTTTGATTGGGAGGTGCTACGCCATGAATCAATTTAAAGAGGATGTATTAAAGGAGCTACAAGATGTCAAGCTCTCACAGCAGCGCAAACAAGTAATCGCGGAAAAAGCACGACGAAAGGTTCACCGCAAAGCAGGTGGTCAATGGACGTATCGTTTCGTGCTCGCAACCTTTACTATTTTTGTCATCGGTTTTAGCTATATCTTGACACAACAGAAAGAGCAACGTACTTCAGGCCATCAAGCGGCTAGCCTACAGTCGGATACTTGGCATTGGTGGTCACTTTTTGATTCGGATTATGTAAGAGGCTTTATCTTACTGAGCATTTTTATAGGGGCGACATTTATAGTCAAACGTTATCTAGTGAAAAAGGGTTATGGTTTACCTGTTTGTATTGAATGTGGGGAAAGCTGGTCTGAGAAGGATGCACGTAAATTATATCGCAAAAATAGTGAAATTATGTGCCCTCATTGTGGACAAAAGCAATATCGCACAAAAAAATCTATGCAAATCAGTGGTGTGATGACGATGCCAGTACCTTTGTTGATTATGCTGCAGCATGTTTTCCAACATTTTGTTATCGGTATTATTTTCTTTTTAGTAGGGATGTTCTATTACCATTATCAAATTGCGCCATATGTGTTTAAGCTACAAGAAAAAGATCCAATGAATGAACCTTTATGGTAATGATTATGACAAGAAATTGCTATTGTAATCTAGCAATTTCTTCATGTTGTTGAAAAAAGATCATGTCACTAGCAGAAAAAGACTTTTTAGCAAGGTGAGGGGTTGATTTCCGTTCCGCCAGCGTCCTTTCCAGGGGGCGTCCGATGAGCCGCTTCACTCACTTCCGTTCGCTCCAGGGTCTCCTCTGTGACGCTCAATCCCCTAGGAGTGACGCTGGCTCCACTCCAATCAACCATGCTGCAAAAGTGGCTTTTCCTTATCTTTCATACTAGCTAGCCGTAGTAATCAAATTTGCCCATGATTTGTATAATTAGATAGGCTCTTATTTTCAATGTGTAGTGACAACACCCCTTCATAAAGAGTAGTGAAGATCTTCACTTTATTTGAAAACCGTTGCTAAAAGGGTAACACTTTTGTGTATTGGAGTGGAGGGCTACTTGACTCCCGTGGGATCGCGAGACAGGTAAAACTCTA
>NZ_JBHERJ010000073.1:0-328016 GCF_043359455.1 Lysinibacillus sp. PWR01 | reverse complement strand
TTTTCACCTTTCAAAAAAATTCTATTAATGGTTTTGTTTTTCAACAATATGCGTAGCCCTTACTTTCAAAGTAGGGGCTACTTTTATGTTTTACAAAAAGTTCATATCCTGTTAGTAGATAGTATGGTAAAATATACAATTATTTGTATATTTTAAAAGGAGAAGTTGTATGCATCGTAAAAAAATAGGCTTCATTATTTCAGCACTCATTATCGCAATCTTTATTGGTATGGCATTAAAAAATGTTTTTTTTCAAGAATCTCTTACACCCTCTATGACCGTTTTGGAGGATGGCACCAAACAAATTAATTATGAGACTGCTTTAACAAAGCTAGATCAATCCTCCACAACATTTGAAGCATATAAGGGCAAAATATTAATTGTGAATTTTTGGGCATCTTGGTGTGGACCTTGTCAACAGGAAGCACCTGAGTTAGAGGCTTTTTATCAACAAAAATCAAAGGATGTCGAGCTACTAGCCATCAATGCCACAGCCTATGATAGCTATGCGAAGGCGGCAGCATTTAAGGATACCTATGATTTATCGTTTCCTATCTTCCTAGACGAGGAGGGGGTACTACAGAAAACATTTGAAGTGATGAATTATCCTAGTACCTTTATCTTTGATAAAGAAGGAAAATTACAGCACAGCATGAAAGGCGAACTCAATCAACAAGAATTAACACAATTGATTGAGGACCTCTAAGAACAATAAAAGTCTTATAGACAATATAGTTAGAAAAATGAAACTTTTTCCAAAATGATACGTAGATGTAGCTGAAGAAAAAAGGAAGGGGGCTCCTTTGAATGCAGCGGAAACACATCATTATTATCATCATTGCATGGATTGTAGAAATATCGCTGACGTATTGGATTGCCACAATGTTCTCTGTACGATTTATCGAAGTGATGTTTTTCACGGGCGTAGCCTTTACATTAGGAACATTTTACTTTTCGAGTAGCGGTGGAGCGATGTCGAGGCTTTTCGCATCCCAAGTGAGTGCACAAACAGGAATCATTCATGAGCGAGAGCGGTTCAAGGTTACACTTGGCCCCGTATTTATAGCCTCACTGGTATTTTTCCTTATTGGTTTAGTATTCTTTATTTTACTTGTAACAGGCATTATTCCCCCACAAAAGATGTAAAAGCTATTGGTTCAACAGGCAAAAAATCAAGAGGGCTAGCTGCTCATCTTGATTTTTTACGTTGTATAGAATTTGTAGAGTGCAATATTATAAAATAGGCTTCAATAATTGTATTTTTACAATTAGAAAGGAATGAATGGATAACTATTATACTAGAATTATCATTAGATACTAGTCGTTGATCGTGCAAAATATGTATATCCTTATATCTATAAAGGTATACGATATGTTAAAGGAGCTATCAAACCGCAGTGCCCCAAAATCGAAACCAACATAATACAGAAAACAGTAGAAAACTAGCACCTGACGCTCACTATAAAGCTATGCTAGCAATTCAAACGATGGAAAGTAGTATAAAAAGATACATAACAGAGCATGGTGACCATATGAATGCAGCTGAATATCATTATTTGCTACAAATGATCAAAAGCTTAGAAGAATTGAAAGCAGCCATTGAAGGTGTTTCATTGGACTAGGCACATCCATTTAAATTGTATGATCTGACAATACGGTTTGTCAGATCATCCTACGAATTAATCCACCGATAATAAGTGAATGTGAAGTTTTGTCCATTCATTTCAAATGTTTCCCCACTTCTATCCATCTTTTTAAAGCCGTTTTTCTCTAATACTTTTTGAGAGGCTATATTGTTCGTCGTTGTTTGTGCATCCATGACGAGAATGCCTTCCTGGCGCATAAGGTCTACTACTAATTGCAAGGCTGTATGGGCAACCCCTTTTCCACTATATTCTTTTCCCACTCTATAACCGATATGACCTAATTGTTGCTGCTTATCAATATCGGTTACATTCATTCTTCCTATAATTTGTCCAAGTTCATTTTTTATTAGATAGAAATAAGACAGCTGTTGAACTTGTTCCTCTACTAGCATGTCATTTTTCCTTATGAAATTTGGTAAATGGTAATAGTCATCCCCTCGGCTTGGTACTGTTTTTTCAAAATACGCCCTATTGTTAACCTCAAATGCATATAAATTTTCAAAATCATCCTGTGTTAATTTTTCTAATCGAATGTTCATGGTATCTCCAATCAATTTTGGGTTTTTCTTTCATTATACCCGTAGTCTAGGGCTAATCTCATCTTGTTTTTCGATTGTTCAGTAGGTGTAGATGTACGATTAGTAAAATGGTTGGGTTCATAGATTGTACATTAATCATTAGGGGAACGTGACCTAGGAGGTGAATTTTGCAAAAGGGAATTGTTTTTGTACTGAAGGCGTAGCATCAGGGATAAACGTGCATACTCGTTTGTTTTTTCAGCCGTTCGCTAAAAAAGGGAACGCATAATGCTGTGACGTCATTAAGCAATGAAAACATCCCCTTTTGCCAAGGCCGCTTATGAAAAAGATTGCTGTTATTATTACCATATTTATTCTCTTGTTAACAGGCTCGCGACTACTATGGTTACAATTATTTATACAATCACATCAACCATATGCTGAAGGGGGGCAAATAGATTTACGAGATTTCGATTTCCAGCATCACACCTTGACACTTGATGGTGAATGGGCATTTTATCCATCTAGTTGGTTGATGGACGAGAACAATCCTCTGATGCCTCCGACCTATATACAGGTTCCAGATGGCTGGGATGAAGTTTTTCAAGAGGGTGAATTGACACCATATGGTTATGGCTCCTATCATTTGAAACTATTGATAGACCCTGAAAAAGCTTTTACATTTAGTATGAGGGTACCTAGTATTCGTAGTGCTGCGGAAATATATGTGGATGGGCATTTAATTGCGGCTGCAGGGGAACTAGGTGAAAATCGCCAGCAAACAATTGCCAAAAATGTCCCGTTTACCGCTTCGTTTGAAACAAAGGGACAAAGTGAAATCGACATTATTGTGCAGGTTGCTAACTTTCAAGACCCACGTAATGGTGGTATTGTGCGTTCCATTAAATTCGGACGAGAAGAGATGATTTTTCGGGAAACACAATTATCTATCACGATGCAGCTTCTCGTAGCAGTTGTGTTAATCTTACATGCGATCTATTCTGTCATTTTGTACTTACTTGGGAATAAGGATAGACGCTTACTATTCTTTTCCGTTCTAACCATTAGTATTATGTTTTATTATCTTTTAGGGAGTGATGATAAGCTTCTTTCTTTTTGGTTTCCAATCAATTATGATTGGGGCTTTATATTCGTTCATCTTTCGATGGTTGGCATTGGCTATTCGCTCCTCCAATGTATCGAGCCATGGTTGCCCCGCCATCTAAATCGTACTAAACAGGGGTTTGCCCTTATTTGTGCCTGTGCATCTGTATTGGCGATGCTATTACCAACACGTTATGTTGTGACAATACAAGGTGTTTATATTGTCCTGTTAGCTGTTCCGATTGTGATTACGATGATGTTAATGCTAGGAAGGACAATAAAAGATATTCGTCATAATGTGTTTCTTCTTTTAGCCATACTCGCATTTGTCAATAGTATTCTATGGGATGTCTTGCTGCTGATCACTGGAATCAAGGTGATTTCGTATCCATTTGATTTGATTATCACGATTGCCTGTTTAGCCACGTTATGGTTTAAGGATTATGTGAAAGTGCATGCCGATACAAAAGAGCTTGCACAAAAACTGCAAAAGGCAGATTTGCTAAAGGATGAATTTTTGGCTAGTACGTCACATGAGTTGCGCAATCCACTTCATAGCATTATCAATATGTCAAAAGCGGTGTTAGAGCGTGAAGCAGCTGTCCTTAGTCATAAAAGTGTCAATGATTTAGAAACGGTGCTAGCTGTTGGAAAACGCATGTCCTTATTGTTAAATGATTTACTGGATGTAATGAGTCTAAAGGAAAATACGAAAAAGCTCCATCTAGGCACTGTTTCCATACACACAATTGTAGTGGCTGTGTTAGATATGCTCCGCTTTATGATGGAGGGGAAGCCTGTTCACTTTGTTAACCAAATTCCAAAAGATTTTCACAAGGTATTAGCCGATGAAAATCGAGTGATTCAAATTGTCTTTAATTTAGTACATAACGCTGTGAAGTTTACCAATGAAGGGGCGATTACGCTATCTGGTTATACGACAGGAGAGGGTATGGCTAAAATTGTTATAGCCGATACAGGCATTGGTGTGGATGCGGAGACAATGCAGCGTATATTTGAGCCCTATGAACAAGGGACTGTTAGTAAAACCATCATTGAAGGCGGATTTGGACTGGGACTCAACATAAGTAAACGACTTATTGAATTACATGGTGGAACATTAGAGGTACAGTCAGTGGTAGGACAAGGTTCAACCTTTGCCTTTACATTACCTTTATCGGATGAAGCGGATAGCCACGATACCGATGAGAAGAAGCAGGAACACAAGAGCCAGGAAAGAATGGCTTCGCAGTCCACTGTGGAGACTAATCGCTCACCAGCATGTAACCGTCCTCGCATTTTAGTCGTGGATGATGAGCCCATCAACTTGAGAGTGATCGAAACGATATTAGCTAATGAAAAATATGAAGTAGTGACTGTAACAAGTGGCTTGAAGGCTCTAGCGTGCATTTGGTCTCAGGAATGGGATTTAGTGATTTCAGACGTGATGATGCCGAAAATGTCTGGATATGAATTAGTACGTAGTATTCGCAAGCAATTTACGATGACCGATTTACCTGTCTTATTGTTGACAGCGCGCAGTCAGCCACATGATATTGAAAATGGCTTTTTAGCAGGGGCCAATGATTACGTCATCAAGCCTGTGGATGCCTTAGAGCTACGATCCCGAGTAGAGGCGTTAACAAAGGTGAAGCGCTCTATTCAAGAGCTACATCGTATGGAGGCGGCTTGGCTTCAGGCACAAATCGAGCCACATTTTCTCTTTAATACATTAAATGCCATCTTAACGTTAAGTGAATTAGATAGTGACCGAACAAGTAAATTAGTAGAGGCATTAAGCGATTTTTTAAGAGAGTCCTATAATTTTCAAAACGTGGAAGCACTTGTGCCGCTAGAAAATGAACTTAGGTTGATTCAAGCCTATCTCTATATTCAGCAGGAGCGTTTTGGAGAGCGTATTCAGGTCGTATGGGAACTAGAAGCGGAGACAGATGTCCTCATCCCATCATTGACTATCCAGCCTTTAATTGAAAATGCATTAAAGCACGGAATCTTAAAGCGTGCTGAAGGTGGAACGATTCATATTCGTATGATCGATTATACTACCCATCTCGAAATCACTGTAGCGGATGATGGCGTTGGGATGAATGAAGAACAATTAGCGAAGCTACTGCAGATGGAAAAGCGACCATCCAGAAGTATTGGTTTAATCAATACCCATATAAGACTGCAACATCATTACGGTCAGGGTTTGCGCATTACAAGCAAGCTGCACGAAGGGACTACGGTTTCATTTGTTGTACTAGCCAAAAACACCAACGAATCCATTAGATGCATTGCCTCTCGTTGAGTTTTGAGAGGGGGAATGCATCTTTTATTTTCAATTACCGTAGTTCCTGCATGTACCGAAAGAGATGGAGTTAGAGCACAGCCTGTGGCGTCTTCGCTTTAAAATATGTGAATAAATAGCACCCCATAATCACGATGATTCCCCCAATGCCTTGCAGCCAGCTTAGCTGTTCTCCGATAAATAAAAAGGCGAGCAGAGCTGTAAAAATGGGATTGAAATTCAGAAAAATACCAGAGGTTGTGGCACCTAATTGCTGAACGCCAATATTCCAAAGGACCATACAAACTACTGTAGAGATGACCCCTGTATAAAGAATTGAAAGAATGAAAGAGGAGTCGATTTTGGAAAAGGTAAAATCCGTAATCGTGAATGGAACTAGGATGAGCACCCCAAACAAGCCTGCATACAATGTCGCCATTAAAGGAGAGGTTGTTTTCATAGCCCACTTACTGCAAACGGAGTAAAGTCCCCATACACAAACGGCTGCCACCATCCATAAATCTCCTGTATTCAATTGGAAGTTCAGTAATTGTTGCCAATCTCCCTTTGAAAGGACAAGAACGACACCAAATAAAGAGAGGATCATCGCTAAAAGCTGCAAGCCATTTATTTTTTCTTTCAGAAAGGCAAAGGAAAAAAGGGCGATGGACATAGTATTCATCGTTGAAATAAGACCAGCATTCGTGGAGGTTGTTCGTTCCAATGCTAAAAATTGAAAAATATTAAATAAGGCAACACCTGTAATGCCCATCAGGAATAAAGGTACAAGAGCCGACTTGGCAGGAACTAATTTCTTCTCTTTCCACCAAACCAAAGGTAGAAGGATGATCACCGCAATCAACCATCTGACCATCGTTAATGTCATCGGAGAGGCATGCGCCACCAGCGTCTTAGCCACAACAAAATTGCCTCCCCATAGTAAGCTTGTGACGAGCATTAAGCCCATATAAAATTTGACCACAGTATAGGAACACTCCTTTTGCTTTTATGTATAATAAGAATCATAGCACTATTGGTAATTTGACAGTATAATATTTTGTGTAAATGAAGAAATTCGAAATAATTGAAAGTTATTTAACGATTATTGAAATAATGTTTTGAAATCGTGTTCAAAACCTGCTTGTCTAAAAATAATCAAAAGAGGAGAAAGCAATGGAAGATATAAAAAATAAAGGATTAGATAATGTGGATCTGCAAATCTTAGCCATTTTGCAGCAAGAGGTTCAAATGAGCAACGCGGAATTAGCTAGACGGGTGAATTTATCCCCACCAGCAACCCATACAAGGGTGAAACGCCTAGAAAATGAAGGCTATATTGATCAACAAGTCGCGATTTTAAATCAGGAAAAATTAGGTTTTGATTTATTGTGCTATATTTTTATGAGCACCAATATTCATCAGGAAAAGGAAATAGAGGAGCTAGAAAACAGCTTGAAAACAATGACCGAAATTTTGGAATGTCATTGCTTAACAGGTGCCTATGATTATTTGTTAAAAGTTGTCATTCGTGATCGTAAAGACTTGGATCAATTCATTCGAAAATTAAATAAGCTGGGGATCTCTAGAATTCAAACGAATTTATCCTTGCGGGAAATTAAATATTCCACGGTGCTACCAATCGAAGAAAACAGCAAGCCTGAGTGAGTCAACTCAGGCTTGCTGTTTTTTAGTTATCATGAGGATCTTTTGTTATTTTATCTATTATAGCGGTCGAGGCCTAATCACGAAAGGGTGGCAGCCGCTCTGAATGAGGAGGGATTCTCTCCAAAAAGGTTAGATTCCGCTCTAAATGAGGAGGGATTCGCTCCAAAAAGGTTGGCAGCCGCTCCAAATGAGTAGAGAAGCGCTCCAAAAAGGTGAGTAGCCGCTCTAAATGAGGATGAACCGCTCCAAAAAGGTAAGCAGCCGCTCCAAATGAGTAGAGAAGCGCTCCAAAAAGGAGAGCAGCCGCTCTAAATGAGTAGAGAAGCGCTCCAAAAAGGAGAGCAGCCGCTCTAAATGAGTAGAGAAGTGCTCCAAAAAGGTAAGCAGCCGCTCTAAATGAGTAGAGAGCCGCTCTAAAAAGGTAAGAATCAGCTCTAAATGAGGAGGGATTCGCTCCAAAAAGGTTGGCAGCCGCTCTAAAAGAGTAGTGACCCGCTCCAAAAAGGTGAGTTTCCGCTCTAAATGAGTAGTGACCGTCTCCAAAAAGGTTAGCAGTCGCTCTAAATGAGTAGAGAAGCGCTCCAAAAAGGTTAGTCGCCGCTCTAAATGAGTAGAGACCCGCTCCAAAAAGGTGGGAATCTGCTCTAAATGAGTAGAGAAGCGCTCCAAAAAGGTAAGCAGCCGCTCCAAATGAGTAGAGAAGTGCTCCAAAAAGGTAAGCAGCCGCTCCAAATGAGTAGAGACCCGCTCCGAAAAGGTGAGTAGCCGCTCTAAATGAGTAGAGAGCCGCTCCAAAAAGGAGAGCAGCCGCTCCTAATGAGTAGAGAAGCGCTCCAAAAAGGTAAGAATCCGCTCTAAATGAGTAGAACTCCGCTCTTAAAAGAATAGCCCCCGCTCCAAAAGAAGAGAGCCCCGCTCCAAAAAGAATAGCCCCCGCTCCAAATGAAGAGAACCCCGCTCCTAAAAGATTCACCCCGTTCAAATAAGGAGACCACACGTACAAAACTCAAGCAACCTACAAGTTGCTTATAGTTGACATGCAACCATATAGTTGCCTATAATCGAGCTATGAATTGGGACAAAGACGCTGTTTTTAAAGCACTTGGGGACTCGACTCGGCGACTTATATTAGATGAGCTAGCTGAGCGGGATGAGATGACGTTGTATGAACTGACGGTGCGTCTTCTAATGAAACATGAACTTTCTATTTCGAGGCAGGGGATTGCTAAACATCTCTCTGTATTGGAGGGGGCTGGACTCGTCATATCACAGCGGAAGGGAAAATATCGAGTGATTCTTTTCAATAAAGAACCGCTAAAAGATTTGCTGAAAGGATGGGTAGAGTAAAGCTTTCATGTGAAGGATGCTTCTTAACGACTCAAAAGGAGGAAAATAAATTGAACATTATTGTCAACAGTATCTTTGTACAAGATCAGGAAAAGGCACTTGCATTTTATACGGAAAAGCTAGGATTTGTAAAAAAGGAGGATGTTCCATTAGGAAAACATAGATGGCTAACGCTTGTGTCGCCTGATGATTTAGAAGGGACTGAGCTATTACTTGAGCCAGATGAGCATCCTGCCGCAAAGGACTATCAAAGCAAGATTTTCGCTGAAGGAATTCCAGCCACGATGTTTGGAATCGCTGATTTAGACAAGGAGTACACACGTTTACTGGAGAAGGGCGTTGAATTTACGATCAAGCCGACAAAAGCGGGGGAGGTCACAATAGCAGTTTTCAATGATACATGTGGCAACCTTATTCAAATTATACAAAGATAGTTTATAGAAGCGTGTTTTGATATCATTTTATCAAAACACGCTTTTTACATTATTCAGCCATTGTCCAACCTTTGTCATAGCCCAAGGCATGGTGGTTTTCTTTTGGTTGCGCATTTACGGTCTGTTCTTTAGCTTCGGCTTCTTCGCTGGGTGGAGCTTCTTCCGACGAACAAGCAGATAAAAGGAATAGTAGCACAATACTTAATGACAGGAATTTCTGCATGAGGCAAACCTCCATCAATCAATCGTTGATATGAATATTTTGCACATTTTCATACAGAATATGTTGCGTATAGCTGCCATCAAAAAATTTTTTTAAGCGACTGTATTACTAATAATTTTGCTAAATCCATTGTTATCTGCACTATGAATCAGTTGCTGAATAGACTTTACAGCTTGTTCAGAGAATAAATACCAGTTATCCTCTGTTGTATCATGTAGTAGAACTTTAGGATAGCCTTGTAATAGTTCCTCAGGGAAAGGTTGATTTAATGTATAGATATCATATTGTTTGACACTGTTATTGTCATGGCTCATAAAATCAAATTGATCAAGCTTATAATAAGATCCCGGAGCTTCTAGATTAAAGTGCCAATAATATTCTTTCGGAGCCTCTACTTTGTCGCCTTTCTTTTCTTGGAAAATGTTGAAAAGCGCTTGGTGATAGGCATGGCCCTTAATATCCTGAATGACACCACCCATTGTCATATGATATTCATAGCGAAGCACCTTGATTTTTTCACCTTCAATTAGCAATGGTTCAGTCGTAATATTCACTGTCCCTTGATTGTAATGCACTTGACTGCCAAATGTTTCAGCAATAAAGCGGATTGGTACATAGGTGCGATTATTTTTCACGTATGGCTGTATATCCAATTGCTCTGTTTCCCCATTTTTAATGACTGTTCGGTTATTTAGATTCAATTTAACGGTTGCTTGATCCATTGAGAGGGTGATTTGGGCATCCTGCCAATGAACTTGCGCACCAAGGTTTTCACTGATCACACGCAATGGCACCATTGTTCGATTGTTTTTTTGCTCAGGTACTGTATCAGATTGTACCACAACATCGTCGATTTTGATTTGTGTTGTTGCAGCCTCAGCGGGCGTTGCCATCCACAGCATCGTTGTTAGACATAGCCCTGTAAAAATTTTCTTCATGGTAATAAACCTCCTTTACTCATAACACTTACCACCTTCGAAATTTTACCATAATATTCTTCTGTTTATAATAAAAATATTACTATTTTTAATCTCTTTATATCATCAGATATACAATGACACAAAGTCTACATCGCTATAGCTACTTTTTGACAGCGTATAATCTGTATTTGTTCTCGAATACTAACGCTGAAAGGAGGTTATTGAATGAAGTTTTTGACATGGGGCATTGTTGGTGCGGCATTATTTGCTGTGATGAAAGGCTATGGGAAATCCAATCAAGGACAGAAGGATAGCTTTCAACAAACAACGACGCCTGTACAATTAGTCGCCAATGCGAATCCGCTGACAGCCAATACACCGAAACAGTAGAACAAAAGCTTATAGATTACTTTGATCTATAAGCTTACTATAATTTTACATAAATATCCTATCATTGGTATAATAGATTGCGAGAAAAGGGGTGTATAGATGCTTGATTTTACAAACTATCATGACGATGATTTAGAAGAAATTCTGCAATTATTTTACGAAACTGTACATAGTGTAAACGCTCAAGATTATTCACAGGCACAATTGGAGGCTTGGGCACCGTTAGCAATGCAGCCAGTTAGCGTAGCGGCTTGGCAGCAGTCTTTAAGAAATAATAAGACCTATATCGCAAGGGCGCATCATCAAATTGTTGGCTTTGGAGATATGACAATGGAGGGTTATTTAGATCGTCTTTATGTCCATAAGGATTTCCAGGGTCAGGGGATTGCCTCCGCCTTAGTAGATTTACTAGAAGCGGACGCAAAAAAGCTTGGTCTTACTCATATCTCCACAGATGCTAGTCTTACAGCGAGACCATTTTTCGAACGGAAAGGGTACCAAATCATGCAAACACAAACAGTCGAACGACAAGGCATATCGTTGACGAACGTTAGCATGGTTAAAAGATTTATTGATGAAAAGGACGGATGAAAAGGATGAATTATGTAAAGGGTTTTGTCGTATTAATGCTGCTATGCTTCATGCTTAGTGCCTGTGCACAAACAGAAAAGCCTTCCCATGAAAAACCAGATGTAGAAAGTATCACGGTTTCATTCGAACATCCAAAAACAAAGCAACCATTTAAAATAATACATGCTTATGAGCTTTTTCAAAACTATACGGAAAAGGTAGAAAGTGACCCAGATCGTTCACCATTGGACATCTATCGAGAAGAGGTCGTTGATCCAGTTTATAGTGCTTGTTTTGAGAATGGTGAATATATAAACTTGGCTGAGTTGGTGCTAAACATAACGCCTAAACAAATAAAAGAAAATCAATTATTAAGTGAAAATATTGAAAGGGAAGCAACGGAAAGGAGTATTAAAGAAGCTCTTTTCAAAGCTTCTGATTTTCTTCCTACAAAAAATGAAACAACCGTATGTGTTTTTCCTGCTACAGATGTAGGAATTGGCATGGTGGCTATAGGGTCAGGTAAAATAACTGTTCTATACAATAAATATTATAATGATGAATATATAAGATATACAATACCTCATGAATATCATCATAGTGTTTTGACTGAAAACCGCCCAAAAACTGAAGGAACCGTATTGGACCATATGGTGTTTGAAGGAAAAGCAGTTATGTTTGAAAAATTAGTCAATCCCGAAATGGATTTAAGGAAAATTGATTTCAATTCCAAAGACTTTTATTGGTCAAAAATTGTAGGAGATCTCGAAAAGAGGGACTTGAATCGTGCATCTGAAATCAATTTAGGTGGAAATGGTCTACCCTATGAATATGGCTACAGTGAAGGCTATAAAATGGTAAAATCCTATCTTGATTTGCACCCCGATGTATCGATAGAGGAATGGACCGCCTTAAGTCCGAAAGAAATTTTTGAGAAAGGAAACTATCTCGAAAACTATCAATAAACAAGTAAGCAGCAGACCGAGTATCAAACGCGGTCTGTTGCTTCGTTTAGGCATCGATGAATGGTTAAAATTGCTTGTAAATGCATCCCTTCATGAAAGATGGTGCGTAGGAGTACTTGTTCAATGGTCTGCATACCCATGTCAATAGGTGGGAATTCTTCCGCCAATCGATGACCATAGCGCTCCTTTAAATGAGAGGGTTGCTGAGCCAAATACGTTTTTAACTCCTCAAAGGTTGGCGTTTCGTCGTCAAAATGTATAGGCGATGTACCAAAACCAAACCATTTCTTGAAAACGTCTAGCTCCGCATCCTTTTCTTTTGTTAAAGCCTCTATCCATAAATATTGATCGAGATAAACATGGCCCATATTCCAGCGAATATGATGATGAAAACCTGCTGGAATGATGTTTGCCTTTTCTTCTGACACATGCTCTAGTAAATGGAGTAACTCGCTACGGTAATGTGCTAACTGCTGAAATAAATTTTCTTGGCGTTGATTCAAGTTCAAGCCTCCTTTTTAATATGTATTGGCTAAAATTCTCCATTTTCCTGCAAAAAAAGAAGAACACTCTTTTGTGTTCTTCTCCAATTCATCTACTTTGTGTCTGTAACGCTAAACGGACACCGAGACCGATATAAACGAAGCCAACTGTTTTTTCAAGCCAGCGTGAGCTACCGCTTGTTTTCGTAAAGATTTTTTCGCCAATGAAGCTTGTAAGAACCGCTAGTAGGATTGTATATAAAGCACTCATCACGACAAATGTAATACCAAGTGTTAGCAATTGGCTTGTGACAGATTGCTCGTTATGCTGAACAAATTGCGGTAAGAAGGCAAGGAAAAACAGTGCCGTCTTTGGATTGAGGATTTCTGCTAAAAAGCCTTGGCGGAAGGACGTACTAGCAGGACTTTGTTCGACAGTCGGTTGTTCGATTTTCTTTGGTTTTGTGAGGAGCATCTGAATACCTAAGTAAACAAGGTATGCCACACCAATATATTTCACCACTTCAAAGGCAGTGGCTGATTTCATCAAGATAGCGGAAAGACCTAAAACAGCCGCTAATGTATGAACCAAGTCACCGAGACCGATGCCTAAAGCTGTATAAATACCATTCTTTTTCCCGCTTTTTAATGTTTGTGTAATGGTAATAATCACCGCAGGACCTGGGATTAAAAATAATAAAAGAACTATTGCGATAAAAGATAACATGCGAAACCATCCTATTCTAATAAACTAATCATTCTAGGGTGAATGCATGAAATATTATATTCTAGCTGTTGTGTGGCTGTCGATAAAGAAATATTGAAAAAATAATGAAAAATAATTCAGAAAACTATTAATTAGATTTTATTACCTAGTACTAATATTTAGTGTTAGAATAAGGGTATAAAAATATTTTGGAGGAATTCATATGTTAACAGGTCAACAAATACAAGCTATTTTGCCTCACCGTTATCCATTTCTTTTGGTGGATCGTATTATGGAATTAGAGGAAGGAAAGCGCGCAGTTGGAATGAAAAATGTGACGATCAATGAAGAGTTTTTTACAGGTCATTTTCCACAGTATCCTGTGATGCCAGGTGTGTTAATTGTTGAAGCATTAGCACAGGTTAGTGCAATAATTATGCTGACAAAGGCAGGGAATGAGGGGCGTTTAGGCTTATTGGCAGGAATTGATCATTGTCGCTTTAAGAAACAAGTAAAGCCTGGTGATCAGCTGCGTCTTGAGGTAGACATCACACGAGTAAAGGGAGCAGTTGGGAAAGGTAGAGGAATTGCCACCGTAGATGGAGAAATCGTTTGTGAAACAGATCTTGTTTTTGCGTTTGGATCATAAAAAAATGGAGGTGCTCCGTTGAATTACACATTTATGCTTTATATCGCCATTTGTATTATGCAAATAACGCTATTGGTGAATAGTACGATTGCTAAAGGCGCTTGGAATGGGTTGACAATGTGGCTCTGTACAGCGGTTTTTGTTTTTGCAACAGCTATTTTCGGATTGAGTAGAGGACGACGAAAAGACAATCAATAATAAACGACTTTGCTTGATAACGTACTACACGACTCTCTTTCCTTCATATAGTGAATGGAGTGAAAGTTTTAATGATGAGAGGGTGAGGAGGTTTGAGGGTCGCCATTATTGAAAAAAATGAAGAGCAGTTAAAGCCAGAGCAAGCGTTGGCACACGATTTTTGTGATCAATTTGTCCTAAAGATGCATAAAAATATACTGCATAAAAAACTTGATGAAGATGTGTATCAGTCCTATTTTGTTATTTTTCAGCAACAATATACAAGGCAGGAGCTGCGATTTATCGTCCATCTGTTAAAAGCACAGGCAAATGAGATACTACGTATGAAGCCCATGTTCATTACAATGAGTGGTGTCATTCTATCCGTTTTTACGTTCATAGCTATCACCATAAATAGCAAGCTCCTGTTAGGCATGTCACTTGTCCAAATCGTCGCATTAGCCGTCTTGAGTTTTCATGTCGTCATTATATGGATTTCCTTTAAAATTGAATTCGAATATAAGCGGGTGCAGGCGGTGATTGCTTTATTGGATTATTACGTAACCATTGATTCCGAAGGGAGTGACCTTCATGCAAAAGACAGTTGATCAATTACATTATTGGCTTATAAAAGTACCAGAAGTATTTCATGTTATGACAGAAGCGGAAAGTACAAAACGACCGGCTCCGAAAAAATGGTCCAAAAAGGAGGTAATCGGTCATTTATGTGATGCGGCTATCGTCCATCTTGAACGATTGCTTCAAATTCAGTATGAAGCTTCACCCTATGTAGTGACTACATACGACCAAGTACAATGGGTCGCGTTACAGGGCTATCAGGAATTACCGATAGAAGATATCTTATTGTTATGGACAAGCTTAAACAAAAAAATCATGTACGTGCTGGAACACCTAGCTGAAGAATCATTAGGCCTTCCATGTATGATCAATCAGCAACAAAGGACTTTGGGATGGTTGATTGAAGAGTATATACAACATTTGGAACATCATATCCACCAGCAAATTTTAATGGATGAATGCGAAACGTAGGCATTTTTTTATGAAATCCTCAAATAATAAAGTACGAAAAAATTATTTGGGGACGTGAACATGTGAAAAAGTTTTTATTGTTTTTACTACCAATTAGTCTCATCACGGTGTCGCTTTTTTATGTAAAAGTGAGTTCTTCTGAAAATAAAGGAAGAAAGTATTATGAAGAAGCAGGTCAAATTCTTTGGGAAATCCAGACAGATAAAAAAATCATTGCCTTAACATTTGATGATGGGCCACATCGCAAATATACAGCAGAAATCCTTGATGTATTGGAAAAATATCATGCGAAAGCAACCTTTTTTATTGTCGGTCAAAATGCGGAAAAAAATCCTGAGCTGATTACAAGGATGTATGAAGAAGGACATGAATTGGCCAATCATACCTTTACACACCCTTTCAAGACAAATGTACCTAATTTAATGAAGGAAATACAACAAACAGATGAAGTGATTGCAGGCATTACAGGCTATCAGCCAACATTATTTCGACCAGTAGAAGGACAATATACTGATGCAATGATTGATGCCATCGCAAAAGAAGGCTATAAAGTTGTGATGTGGTCCTGGCATTTAGATACACTTGACTGGAAAAGTCCTGGTGTCAATCGCATCGTGAGTACGGTATTAAAAGGTGTAAAGGCAGGCAATATTGTACTTTTTCATGACGGTGGGGGAAATAGAGCACAAACAGTCAAGGCAATGGAGCAAATCCTACCAGAGCTTGAAAAACAGGGCTACCAGTTTGTGACGGTTTCTGAATTATTGGAAATCCAAAGGACAAATAAGAAAATGGAAAAAAAACAGTAGTGTTGAAGTGATCCATCTTCAGCACTACTCTTTATGTAAAGGTTATTTTAACATTTTTTTGATTTGCTTCAGCTCAGCAATTAAATAATCGATTTGTTTCTGCATGTGATCGACTTTGGCTGTTTGATCACCATTATTTGTTGGAGAAGAATCATTCTTCGCATTTTGTAGTGACTCTAGGGCTAGACCAGCTGCGATGGTCTGTATGCCATCCCCTAACGTTGAAATGGCTGTGCCGATATAGGCTAACTTTGCGATATAAATATCCATTGAATCATTGTCCTGGTTCTGTTTATTATTTCTTCCCATTTTTCTGCCTCCTTACGTTTGTCATTACTTGCATCATATGCGGCAACAAGTGAAAAGGCGATTCCTATTGTATTTGAATGAATCACTAAAAATGGTAAAATTAGCACAATAAACGTATTGGGGGGAATAGCCATGGCGCAAGTAGAGCTGATTGAAATGAATGGTGAGCTGTTAGAGGGAATGGGCAGCTATTGTTTACGAAGCAAGAAGAAAACAGTGGGCTATCAAAACAAAAACAAATGGCTTAATCAACAATTTGAAAAGGGCTTACATTACATACAAGTGCTTGAAAATCAAAAGCAAGTAGGTTTTATAGAATATACAGACGCGGAATACTCTTCAAGGGTTGTGCATGCAGATGGCTATGTGGTGATTCATTGTTTATGGGTAAGTGCAGTAGGCAAGGGCTATGGTACACAATTATTGAAGAGATGTTTAGAGGATGCCAAGGAACGTGGGAAAAAGGGAGTGGTGGTCATCACCAATGACCAAACTTCCTGGACGCCAAGCAAGGATTTATTTTTACAACACCAATTTCAACCTATTGCAACAGCACTCGATGCTTTTGAACTATGGGTGTTTCCATTTCATGAAGGCGTTGAACTGCCATACTTTCCTGATAATTGGCAGGAACGATTAACGAGGTTTCCTCATTTAACGATTTTACGTTCTTTTCAATGTCCTTATGTAGACGTTGCCACGGAGAATATTCAACTAGCTGCGAAAAAATTAGGGCTGCTGCCAGAGTTGGTGGATCTTCAAACGAGAGAAGAGCTGATGGAGAAATCACCGACGCCATATGGTATTTTTTCAGTGGTTTATAAAGGACAATTGATTTCCTTCCATCGATTAACCGTGCATTCCGTTTATAAAAAACTGCAAAATCTCTTGAATAATTCCTGATTGTTTGCAACTTTTTGGGACACTGGCACGTTATATTCTTATAGCATTTCTATGATTCTTTGAGTTTTTTGTTGACTGCTACTAGGAAATGAGTAAAATTAAAAGGCAGTACCATAATATGCCTAAACTTAGTAGTATGATGGGTGAATAGGTGTTGGAATGCTCGTTAGAATGAAGCATGATAGGACAAGGTCTGTCATGAAACTTTGACAGTCTTTTTCTTTTCGTCTTCTGGATAACCTGTTAAGATGGTAGTAGTGTGACAACAAGTTAGTGTAAATGAGAGTGGTGACAATCAAGATGGATGAACAGAAAAAAGAAAGTACAGAACAGCAGCAGGAGCCGACTCCAGCTGAAATAAAGCCGGCAGGACAATTTATACAGCTAAAACCGTTTAAATTTATCATGCTAATGTTCTTTACGATTCTTATTACGGCAGGTTTAACGATTTTTGCGTTAACCTTTGGTGATAAGAAAGTAGTAGAAGTGAAAGTTCCGATTGAACGAGAGGAATTTACAAAATTATATGAAGCATTTGATTTACTGAAAAATAACTATTACCAAGATATCGATGATGAAAAAGTGGTCGATGGTGCGATCAATGGTATGTTTGAGGCATTAGGCGATCCCTATTCCGATTTCATGGTAAAGGAAGAAGCAGATCAATTTAATTCTGGCTTATCTTCGAGTTTCCAAGGAATTGGGGCAGAAATCCAAGAACGTAATGGTTATATTACAGTTGTGTCACCTATCAAAAATTCTCCTGCTGAAAAGGCAGGCTTATTACCAAAAGATATTATCTTAACAGTTGATGGGAAAAGCATTCAGGGCTTAAGTGCAACAGAAGCGGTTGCTTTAATTCGCGGTGAAAAAGGAACACCCGTGAAATTAACGGTGAAACGCGGCGAAAATACAGAGGCTATTCACATGACGATTGTTCGTGACGATATCCCAGTAGAAACCGTTTATGGTGAAATGCTTGATGGCAATATTGCCCATATTCAAATTACATCATTTAGTGAACAAACAACCAAAGAGCTTGAAAAAATCCTTGCTGAGTATGAAGGCAAAGGAATGAAGGGCATTGTCTTAGATCTACGTCAAAATCCTGGTGGCTATTTAACGGCTGCTGTCGATATTTCTAATTTCTTTGTACCAGAAGGAAAAGCGATTGTGCAGGTACAAGAAAAAGATGCAGAGCCTCAAATTACAAATGCCATTGCAGGTAAAAAATATAACCTACCAATTACAGTACTTGTCGATAGTGGTAGTGCCTCTGCCTCTGAGATTTTAGCAGGAGCATTAAAAGAATCAGTCGGTGCCAAAGTTGTAGGTGAAACATCCTTCGGTAAAGGGACTGTCCAAAATGTAACACCATTAAAAGACGGCTCGAATCTGAAATTTACAACAGGTAAATGGTTAACGCCAAACGGCAACTGGATTAATGAAAAAGGCATCGAGCCTGATGTTAAAGTTGGTTATCCATCGTATGCCTCTTTACCATACTTGAACGCCTCTTTAGAAATGAAGACAGGCCTACAATCTGACTCTGTGAAAGCAGCAGAGGAGATGCTTCAAGTGCTAGGGTATGAGCCTGGTGAAGTAGATGGAATCTTCGATGACAATACAGCGCATGCAGTAGAAGAACTACAAGCAGCGAGTAATCTTGAAGAAACAGGTATTTTAACAGGCAATACAACGTATGCATTAATGGATGCTATACGTGCGAAAATGAAAGCCGATGATCCTCAGTTATTAAAAGCGAAAGAGCTCCTTGTAGGGACAGCTGAAAAAACGGAGGAAACAACAAACTAACAGTGTAGCTGTCGCAGCAGTCGTCTTTCACGGCATCTGCGACAGCTTTTTTTATAGGAGGAACTAGAATGAAAGATGTGTACCTATTTAGTGGCTTTTTAGGGAGTGGCAAAACATCCATGCTGACAGATGTCATTCGCCAGCTAAAAGAAAAGAATTTAAAGCCTGCTGTTATTATGAATGAGCTAGGGAAGCTGCCATTTGACTCACAGGCAGTGGAGAAGGATATCCCGCTCAAGGAGATGCTAGAGGGCTGTATTTGCTGTTCTGGTGCTGAAAAAACGGAGGCACAAATTCAATCTCTTCTATTAGATAGTGATTTTGATGTGCTCATTATCGAAACAACAGGCGCAGCACATCCTGTAGAAGCATTGGATGCTGTTTTTTCACCGCTATTTGCAGATCAGCTCAATGTCAAAGGCATTATCACCGTGGCTGATTCTAAGCTCTGGCTACACCGTGATACATTAACACCACAAGTGCGCTCTTTATTTATGGAGCAAATTCGCCACGCACACCTCTTATTAGCAAATAAAACCGATTTATTAACAGAGGCAGAGCAAGGGCAGGTCGTCTATGAACTGCAGGGCTTGAACCCACATGCTTTTATTTTGCAAACAACAAATGGACGCGTACCGCTCAGCCTATTAGAAGGCTTAAAGGCAACGACACAAATTGATAAAACAGCCATTGTCAAAGCGCCGATAGCCTCAATGCAGCTAGGTTCCCGCTTAGTGGATTTCACAGATCAGGAATTTACACAGGAGCATTTTGAGGATTGGGTGCGTGCATTACCCGAAACGATCTATCGTATGAAAGGCTATGTACCGATTGAGGGCATCAAAAACCCAATGTTGTTCCAATATGCTTATGGAATGGTCCAATGGCTCCCAGAATATATAAAAATGCCAGCAAAACTTGTTATTATTGGAGAGAATGTTGGTGCATTACCTGTTATTGGGGTAAATTGAAGAAGAAAGCAACCTACGAATTTCTGCCATGTACAACCTGTGTAGTTTTACGCAGGTTGTTTTATTTTTATGTAAATGAAATGTAACGCTCTTGTAACATAAATGTAATATAAGATTGGCAGTAGGCTACGACACTAGCTGTCTCTAGGACAATTCAACGATAGCAATGAAAAAAAGAGGTTAAAAACCAAGTGCATAAAACATGCGTTTTTTATTCATGTTTTCGAAAATATCTACTAGTTTAAGAGGGGTGTCAACCCTCTTTCAAACGTAAGTATTTCATAGATTGGTTAAACCTGCTAAAAAATAGCGCGAAAAAAACGTGATTTTCCGCGCATTTTCTTCTTCGTTGGCGTTGTTAGCAAATGCTGGTAAGATTTTAATGAAAATCATCCCTTACGATTAGTGGCAGACAAGGAGGAATTGCAAACATGAAAAAAACACTAACAGCAATTTGTGCAACATTTCTTTTAGCAGCTCCAATTCAAATAGCTTCTGCTGCTGCAAATACAACAGAGGGGAATTCCGTACAGCAATCAACGAACTGTAAAGTTTATTATTATAAATGGTCAAACAACAATCATAAGTGGACAGTCAAACTTCCACAGGCATCTACACCATCTAAAGAGACGCCAACAACAAATAATACAACACCAACAAAGCCAAATAATAATCAATCATCACAAAACGAAAAGCCAGCAACACCACCAACTACTTCAACACCATCAACAACAACTTCAGATGTGAACGCATTTGAACAAGAAGTAGTAAAATTAACAAACGCTGAGCGTACAAAAGCTGGTTTATCACCACTTCAAACGGATGCGAAATTAATGGCTGCAGCTCGTGAAAAATCACAAGATATGCAAACAAACAAATATTTCTCACATACGAGCCCAACATTTGGTTCACCATTTGATCGTATGAAAGCTTTAGGCATCGCATATAAAGGTGCAGGTGAAAACATTGCTCAAGGTCAACGTTCTCCACAAGAAGTAGTACAAGCGTGGATGGACTCACCTGGACACCGTGCGAACATTTTAAACGGTAAATTTACGCACATCGGTGTAGGTTACGTAAAAACAGGTAACTACTGGACACAACAATTTATCCAAAAATAATCATTTATTAATAGAAGGATGCTCTACAAGTCTGTAAAGGCTTATAGGGCATCTTTATTTTATTGATTTAATGGTAAAATTTGATGAGAAAGGGGGGATAGAATTGAAACAATATAGCATAGCCATCGCGATTTTCTCATTGGCCATCTCTTTTGTGATAGGAAGCTGGCTCATCGCTACTAGTTTAAGGGAGCAACCAAAAGAACCCGTGCAACACCAGCTATTGTCACAAGAAGAGGCCGCGGATTATTTAGGGATTCATGTAGGAGAAGTGCTAAAATTAACAGAAATCCCAGATGGATCAAATAGTTACATAAGCGAAATCCCTCATGTGAAGGTAGGGAAGAAAGTCTATTATCCGAAGCAAGCCATGGATCGATGGCTACTGGATATGGAATTAATCGTTGTACCCTAAGGAAACATACTGTAAAAGGAGCTTTGCGGAATCCCTATAAAAAAGCGTGCCCTTGATGATAAAGAAGTGCGCGTATCTTAATAAAATGAGTGCTTTTCTTTTGAAAAGGAGCGGCTATCTTGATGAAAAGAGCGCTTCTACCTCAAAAAGGAGCGGTTATCCTGATATAAGGAGTGCTTCCCCTTCGAAAAGGAGCGTGAATCCTGATGAAAAGAGCGCTTCCCTCTCGAAAAAGAGCGGCTAACCTGATAGAAGGAGCGCTTCCGCCTAGAAAAGGAGCGGCTATCCTGATAGAAAGAGCGCTTCCCCTTCGAAAAGGAGCGGGAATCCTGATGAAAAGAGTGCTTCTACCTCAAAAAGGAGCGTCTATCCTGATGAAAAGAGCGCTTTCTCCTAGAAAAGGAGCGGGTATCCGGATAGAAGGAGCGCTTCCGCCTAGAAAAGGAGCGTCTATCCTGATAGAAAGAGCGTTTGGATCCCAAAAAGGAGCAGGAATCCAAATAAAAAGAGCGCCTTCCAATCCAAAAAGAGCGCTTCCGCCTGAAAAAGGAGCGTCTTCCAATCAAAAAAGAGCACTCTCCAATCAAAAATAGTCACCCTCCATATAAAGAGCGCCTCCCCAGCGGAAAAAGGTCGGTGAAATTTTTATTTCTCTTTTTAAAATAATAGTTTTTAAAATGTATTTTGGGGGAATTGATAAATAAGTAGTGGGTAAAAAGTAGGGAGAGGTGAGATGGATGAAAAAGCCGAATCTATTAAAGCAATTTTTTACAAAAGAAGAAAGTACGCATACGATTGCGCTGGCTACAGCTCAAGACCATCGTTTGTTTTCATATGCCATGTCCTTTGCCAAGTATCACCCCGATATGATGATTGTGTTTTCGGCAGATGGTGAAATTATTTATGTGAATCAAGAGGCACTCTATCAACTATTACAATATCGACCTAGTCATGCAGAGGATTTTAAGAAAATTCTGACCGAGGCAGATTATAAACGGTTAAAAAGAGCGTTCAATCGAACATTACGAGGAAAGTCGGTCAAAATTGATATTGAAAGGCTACAGCATCAAGGACAAAATCTAAGCCTCGTGCTGACATTTATACCGATCAAAAATGATGATAATCAGGCGGAGGGGCTCTATTTAATCATTGAAGATATGTCCACTTATTCCGCCATGAAGCATCAGTTAATGCTCCATGAGAAGCATTTAAATTACGCCCAGCATATTGCGGCAGTTGGGAGCTGGGAGTACTTTATTCAGCATGACAAACTGTATTGCTCGGATAATTTTTATCATATCTTTGGCTTTGAGCGTTCAGATAATGATGGCATTGATCGCGCGTTCCAGTTCATTCATCCAGATGATTATGAAAGGACCTACGATGCATTTAATCATGCACGAAAAGGGACTAATTTTGACAGTGACTTTCGAATTTATCACGGTAAAACCAATGACCTGCGTTTTTTACAAGCGGCTGCCGAAGTGATATGGAAGGATGACAAGCCCTTTAAGATGATAGGGGTTGTCAAAGATGAAACGGCTTTCAAACTACTTGAGCAAACGTTAAATGACACACTAGCCAATTACCATTCTATCTTTGACAATTTAGATGCAGGGATTTGGATGCGAGATTCCATTAGGGGGAATATGCTGTTCGCCTCTAAAGGGCTAGAGGGCATTTTAGGGATTCCGTTAGCCAAGCTTTACGAAGACTCAGAAGTATGGATTAATATGATTCATCCTGCTCATCGTGAGGAAGTATTAGCGTATACGGATCATCTCGCTTCAGGCAAGAGCTATCAAGTGATATATCGTATACTCACAAGTGATAACCAGACCAAGTGGTTACTGGAACAAATTGTGCCAAGACTAGATGAGGAGGGCGAGGTGAACCATATTTTCGGCTTAGTAACCGATATTACAAAGGAGATCGAACGGGAAAAGAAGCTGAATTATTTAGTGTATTATGATGAATTAACTGGTTTACCGAATCGGTTGAGCTTGCATGATAAAGTCGATACATTATGCGTAGCTGGCGAACCCTTCGCGCTATTATATATTTCCATTAATCGCTTTCATGTATTAAATAATGCGCTCGGTACGAAAATTGGTGATGAGCTTCTTCGAACGGTGACCAACTATTTTTCAACGCTAACCGATGATCATAGTTACATGGCACGCCTAGACAATCAACATTTTATCATTGTCATTAAAAAATATGTGAGCAAGCAGCATATTTACGCATTGGCTAGCCGTTTGCTGAAAACTTTTGAAACACCTCTTTCCATTAATGACTATCGCCTGCACCTATCTGCTAGCATTGGCATTGCTTTTTATCCAGAGGAAGGCTTAACGAGAAACATCTTGTTAGAAAATGCGTACTCTGCTTTGTGCTACGCGCAACAGCAGGGAAGGAATCGCTTTCATATTTATGCCTTTACCGAAGATATTACTTCCTATAAGCATTACGTGTTAGATCGCGATATGCGACAAGCAATGTTAAATGAGGAATTTGAGTTATATTTTCAACCATTGGTAGAACCGCAAAAGGGGATTATTTATGGGGCAGAGGCGTTAATCCGTTGGCATCATAAAGAATGGGGCCTTGTATCACCTGGTGAATTTATTCCATTAGCGGAAGAAAACCATATGATTCATATCATTACAGATTGGGTGATTAAAAAAGCATGTACTTTATTACAGCACTGGAAACAGCAAGGACATGTGTTACGAACAATTAGCATTAATATATCACCGATTCGTTTGATGAAAAAGGGCTTTATTCAGTTTGTACAAGAGCAATTACAGATCAATTCGATTGAAGCTCATTATTTACAGTTCGAGATTACCGAAAGTACCATCTTAAAAAATAGTACAAGTGTGATGACGGTTTTAAAGGAACTGCAAGAAATCGGTGTCAAAATTGCCATTGGTGATTTTGGGACAGGCTACTCATCCTTAGAATCATTGCGAACATTCCAACCAACGACACTCCATATCTATGAAGCGTTTATTCGTGAAATTCGTCATGATCGTCCGATTGAAAATGGACTCATTTCCACAACGATTTATTTAGCAAAAATGCTCGGTATTCAGGTAGTGGCAAAAGGAGTTGAAAATTACGAGCAATTTATCTTTTTAAAGCAACAAGAATGTGATTATGTGCAAGGCAGCATCTATGCGAAGGCGGTCCCTGCAAAAGCCTTTGAAAAAATGCTGGCACAAGGCGTTTTAACACCGCCGAAAGCCATTGCTCATAAAAAACCCGTGGTGGAGAGACGCAAATATTACCGCTTCCAATTCCCAGCCTATGTGAAGGGCTTCATGACGATTATCGAAATGAATGAGCAAAAAATTAATATCGGTCATACCCCTATCATCATCGAAAATATTAGCTTAGGAGGCATGAAGATTCGCTCTTCTTTAAAGCTACCAGTCAATCAAACGATGAAGTTTAAATTTAGCTTTATTTTGATGAATCAATCATTTAACTTAGAGGGTACATTTAGATGGACTTTAGAAGAAAAATATCAAATTTATTCTTATGGGGTCGCCTTCAATTTGACGCAGGAGGATGAAGGGAAATTAGCCCCGATCATCAATCGAATGACAACCTTGCATAATAACCATGAAAAAATAGAGGGAACACCCTTTATGTATGAGGATATCGAAGCTTATTTTAAAAAATAGCACATCATGAAGATGCCCATTTGTTCTTAAGGGCATCTTTTTTCATGGCATTGTATCCCGCTAGCTCCGCGTTTGAAATAGAAGAAAAATGCTTATACTCCCCAGTAGAGGAGGCGTTTTATGGATAAAGTGAAGTATATGATGAAAAGCCTGCAAAAGGCATTCTACCATTCCTCGGATTTGACCATCAGACAAATAGATTGGCATGAAGGGAATACGGCTATTTTATGCTTTTACGCTTCTCTAGTTGATGCGAAAGAAGTTCAAAAAATATTGGATACGATTTATGCACGTTTAGATACAGAAAAACCTTTTTGGAGTGAAACCTTACTTACGACATTGCAAGATTTTTCCTTGCCACAAGCGATTGAACGAGTTTGTCAAGGTGAAACACTCGTGATTTTGCCTGACACGGGTGAGATGCTGACACTCAACATCATTAATGAGGTACGTCGAAATCTCGAAGAGCCGATTAACGAACATATTCTTCGTGGCTCCCATGAGGGGCTTATTGAGCGTGCGGATACCAATTTAGCCTTGATAAGAAGGCGAGTGAATAATCCTGCCCTTGTCGTAAAATCTTTCTCGATTGGTCATCAAACCAAAACAAAAGCCTATTATCTGTATATGGATGGGGTTATACAGCATGAGACCTTACAGGAGATTGAAAAGCGAATTGCAGCGATTCAAATCGATTATTTTTATAGTATTGGTCAATTAAGTGATGCTTTAGAGGATTCGGTGCTATCGCCATTTCCTCAATTGTTAAATACAGAGCATCCAGATCGCGTGGTAGCTAATCTAGTGGAGGGCAAGGTTGTGATCATGACCGATATTTCCCCTTCAGCCTTAATTGGTCCTGTGACGTTTTTCTCTTTCTACCAAACACCCGATGACTACAATGGTCGGGTTGTCGTTGGTACCTTTTATAAAATAGTCCGTTTGCTGTCGTTTATAACGGCGGTTTTTTTACCAGCTTTTTATATAGCAGTGATTAGCTTTCACTTTGAGGTACTGCCCTTAGAATTAAGTAATCAAGTGAAAAATGATGTCAACGATATTCCTTATCGACCACTAATCGAAGCTCTCATACTGGAGATTATTATGGAGCTCATTCGAGAATCGAGTATTCGCTTGCCACAATCGGTTGGGCAAACGATTGGAATCGTCGGGGGATTAGTAATAGGAGATGCCATCGTTAGTGCGGGGTTAGTGTCGAATTTAATGATCATTGTCGTCGCCCTAACGGCTATTTCAAGCTATGTTGTGCCATCTGTTGAATTGAATAGTACGATACGTATGCTACGTTTTCCGTTTATGGTACTCGCCTCATTGTTTGGGTTTTTAGGGATTGTCGTGGGGATTGTTATTTTACTCATTCATCTTATCAGTTTAACATCTATCAAACAGCCGTATTTTTCACCCATCGTACCTTTTCAGCCGAAAGCAGTGTTTAAAATTTTTTTACGCTGGCCATTCATTAAACCAACAGTCCAAGTCACTTCCTTTCAACCGCCGAACGATGAACAGCTAAAAAATGAGGATACACCATGAATTTTTCTTTATCCAAGGCGCAATTTTTTTTACTACTATTTATCATTCAAACAGGTGTTGTCTACATTGCCTTCCAAACACCATTAATCATTTACAGTCAACACAGTGCTTGGGTTGTTTTTATTTTAGCGAGTGTCATTCATTATGGCCTGTTATGCTTGTTTGAACAGTATTATCCGTATTTCTATTTAAATGGATTTTTTCGCTGGGTCTATCAAATCTATTGGCTAGTTTTAAACGCTGTATTGATTGCCTATATGGGGTATGTTTTAGCCACATGGGTCTTACCACAAACACCTGAATGGCTTGTAGTTGGGATGATTGTAGGGCTGTCCTTGTATGCCAATCTTGTAAGACCAGAAACGGTCATCAACATTGGTGTCATGCTCATACCTATCATTTTCCTCTTCGTGATCTTTTTAATGCTTGCTGTTCCAGATTTAACGTGGAGTAATCTTTTTCCCGTTGAATGGCACAATACGAAACTAATCATGGCGGGCTTGATTCATAGTACCTATGCTTTTTTTGGAATTGAAATGTACCTTATTTATCGACCGTTTCTAAAACAAGATACACAAGTGAAAGGTCGGCCTTTATTCATCTACCAATTGGTCCTTTTTGTATTTTATATGATTTCCGTGCTTTTTACGCAAATGTTCTTTGCCCTAGAGGAAATTAAACTGATCCCAGAGCCAATCATGTATATTTTAAAATCACAGGAAGTGACATTTGTTAAAAGACTTGATATTTTCTTCGTCTATATTTGGCTATCGTGGTCTATTGTCACGGTCATGATTTTTGGTCTGTCTTTTCGCGTGCTATATTTTTCAAAAAAGAGGAAGCACCCGAAACGGAGTATTGTCATTTACCATCTTTTACTAGCAATCCTACCGCTCTTTGTAATGCAATTTCAACAAATTGAGTTTATCAAAAATTCTTTACACTATGTATTACTAGTGTTTACTTTTCTACTACCAATGATCATTATGTGTTGGAATAAATGGAGGGGAAAACGTGTTTCGTAAAGGGAGTATCATCATCTTATCTATAGTACTAGTGGCTGGCTGTTGGGATGAACGCCTTTATAAAAACGCTTCTGTTGTGACGCTCGTTGGTGTGGAAGGATATGTTGGGGATTATAAAGGTTATTATGCCTATCCAAATACAACAACTCAGCAAAATGAAGTGATTGAAGCGGACGGGATTTCACCGAGAGACGTGCGCACGAATGCCAATTTGAAAGTTGAGCAAACACTGGATTTATCGGAGCTATCAACCATCCTAATAGCCGATTATACGGTGAGGAAACCCATTTATGATGTCTTGGACATATATTTTCGTGATCCTAAAAATCCGATTTCCATTAAAGTGGCGATAACAGAAGGGGATGTCAAACCATATATTGACTTAACAAAGGATTTAGCAGGAAGTGCCGGATCCTATTATGAACGCTTTATCGAAAGCACAGAGGAAAATACATTTTTTCCGAAATTAGATTTACAGACGATTGGCTCCATGCTATTTGAACAGACCGTTGATATTGTACTTCCTTATTTCCAGCTAAGTGAGGATAAACAACATGCTGTAGTGGCTGGATTAGCCTTGTTTTCAGGTCAAACGTTTACAGGCACAGTATTAACACCAAAACAATCACTCATCATGCTTATCTTAATGAATCAATCGAACAAACAAGCACGTATGAGCTATATGTGGAAGCATGACGGGAAAGAAATGCCGATTACAGCAAATGTCATCCATATAAAGCGTAAATGGACAGTGAATGAGGAACTAAGAAGAATAACGATGGATTACCAAGTTGAGGTGGAAATCGAAGAATTCGCCCAAGATCATTTATATAAAGACCCGATTTTTAAGGATGTTCAACAAATGATTCAAGAGCATGTGCAGGCTGAGTTTGAGGAGGTTATTCGTATTCTTCAGAATCAAAAGTCTGATACATTAGGAATTGGTCGCTATATTCGCGCTTATCACCCGAAAATGTTCAAAGAAGACTGGCATGCTGAATATGCTTCCTTACAGCTAGTGCCGTCTGTTCAAGTGAAAATCATTCGTACAGGTGTTTTACGTTAAAAAATCGCCTTTCTCAAGTTGGAGAAAAGCGATTTTTGTCGTTAGACTGTGACTCTTTTTTGAACAATCAGCAGGCGGATTAATAGGGTAATCGCGCCCATTGTTAAACCTGCCACAAGTCCAATCCAATAGCCAAACGGGCCGAAATCTGTATGCGTAGCAAGGGTATACCCAACTGGCAAGCCAATCACCCAGTAAGAGATAATGGCCATGATAAATGTGATCATGACATCCTTATAGCCTCTTAATGCCCCTTGTACAGGTGCTTGAATCGCATCAGATAGCTGGAAAATGGCTGCATAGACTAAAAATTGTACGGCATACTCAAGAACCATCTGATCAGTCGTATACATATGGGCTACAGGCTCACGTAAGATAAATAAGATGCAAGCAGAAATAAAGCTAAATAAAATGGCAGTGCCGACACATAGATAACTATACATACGAGCATCTCGCATGCGACCCGCCCCAATCTCAAAACCTACTAATATCGTGACGCCCATAGAAATACTGAGCGGCACCATGTATAACAGGGAGGTGAAATTGATGGCAATCTGATGGGCTGCGATAATTTCTGTGCTAAAATTACTCATCATCATGGTAACGGCAGAAAAAATACTCGTTTCTGCAAAGAGGGAAATGCCGATTGGTACACCAATCAATAAAATTTCCTTCCAACGAAGCCATTCAAGCTTAGGCCAGTCATGAAACAGACGGAAGCGTTCGAACGGTACTCGTTTGGCGATAATCCATACAGTAATCAGGAATATTAGCCAGTATGTAATCGCTGTAGCTACACCAGCCCCGATGCCACCAAGCTCAGGTGCACCGAATTTGCCGAAAATAAAGATATAGTTCAGCACGATATTGATCGGCGTCGTCATTAAGGTAATGATCATTGTGACACGTGTCTGGCCAAGGGCATCGATAAAACAACGCATAACAAAAAATAAGAAGAGTGGCAGAAGACCAGCACACATCGAATAGATATAGCCTTTTGCAATGGTATGTACAGCAGATTCTAAGTTCATCTTGCTAAGTATCCAATCGATGCCAAAGAAGAGTCCTGTAAAAATAAGGACTGCCAGCAGTATCGCAACATAAATGCCTTGCTGGACTGCCTTTTTTGCATCCATCTCTTTTTTAGCTCCGACAAGCTGTGAGACAATGGGGGTAATTGCAAGAAGTATACCTGATAGTCCTGTATAAATCGGCATCCAAATGGAGGAACCAATCGAGACACCTGCTAAATCAACCGTCCCATAGCGACTGGACATTAAAATATCAAAAAATGAAATAAGATAAATGGCTACCTGTGTCACTAAAATAGGGACAATCATTTTTAAGAGTAGCGCGTATTTTTCCTTAATTGTGGATGTTTGATACATATTTTCTACTTCCTTCATGAACATAATGAACAAGTATAGCATATGTAAAGAGAGAAAAGCTGAAATTTTCATGCTTCATCTATATCTTTTCCTCCGCATATAGTAAAATAGAACACTGTAAACAAAAAGTAGTGCTAACTACAATGGTTTTAAGGAATAGGAGAATTTGTGTGAAACAACAAACAATCATTTTAACCGGTGGTGGGACAGCTGGCCATGTATCGTTAAACCAAGCGATACTCCCGTCTTTACTTGAACTTGGTTATGATGTCCACTATATTGGCTCTGAGCAGGGTATTGAAAAAGAATTAATTGGCGAGGCGTTCCCCGATGTTCCGTTTTATGGCATTGCGAGTGGTAAATTGCGTCGTTATTTCTCGATGAAAAATTTTACAGATCCGTTTAAGGTGCTTGCTGGAATGATGCAGGCTTTTCGTATTATTAAAAAAGTGAAGCCACATGTTATCTTTTCAAAAGGAGGGTTTGTCTCTGTACCCGTTGTGATGGCAGCGAAATTGGCAGGTGTGCCAGTCGTCATCCATGAGTCCGATGTAACACCTGGTCTTGCCAACAAAATAGCCTTGCCTTTTGCTTCTCATGTATTCACGATTTTTGAAGAAACATTAAAGCATCTACCGCAAGAAAAGGCGACTTGCACAGGCTCCATTATTCGTCCTGAGTTATTTGAGGGGGAAAGAGCAAGGGGGCTATCTTTCTGTGGCTTCTCCACATTGAAGCCTGTATTGCTTGTGATGGGTGGAAGTTTGGGTTCTGTTGTCCTAAATGAGGCATTGCGTAAAAACTTACCAGAGCTTCTAAAGCAATTTCACATCATTCACTTATGTGGAAAAGGGAACTATGACCAAGCACTAGAGGCGATGCCAGGCTACAAGCAATTTGAGTATGTGACAACGGAGTTACCTGATTTATTGCATGCTGCAGATTTTATTGTGTCACGAGCAGGCTCTAACTCCATCTTTGAATTTTTAGCGCTTCACAAGCCGATGCTATTAGTACCTCTCTCTGCGCAAAAAAGCCGTGGGGATCAAATTTTAAATGCCAACTTGTTTAAAAAACAAGGTTACGCAGAAGTGTTACAGGAAGAAGAGCTGACAAAGGAATCTTTTATGAAGTCTGTTCATACACTAACAGAGCGTAAAGTGGCAATGGTAGAGACAATGGCAAAAACGCAAAAACCAAAAACACCAGATGAAATGGCGTCCTTAATTTTACGCTACAAAAAATAAGTGCTATTTGAAAAGAAAAGAAGCTATGAGGCAGGTCAAAATGACAACACCTTATAGCTTCTCTTTTATCTATATCGCACACTACATTGCTTGCTCTTCGCCTTCTTGCATTTGATGTGCCGTTGTTAGGTAGAATAAATCTTTTGGAATTTTAAATAAATCAAATTGTGCCTCACCGCTATTGACCTGTGCTAATAATGTTGGGTGACTTTCATTGGCGTTCACTACATAAGGTAGCTTTAAAGCAGCACGCTGTGATTTTAAATTTTCAACTCGTATACGGAGAAATACCGTGTGGAAATTATAGTCAAAAAATAATTCGTTCAAAAATAACATTTTCGCTTTTTGATTATAACCTTTACCTTGGTAAGGGAGTCCAATCCACGTTCCTAGAAAGCCTGCACCGTCCTCCACATCGTGAATACTAATGGTGCCGATTGGTTGACCCCAATCATCAGTTATGGTCCTCGAGATAGCGAGTCCTCTCGCTTCCTCTTCAATCAGTTGTTTTGTCATAAACCAATATTCATCAGCAGATGTGGCTTTTTGACGGACAAAAGGGAATACAGAAGGGTGTGATAATAGCTCATAAAGCTCTGTACATTCATGCAGGTCTCGATGTTTAAGCATACGAAACGCCTCCTTTACTAGGGTAGTTAAAACAATTCCGTTGAAGCATAAAGAAGAAAACTAAAATTCGTACTGGAATTAAAACCCAAAGAACTAGACGTTATAACTATGATATTCCATAATCTCCCGCTGTCTTACTGATTTCGACCATACCGAAAAAAGGCTAGTTTTTTAAATATAATATAACATATAATCTGTTTGATGCAATCATTTTGCTCGTAAAAAAACAAAATTTGAGTTTAATAGTCAGTAAATTCTGACAAAAGAAATGAGATTATCAATAATATTGTTGTTTTTTAGCATTAAGCCTATCCTATCAATTTTATCTAATATTAATCATTTATCTAATCCTTTAGTAGGAATAGAGACTTGCTAGAATAGGTAATATACCAAAAATTATCCTAAAAAGGATATAATTTTTATGATTCTAGAAAGGTAATTTTTTATTTTTATGTTATAATAGTAGTATTAATTTTAATCTAATGAAACATACATATGAACATTTCTATCATGATGGCAATGGCTTTTCTGGAGGTGACAGCATGGAGTATATTTTAAGCGAAGATTTCTTTAATTCATTATTTATTGGAAAGGATTTTGCTTTTCTCGTGAAAAAAGTTGGGGACGATTATCAATATATTCGCTTAAATCAAGCAGCTCGAGATCTGTTATCGAATGAGGCGATTGGCAAAATGATTTCGGCCGTTACCTCAAAGCGTAATTTTTCGATCATTCAGAAAAATTATCATGAGGCAATTAGAGAACATAAACAGGTTGACTATGTAGATTATGCATATGTTCAGTCGGAGGTTCGTAAATATGAAACATCCGTCAGACCGTTGAAATATAAGAATGAAGACTATATATTAGCCATCACGAAGGAAATACTTTATGACCGCAGTATTGAAGATAAATTTTTATTTATGCGGTCCATGTTTGATCATGCCTTTTTCTCTACGGTCATTTTATCGGCTGAGGGTATAGTATACGAAGTGAATTCAAGCTTTATGGAAGATTTTCAACTAGATAATGAAACGGTCAAACAAAAAATGTTTGTGGATTTACCGATTATTCCAAAAGAAGAAGTGGAACAAATTCAAGTTTGTTTACAAAAAGCTGCACGAGGAGAAAATGTGGGTGAAAAGTTTATTAAATTGCATACATTGGACCAGCAGGAACGCATGTATTTGCTGTCGTTATCACCGGTGATGCAGGACGATAATTCCTTTGCCATATTTCTTGTTATGCAAGATTTTACACAATTTACTTTACAAAAAGCAGAACTACGCTCGAAGTCTCATGGGCTAGAAGTATTTAAATCTGCATTAAATTCAGCGACGGCCATTGCTGTATTAGATCATGAGTGCAACATCACTGAAGTGAGTGATATGTTTTTACAGGCTTCTGGCTACACGGCTGAGGAGTTAATCGGTCAGCCCTACGCATTAATTGAACCTCGGTTCCGTGGGCAAAACCTTTTACCAATAATCGAAAGTAAGCTGGATACGGTGGGGATTTGGCGTGGAGAGCTTTGCTATCGAACAAAATATCATGCCGATTATTGGGTAGAAGCAACCATCGTACCATTAAAAAATGAGTTTGGTCAAATTGAACAAATTTTAACCATTAACTATGATATTACCGATAAGAAAAGAATGTTCACAGAATTAAAAAATATTGAACGTACATTCCGACTCATTACGGAAAATACAAACGATTTAATTGTGATTACAAATGAAGATGGCATCATTATTTATGCTTCGCCTTCCTATGGTATTTATTTGGGCTATGAAAATGTAGAGCTACAAGGACAATTTTACAGTGACATTATTGATCGGGAAAGTAAGGGCGAATGGCAGACATTCTTGAATAATTATACAGGACAAACTGATTCTCAGTTCGAGCTATTGCTGAAGGCGAAGGATGGGACACCGATTTGGACGGAGGGGAATGTCACGGTTGTGCATGATCCTGAACGTGAAAAGGTTTCGCAAATTATGATGGTGTCTCGTGAAATTACCCATCGCAAAGAAAGGGAAAATGATTTGCTGTATCTAGCCTATCATGATGCTTTAACACAGCTACCCAATCGGCGCTATTTACAAAAGGAGTTTCCAAAAATCCTGGCTGAAGCAAATGAAAATCAGACTAGTGTGGCGATGCTCTATATAGATGGCGATGATTTTAAAGAAGTAAATGATGGCTTCGGCCATGACACAGGCGATGCGTTTATTCAGCGATTTGGCAGTTGCTTGAACAAAACAGTCCGAAGCCACGACATGGTTATTCGAATAGGTGGCGATGAATTTATTGTCATCTTAACAGGCTTAACGAGAGAGCAAGAAAAAAGACATCATCAAATTATGCATATTATTCGTCGCATCCGTGATGAATTAGCAGAAGGCTGGATGATAGAGGACCATCTATTTACACCAACAGCCTCTATTGGCATTGCCTATTACCCAGACCATGCCCAATCTTTGGATGAGCTAATGGATTTAGCTGACCAAGCATTATATAAATCAAAAGAATTGGGGAAAAACAACCTCTCCATTTCCGACATACACTAAAAAAGTCTGTCCACAAGGATTTCCTTGTGAGACAGACTTTTTATTTGATGTTATGCTATAACAGTATAGGGATAAAAATCCTACATCGTTATTTTGGAATAGAAGGTGATACGATGTCTAAGAAGATATTGTTGGTAGAAGATGAGAAGCATATTGCTCGTTTTGTCGAACTTGAATTACAGCATGAAGGCTATGAAGTGAAAACTGCCTTTGATGGTCGTGAAGGTTTGGCTATGGCAACCTCTGAAAATTTTGATGTACTGTTACTGGATGTCATGTTACCGAGCATTAATGGGATAGAGATTTGCCGTCGTATCCGAACACAATCACAGGTGCCCATTATTTTATTAACGGCACGAGATGCTGTGATGGATCGTGTAGCGGGCCTCGATGCAGGGGCAGATGACTATATCGTCAAGCCTTTTGCAATTGAAGAGCTGCTGGCAAGAATACGGACGATTTTACGTCGTGTCACACCAGAGCAGACAAGCAGTGACTCTTTATGCTTACGGGATATTGAAATAGATGTAGCAGCCTATGAAGTTTTCGTTCAGGGGAATAAACTTGACCTAACAAAGACAGAATATGACTTACTGAAACTATTAATCGAGCACAAAAATAGAGTCTGTACGCGAGAGCATATTTTAACATCCGTTTGGGGCTATGATACGGATATTGAGACCAATGTGGTAGATGTTTATATCAGACATTTACGGACAAAGCTCCCTGGTGCGATGAACGATTATATTGAAACCGTTCGCGGTGTTGGGTATGTGATGCGAGAATGAATAAGTTAAAAGATTATTTACGTCAGCAATCCTTGCAGAAGAAGTGGATGCTGACCTCAAGCAGTGTCATCTTTATTAGTTTTACAATTATTTGTGTAGTCGTCTATCTTTCTCTGCATACGTGGTTATTAAACGATGAGGAGAGTAAGGTCAATCGGACAAGTAAGGATATCATCTCTTTTTTAGAATCACAGGGTCCTACAATTACCATTCAGCAAATTCAGCAAAATACGGGCTTGCTCAAATCGATTGCGGATCGCGATGAGACAGTCCGAATATTTAATGCAGATGGGGTGGATATTTTACTAATCAATGATACCTCTGCTGCTGCACCACTTAGCTCGCTGCAAGAGATTTTTGAGATGACCATTGATAAGCAGGATGTGTTGGTCATCAATGAACCGATACGGATGGGCTTTTTCCAAGGCTATATTCAAGTGATTCATCCTTTAACTAGTTTTCAATCACTCATGCACTATCTATTGACCGCCATGCTGATAGCAGGATTAGGCGCATTAGTGTTATCAGGCTCTATTGGCTATTATTTGGCGAACTATTTAATGAAGCCATTACATGAATTGCGTGCATCC
This sequence comes from Lysinibacillus sp. PWR01, assembly GCF_043359455.1. Lineage (NCBI taxonomy): Bacteria > Bacillati > Bacillota > Bacilli > Caryophanales > Bacillaceae > Lysinibacillus > Lysinibacillus sp. PWR01. Next base: position 291,987 of record NZ_JBHERJ010000073.1, on the reverse strand, counting down.
ATGAAAACGGTGATGGATCAAGGGTTTAATGAGCCTATACAGCTAACCTATACATCACATGACGAAATTGGTGATTTACTGAAAATGTACAATGCCATGATGTATGAGCTGCAAATTTCATTTACCCAGCAGCAGCAATTCGTCGCCGATGCTTCCCATGAGCTACGTACGCCGATCCAAGCAATTGAAGGGCATCTTTCTCTTTTAAAAAGATGGGGTAAACATGATCCAGCCATATTAGAAGAATCCATTGATACCTCCTTAACAGAAATTGCTCGTATGCGCAAAATGATTGAGGAATTATTAGAGCTTGCACGGCGTGAGGAAAAAGATGAGACAAGTGAGGCAAATGCACTAGTGGTCATTGAAGCAGTGATGGATGAGCTCAAGCTTGTTCATCCACAAGCGCGAATTTTGCTGTCGAAGCATGGTGAAATAGGTCTGTTATTTATCTCCGAAAATGCACTAAGTCAAATTGTTCGTAATATAATAGAGAATGCCATTCGTTATTGTGAAAAAATTCCTGAGATACAAATTTCTATTTCTGTTGCTGGAAATTATGCATGTTTAGAAATTGCTGATAATGGTATAGGAATAGCAGAAGAGGATATTCCGTTTATCTTTGATCGTTTTTATCGAGTGGACGAAGCAAGAAATCGTCAAATTGGTGGAACGGGCTTAGGGCTTAGTATTTCGAAGATGTTACTTGAAAAATACAATGCAACGGTAGAAGTCAAGAGTGAGGTTAATATTGGAACCGTTTTCTTGCTGAAAATCCCGCTAAAATATTAAGAAAAATACATGCTTTATTTCATTATTCTATCCTTTGCGAAAAAAATTGCTTAATTTGCTAAAAAGAGTTGTATTTTTTGTGAAGAGTAGTAAGATTGAGATGGAAAAAACGTTCTTTAAAATATGGAAAAGTAGTGTGAAACATTCTTTTAAAGAACGGCTAAATATTATATAATTAATTGCAATTTAATTAATGGAACTGCCGAAAGGCAAAATTTGGAGGTCATTTTTCATGTCGAACAACGTTACAACTGTAAGTTCTCCATGGTCAGCTTTCTCTGGTCCTAACTTAGGATATGTGATGGAGCAATACGACTTATTCTTACAGTCTCCTGAAGAAGTAGAACCGGAGTTAGTTTCTTTATTCCAACAATTTGGTGCACCAGTAGTAGTAGAAGGTGAAGTAGCTGTAGCTAGTCATACAGCAGCGGCTCCTGCTGGCGATTACAAAAAAGTGTTAGCCGCTGTAAAACTAGCAGATGCAATTCGTTCACGCGGTCATTTAGCGGCAGATATTTATCCTCTGAAAAACCGTGAACTACAAACAGCTCAAATTGAAGAAAGCGCGTTCAACTTAAGCGCTGCAGATTTAGCTGAAATTCCTGCAGCAATCTTCTTCAAAGATGTGCCAGCAAACGTGAAAAATGGTAAGGATGCAATCGAATATTTAAAAGCTATTTATACAGATAAAGTAGCATTTGAATATGGTCACGTAGTAGCTACTGAAGAACGTGATTGGATTCAAGCGCAAATCGAAACAGGCTCATTCAAACAAGCATTATCTGCTGATGAAAAGAAAGCCCTATTAGATCGTTTAACTCGCGTTGAAAATTTCGAGAAATTTATTCATAAAACATTTGTAGGGCAAAAGCGTTTCTCTGGTGAGGGCTTAGATACGCAAATCGTTCTATTTGATGAAATCATTAAAACGGCAGAAGCGAAAAATGTGAAAAACGTACGTATTGGTATGGCACACCGTGGTCGCTTAAACGTTTTAACACACATTTTAAATAAACCTTATGACATGATGTTCTCTGACTTTGCACATGTTTCCAATGATTTATTTATGCCAGAGCATGGCCGCCTTGAAATTACAAAAGGTTGGACAGGTGATGTGAAATACCACATGGGTGCTTCTTACAACCGTGAATCTGGTGTGAATGTGAAATTGGCTTACAACCCATCTCACTTAGAAGTGGGCAATCCAGTCGTACTTGGTGCTACTCGTGCCACACAAGATGATACGTCTAAACCAGGGCAACCTGCCTTCGATCGTACAAAAGGCTTAGGCATTCTTGTGCACGGTGACGCTGCGTTCCCAGGTCAAGGGATTGTAACGGAAGTGTTAAACTTCGCTAAAACTGAAGGCTTTACAACAGGTGGAACAATCCACATTATCGCAAACAATATGATCGGTTTCACAACAGAACATTATGATTCTCGTTCTTCTGTATACTCTTCTGACCCAGCAAAAGGCTATGAAGTGCCAGTAGTCCATGTCAATGCAGATAGCCCAGAGGCAGTAGCACAAGTTGGTCGTTTTGCAGCGAACTACCGTCAAACATTTGGCAAAGACATCATTGTGGACTTAGTAGGTTACCGTCGTCATGGTCATAACGAAACAGATGATCCAACAGTGACAAACCCAGAAACATATAAATTAGTATCTAAACATGAAACAGTGCGTGCATTATATGGTGCACAATTAGTGGCAGAAGGTCTTGTATCTAATGAGGATGTAGCGGCACTAGATACAGCGATCTATGCAGAAATGCAAGCAGCCTATGACCATGTCAAAGAAATGGCAGATAAAGATGATCATCATCATTTAGAAATGCCAGAAGAATTAAAAGTAGAGTTCCCACAAATCGATACAGCAGTTGGTGCGGAGCGTTTAGAAAAAATCAATGAAGAGCTTTTAGTGTTTGAAGAAAACTTCGAACCACAGAAAAAGCTTGGTAAAATTTTAGAAAAACGTCGTGATGCTTATGCATCTGCAAAAATTGACTGGGGCCATGCGGAAACGTTAGCGTATGCAACGATTATCCAAGACGGTACACCAGTACGTTTTACAGGGCAAGATGCTCAACGTGGTACATTCTCTCAACGTCACTTAGTACTACATGATAAAAACAACGGCAATGTCTTCACACCACTACACCATATTTCTGGTGCGAACGCATCCTTTACAGTATACAACTCTCCACTGACTGAAGCTGGGGTAGTAGGCTTTGAGTACGGTTACAATCTAGAAAACAGCCATGTACTAACAGTATGGGAAGCACAATTCGGTGACTTTGCGAATATGGCACAAGTGATGTTTGATAACTTTATTTCAGGGGCACGCTCTAAATGGGGTCAAAAATCTGGACTCGTTATCCTATTACCTCATGGTTATGAAGGTCAAGGTCCAGAGCACTCTTCAAGCCGTATGGAACGCTATTTACAAATGTCAGCTGAAAATAACTGGTTTGTAGCGAACTGTTCAAATGCAGGAAACTACTACCACTTATTACGCCGTCAAGCAGCATTATTAGGTACAGAAGGGGTACGTCCACTTGTAGTCGTATCACCAAAATCATTATTACGTCACCCATTAGCTGCGGCGAATGCTGAGCAATTAGCAAATGGTTCATTCCAAGAAGTGATTGAACAACCAGGCTTAGGCGCTAAACCAGAAGCTGTAGAGCGCATCGTTTTAGGTACTGGTAAAGTGATGATCGACATAGCAGAGCGCGTGAAAGACGGCGAAGGCTTCGATCACCTACACATTATCCGTGTAGAACAACTTTACCCATTCCCAAAAGAGCAAGTTGCTGGTATCATTGCTAAGTATCCTAATGTGAAAGAGATCGTTTGGGTACAAGAAGAACCTAAAAACCAAGGCTCATGGAATTATGCACTAGAAACATTATATGCACTTTCAGAAGGTAAAAAGCTTCGCTATGTAGGTCGTCCTGCAATGAGCTCAACTTCTGAAGGAGATGCAGATTCTCATAAAGCAGCACAAGCAGCTCTTATTGAAGAAGCGGTTGCTGAGTCAGTAAAGGTTAAATAATCACATATCAATTTTTGAAACTGGGCTACTTGCCCTTAAGCAGTAGCCCTTCTATGTGCGTCATGCACGTTAATCAAAGGAGGAAATGAAAGTGGCTGAAATTAAAGTCCCTGAATTAGCAGAATCGATTACAGAAGGTAGTATCGCACAGTGGGTAAAAAAAGTGGGCGATCGCGTTGAAAAAGGTGAATTCATCGTTGAACTTGAAACAGATAAAGTAAACGCTGAGATCATTTCTGAAGAAGCAGGTGTATTAACACAAATTTTAGCTGAAGAAGGCGATACTGTACTAGTTGGTCAAGTTATCGCAGTAGTAGAAGCAGGCGAAGGCGCAGCAGCAGCTCCAGCGGCAGCACCAACTGAAGCAGCTCCAGCTCCAGCAGCGCCACAAGCAGCACCTGCACCAGTTGCAGCGGCTCCAGTAGTAGAAGAAACTTCTGGTGAGCGTGTAGTTGCATCGCCAGCAGCACGTCGTCTTGCACGTGAAAAAGGTATTGACCTTGCAGCGGTATCTCCAGTAGATCCACAAGGACGCGTACGTGTACAAGATGTAGCAGCACATGGTACAGCACCAGCTGTAGCACCAGTAGCAGCACCTACATCAGTAGCAACTTCAGGTGGCCCAGTAGTATTCACACCAGCGGCTAATTCTGACCGTGTAACAATTGAAAAAATGAGCCGTCGTCGTCAAACAATTGCAAAACGTTTATTAGAAGTGAAACAATCAACAGCAATGTTAACAACATTCAACGAAATTGACATGACAAACATCATGGCACTTCGTAAACGTAAACAAGAAGAGTTTGTGAAAGCAAACGACATCAAACTTGGTTTCATGTCATTCTTTACAAAAGCTGTTGTTGCAGCACTGAAAAAATACCCATACGTAAACGCTCAAATCTCTGGCGATGAAATTCATTTAAATAACTTCTTTGATATCGGTATTGCTGTATCAACTGAAGAAGGTTTAGTCGTACCAGTTGTACGCGATGCAAACAGCAAAAACTTCGCTGAAATCGAAAAAGATATCGCTAACTTAGCGACAAAAGCTCGTGATAAAAAATTAGGCCTAAATGACATGGCTGGTGGATCATTCACAATCACAAACGGTGGTGTATTCGGTTCATTAATGTCAACACCAATTATGAACGGTACGCAAGCTGGTATTTTAGGTATGCACTCAATTGTTAACCGTCCAGTTGGCGTAAATGGTGAAGTTCAAATCCGTCCAATGATGTATGTAGCACTTTCTTACGATCACCGTATCATCGATGGAAAAGATTCTGTAGGATTCTTAAAAACAGTTAAAGAATTAATCGAAAATCCTGAAGATTTATTATTAAATTCATAATGCCATTAAACCCTGCGAACAATGTTCAGCAGGGTTTTTTTGTGCATGACGAAAGGTTTTGACCGATTCTATTTTTGAAAGAGTACGAATGTTATATCGTTTAGAGGAGCCAAAAGAAATAAACACAACTTTTCTCACAGAGAGCATATACGCTCTAATAAAAATTTGTTGTAATTTTCGGAAATATCGATGAAAGCTCAACGATTTAAAATGGATAGGGAACGCACAATACCCTAATATTGTCATTAGTCAGAAAAATGTTAAAACTGTCTTGACGAACATATTAGTTTTATAGTAGTATCTAAATATCAATTAAATAAACAAACCTCACGAATATTTACCAGTGAGGTAGAGGCGCGGTATTTATTAGTTCATTGTAGAGTACAAGCAAGCGAAGACGCAATGAAGAAGGAAATATCGCCGAAGTATAAAAGGAGCTCGTACTTTTATACTGGGTCTGCAGTGAATAAGTGCAGGACTGTCCTAGTAAATGGATTTCCAGATTTACTAGGTTGTGCTATCTCGGAAACATGGAAATTATAGTGAGGATTTGGGCAACTGTCATAAAAGGTAAGACCTAAGTTCAATATACTTAGGTCTTTTTTAGTACAGTTGTCTTATTTTTTTACAGAAAAGGGGAGTTTTTCATGAAAAGAAAATGGTTGTTAGTAATGATCTCTATCATGACGGCAATTGTGCTAGCTGCATGTGGCACAAGTGACAAAAAAGAGGGCGGTTCAGGTGATGCTGGAGCTGACAAAGAAGAAGGCGGCGGTGAATTCCGAATTGGAATGGAGGCTGGCTACCCACCGTTCAACTGGACACAGCAAGACGATGCGAATGGCGCTGTGAAAATAGCGGATAATGCAGAGTATGCAGGCGGCTATGATGTACAAATGGCGAAGAAAATCGCTGAAGGTTTAGGCAAAGAGTTAGTCATTGTTAAAATGGAGTGGGACGGATTAGTGCCAGCGCTACAATCGAACAAAATTGATGCGATTATCGCAGGGATGTCACCAACAGAAGAACGTAAGAAAACAATTGATTTTACAGAAAACTATTACACTTCTGATTTTGTGATGGTTATTAAAAAAGGTAGCAAATATGAAGATGCAAAATCGATTCAAGATTTCTCAGGTGCTAAAATTACATCACAATTAAATACATCAAACTACACAGTGATTGATCAAATCAAAGGCGTAGAAAAACAAACGGCAATGGAAAGCTTCCCAGCAATGCGTGTGGCTTTAGAAGCAGGTAAAATTGATGGCTATGTAGCTGAACGTCCAGAGGGTATTTCTGCTGCTGCTGCCAACGATAAGTTCACATATGTAGCATTTGAAGAAGGTTTTGATACAGATCCATCAAATACTTCAATTGCTGTAGGCTTACGTAAGGACGACGCAAATCGTGAAAAAATCAATGAAGTCCTAAAAGGCATTTCGGAAGACGATCGTCAAGCGATTATGGAAGAAGCTATTTCGCAACAACCAGCAGCACAATAATGACAAGGCACGGGCTAGTTGCTAGTCCGTGCATGATCATTTCATCATTATCAAAATGAGAACCTCTCTACATAATGATAATGTCCTAGCGTGACAAAACATAGAATGGTAGAAAGAGCTAGGACACAAAAGAAATAAGCAAGCAAGATGACATTGTTAGGAGGAACATCATGAGTCTTGAATGGATACTTTCAATTATTGAAAACAACTGGCAAATGTTTTTACGAGGTGCGTATTATACGTTACTGATTTCGAGTATTAGTACAATTATTGGTGCATTTATCGGATTTTTCATCGGAATTATGCATACGATTCCAGTTCGTAAAAAAGGTGTGAAATTTTATAGCTTAAAGCTCATTAATTTTATACTGACATGCTATGTTGAATTTTTCCGTGGTACACCAATGATTGTACAGGCTATGGTTGTCTACTACGGATTAGATATCGCATTCGGTATCGATATGCACTTTATTACAGCAGGTATTTTAGTCGTTTCCCTCAATACAGGGGCATACATGGCAGAAATTGTTCGTGGCGGCATTGTATCGATTGATAATGGTCAATACGAGGCAGCATCAGCAATTGGTATGAATCACTTCCAAATTATGATTCACGTTGTCTTACCACAAGTAGCGCGTAACGTCTTACCAGCGACTGGTAACCAATTAATTATGAATATTAAAGATACAGCCGTTTTAAATGTCATTGGGGTAACGGAATTATTCTTCCAAACTAAATCAATTTCAGGTAACAACTTCCGCTATTTCGAATCATTCTTTGTTGCATGTATTCTTTATTTCATCATGACATTTACCGCATCACGCATTCTTCTTTACGTTGAAAAACGTCTAGATGGACCTGATGCCTATCAAAAAGAACAAAAAGAAGCCGTATAGGGGGACGCACAAATGGCAGTCATTAAAATCGAACATTTAAGTAAATCATTTGGACGTAACCAAGTGTTAAAAGATGTGAATTTCCAAGTGGAAAAAGGGGAGGTAGTTTGTTTAATTGGCTCCTCTGGCTCTGGTAAATCCACACTGCTTCGTTGCATTAATTTATTAGAAACGCCAAGTGGCGGTCAAATTATTTATAAAGGGGAAGACATCTTAGATGAAAAGCACAATATTCAAGAATATCGTACACATCTAGGCATGGTGTTCCAGCAGTTCAATTTATTTAACAACCACAACGTCATAAGTAATTGCACAGTGGGCCAAGTCAAAGTGTTAAAACGTTCGAAAAAAGAAGCAGAAGAAACGGCGCTTAAATATTTGAAAATCGTTGGCATGGATCAATATGTGAATGCCAAGCCGCGTCAGCTTTCAGGCGGACAAAAGCAGCGTGTAGCCATCGCTCGCGCCTTATCGATGAATCCAGATGTAATGCTATTTGATGAGCCAACATCCGCATTAGACCCGGAAATGGTGGGTGAGGTATTAAAGGTCATGCGTCAGCTAGCAGATGAGGGCAATACGATGCTCATCGTGACACATGAGATGGAATTTGCCAAAGAAGTGGCAGATCGTGTTGTCTTTATGGATAAAGGCGTAATTGTCGAAGAAGGCCCTCCAGCACAAGTGTTAGTTAATCCGTTACATGAACGTACGAAGGAATTTTTAAAGCGTACTTTAAAATAAGCACAAAAAAGGTGAGTCCAACCAGTTGGACTCACTTATTTTCTAGAATTCCATTCTGCATAAAGCACAAAGCAGATTGCGAATGCTACAGCAATGATAAAAAACCATTGCGGAACACCACCAAAACTCATCATAACACCTCAAATTTTCATTTTTTTTGGATAGAATAGGTATAGTATTTCTTTTTTCTCCACAAAAGACCAAAAATATTATAGAATAAGCAATAGACATTAGCTTTTGCTAGTAAAGAGAGGTAGAGAGAATATGTTACATTTAAAATGGAAAGATGCGCCAACATTACGAACGGTTACTTGCAAACATACAAATGCATCAAAATACTTAGTATCCAACGTATTAACAGTAGGGAAAGAATATGAAGTGAAAAATGAAACAGAAGAGTTCATTTTTATCATCGACAATACAGGTAATGTCGGTGGCTACTATAAAGATTATTTTGAATAAAAACAAACAGGGTGGTTCAGAACTTTTACTGAGCCACCCATTTTTTCGTTAATCTCGCCGATAGCTGCTAGCACCCGCCACATCCTGTAGCTGTTGTTTCTCTTGTTCAGTTGCCGTATGCAGGGCAAATACATCTTTAATCGCTGTTTGCAGCTCTTGCTGTGTTTCTTTAAATTTCGAAACTTGCTGTTCAAACGAGGGACTAGAGAAGCGATCATGGGCCTGTGATAATCGTTCCTCTAAACGTGCATAATGATGATCCATATGCATGGACAGCATCATCGCCAGTTGGTTTTTCCAGAGTGGAATCAAGGTAACGATAGAAAACTCGATTTTTTCTGCTAACGTTTGATTGGCCTGCTGAATCATACGGATTTGAGGAGCTGTTTGCAGGGCGACTTGCTGTGATACTTGTAAATCGTAAATACGTTGATCCAGTCTTTCAATTTGAGCAGCAAAGTCATTTAATTGCTGGATCGCAAGTGGCTGCTTGGTTGCTTGGACACTTGTTATTTGTGCAGGTAGCTCTACCTCAATGGCTTGCTGCTTTTTCATTTGTCCTGCGGCAATGGCTGTTGCCAATTCCTCAAAAAAACCTCGATTATGGGCATATAGCGCCTCTAAGTTTTCAACATCCTTTATCAGCTGAAGCTGTGCACGTTCCAGCTGAACACCAATACGTTCCACCTGTATACTAATACGTTCAAATTCTGTTAGCGTTTGCTTTACAGTAGGCTCGGTTTTGCCAAAGATTTTTTTGAAAAAGGTTTGCTTCTTCGGTTCCAAAGCGGTCGGGTCTACTCGATCTAACGTCTGCATTAAAGAATCGAGCATTTGACCAATTTTTGTGACGTCCTTTTGCTTTACTTGAGCAAGCATGCGGTCGGCAAATTGAGACAGAGCTCGCTGTGAATCTTGCCCAAGGGACAGCAATGATTCAAAATCAGTCAACTTGATTTGACTGGCATACAGTAATGCACGACTTTGCGCAAGAGGCGATAGCGTTTCATAAGTCGCCATCGCCTCGTTTTGTGGAGTTGTTTCTAAATAGGATTGGACTAGTGGAGAAAGCCCTGGTATGGTATTTAGTTGAAATGCGTGTTCGTTTGCTGTCATTTATCATCGCCTCGCCAGTCCAATTGTTCTCTACGTCTAAGATTGGAACGATTTGCGAATTCAATCTCCATTTGCAGATGATCGATATCATTAGCAAGCGCATCCTTTAAATCAATTTGAATCGTATCATTCAAATCAGTCAGGGTTTCACGTGTTTTGGATAAGGTCAATTGAATTTCCTTATCCTTCACTGGCTGCTTGGAAAGCATCGTATATTTATCCGTTAATTCCACAGCAGAAGGTAGGTGTGCATAGAAAAATGGTTCCACATTATAAAATTTACGTGGGTCTGTCTTGACGATTTTGACGATATTTTTTGAGATACGCGTCATTTCAAGTAGTTGTTTAAAAGCAGAAACAGAACGTACACGTAAATAGTTTTGACTCAATGTTTGAATATGCTTATTAGCTGTTAATACTTGTGTTTCAATGTGTTTGAATTCTTCTTTTGTGATGCCTGCTATTTGCATGACTTTCTTTTTTTGTCTATGTTTCAGCAACGCTGTACTCGTCGCATAGGAACCCGCAAACAGTAAACCACCAAGGAAGAATCCAGGATTTGCCGCAATTGCTGCGATAGAAACAGTCGTGAGCGAAATAAGAAAGCTGGCACTATGTCTAGAGAAAAACTGTCCGACACTAAGCATTGTTTCATCCTCCTTGCTTTTCAATATGTCTATCTTCTTATACGAAATAATCGACATAAAGTTTCATTGAAAATTAATCCCTTACATAAATTTTACTGCTATTTGTGAACTTTCTCAATGATAATACATAGAATAAGTGAGTTGTTTCGATGAATTAGTCGATTTTGTCCTCTTAAGGAGTCATTTAGATCGCTTTTTTTCAATTCAAGAGCGGTTTCTGCCTCAGAGAGAGCGGTTAAGTGAGATCCATGAGCGGCTTCGGCATCGAGATGAGCGGTTTATTATCTAAGAAGAGCGCCTTCATCCAAAAGAATGAAGTAGTGAAGGCCTTGTATGAAACTTTTTCCAAGTAAATTCGTAACTGATACAAAGGGGGATAGATCATGTCGAAAATTTTTCTGGTGTCTATTACTAAAAACATTGATGATCAAGTAAGTGAGCAAAAAGTGAAAGAAAAAGTCTTTGAGAAAAAATCAAAGTTAAAAGCGTATTTAAACAAAGAAGGGTATATGAAGGAATCTAAAAATCAATATGTGAAAATCACGGACGAATCAATATTTGTTGCTGCGATTCAGAAAATAAAAATCAAATAATAATCATAAGGTCATGTTCCTACGAGCATGACTTTTTAAATGTGTTTTTAAAGACATTTAAAAAGCCAGACATTAAACAATGTCTGACTCCATACGTATATAGCCTTTTAAATCGTCGGATAGTTCTAATGAAAATGAATTGGAATCGGCTTGGGGGCTAACGCCTTTTTGGACAAAAAGGAGGAATTCATTGAGTGCCTTTTCTGAGCCCTCCACTTCCACTTCAATTTGCTCTGCGTCATTCAATCGACAGTATCCTTTTAACCCTAATTCAATCGCTTTTTGCTTGATGAAGAAACGATAGCCTGTGCCATAGACATCACCAAAAAATTTTATACTTGCTCGTTTGTTCAAGGGAATACCTCCTACTTAATGAGGGAGAGGGATGAACCTCTCCTTTTATTGCATGACACGTTCTTTTTCTAAATAGGCAATTAAGTTATTAATGTAATAAAGCACATGCTTAGATGCCTCATCGACCTCTTTTAGATGCACATCGGCTTGCTCGATATGACCCGTTTTATGGGCTTCAGCGGCAAGCTTCGCTGATTCATGGACGCGTAAATGATAGCCATCTAACTCATGATAGTCCTGTAAATGACCGAAACGTTCGACTGTACGAGGTGCTGTGTACCATTTGCCAAGTCGACAGTCTCGATGCGAAGAAACATCGCTTGGATCAACGTTTTCTAGGCCAAGGAACATGTTATAAATGCGCCATTTCCATAAAATATGATCCGCCTTCGATAATTGTAATAGAGCAATAGATGAAAGCTGAACATTATTGTTAGCAATGAGATCATTACGGAAACGGTTAATTTCTTTCCCTAATAAATGAATATCGCTAGATGTATTATGACTATAATCACGAATATCTTCTTGTAAGCTTGAAATTTCGATCATTCTTGCTGAGACTTCATCAATTGCGGCTGCTTGCTCCTGGGAAATGGCTGCCGTATTTGTCACATCTAAATTAATACCTTCAATCGCTTGAACAATGGCATTTAATAATGGTAACGAATCTTTTGCTTCAACGGTTGCTTCTTTAATAATGGCTGTAGTATCAGTAATCGAGTTAGATACATCATTGGAATAACTCTTTAAATGATGGACATTCGCAGATACTTCACTTAGCGCAGATACCGTGTTTTCAGCAAGCTTTCTTACTTCCTGTGCAACAACCGCAAAGCCTTTCCCATGTTCACCAGCACGCGCAGCTTCAATGGAGGCATTCAGTGCGAGGAGGTTGGTTTGATCGGCGATTTGATTGATTAATGTGACAACCTGCTCAATATCATTTACCCGTTTTTGCAATTCTGAAAATGATTCTACAATGGAAGTAAATGTTTCTTCTGTTTTAAAGATTTCCGATAAGGCATGCTCAATTGCGTTTTTCCCTTTCGTTGCATGGTCAACAGATTCGGTTGTTTTCTCAGATATATGAGAAGACATGCGCGCAACCTCATTGATAGAAGCGGCGATCTGTTCTGTAGCAGCTGTAGAGGATTGGATTTCTTCATTTTGCTTATCTAGGCTAAAAACTAAATCCTTCATGTACATAATTTTGGCATTGACATCCATTAAAGAGGATACTTCTCCTACCACATTTTCAATAATACGCTCCGTCAACACCTCCACCAATAGCTCTTGATCGACATTGACAGCGGATTGGAATGATTTCATATATTGAAATGCTTTATTCGGCTTGATACCAAAGTTGTATAAAATATATGTAGTAATGTAGAAGGCAAATTGGTTGAATACAACAATTAATTTACCAGGCTCGTATTGATGCTTGCGGAATAGATTGAAAAATTTGACAGTTTCGTCTACATAATGATCATCACGTGTTCCTAAGAAAAACTGTGTTAAATATTGATTAATATTTTCTTCACTAATGGTTAATTGAGAGGTAGGGGATATCTCGCTTAAATAATGATGAAAAATGGCATTCATGGAAGGGGTAATATCTTTGAGCTTTTGATAGAGTGCCTTTAAGTGCTCTTCATCCTGTGAAGAGAAATGGTTGAATGCCAGAGTTTTGTGAAATCGGCCTGTTGCATGTAAATCTGTACCACGTTTTAGTAGCTCTTCTAGCTCTGCTTTAGGTCGAATGCTTGAAAACATAAAAATACCTCCAAAAAGTATGTATAATAAGGTAATAATAGCATAATTCAGGTGGTTTTAATAGACATTTCAGTTGTGTTTGCTAAAATGAAACTATCTTATGACAGCAAGGAATGGGCAAATATGTATACAATTATTTACATGAAAGCGGACTATGAGCCTTGGTGGAAATTTGAAGGCTGGGAAGCTTATATTCAAACAGAAGATACATTTGATACGAAGGAGCTCTTTGAACGTGCATTACAGCAAAAATTAGCACATTTCCGCTCCTCTTATGATAATGAGGCGACGAAGGAAGAGCAGTATTGGGCCTTTTGGTCTGAGGATGAAAGCTTTTATTGTGAGGCTTGCGATGATGATGCACAAGTATATCATGGAATAATTGCGTGTAAAATAGAGGAGAAGTAAAATAATTTTGAAATAAAGTAAAAAAACATTTTTTCTTTATTTGACAAAATTATGAATGGCAGTTATACTTAAGTTAACAATTTAATTGCTTCACCGGTAACATGAATTCACATATTACAAAAAGTGATCGCGTTAGTTCGGTACTCTTTGTAATATGTGAATTTTTTTCATTCGCTGAAGAAATTACATATTGTTCACTTTTATTTTTTGGAGGTTTTCTTAAATGAAACAAGGTACAGTAAAATGGTTTAACTCAGAAAAAGGTTTTGGATTCATCGAAGTTGAAGGTGAAAACGACGTATTCGTACACTTCTCAGCTATCCAAGGCGAAGGTTTCAAAACTCTTGACGAAGGTCAAAAAGTGGAATTCGAAGTTGTAGATGGCAACCGCGGACCACAAGCTGCTAACGTAACTAAACTTTAATTCTCAGTAATTAAAACTACTTTCGTTAAACCCAAGACATCCTATGCAAATAGGATGTCTTTTTTGTATCATTTAAAAGTTTAAGGATTACAAATCCTATTTTAGGTTAAATATATAGTAGTGGCGGATAGCAGCGATAAAGTAGCGGATAGAACTGTAGGAATGAGGGATAGCTGTAGAAGTAGCGGATAAGCTTGCGAAAGTGAAGGATAGCGCTAAAAAAGAAGCGGTTAGAACTGCGAAAGTGAAGGACAGCGCTATAAAAGAAGCGGTTAGAACTGTAGGAATGAGAGATCGCTGTAAAAGAAGCGGATAGCCTTGCAAAAGTGAAGGATAGCTCTACAAAAGTAGCGGTTAGAACTGCAAGAATGAGGGATAGCTGTAAAAGAAGCGGATAAGCTTGCAAAAGTGAAGGATAGCTCTACAAAAGAAGCGGTTAGAACTGCAAAAGTGAAGGATAGCACTATAAAAGAAGCGGTTAGAACTGCAAGAATGAGGGTTCGCTGTAAAAGTAGCGGATAAGCTTGCAAAAGTGAAGGATAGCTCTACAAAAGTAGTGGTTAGAACTGCAAGAATGAGGGATAGCTGTAAAAGAAGCGGATAAGCTTGCGAAAGTGAAGGATAGCGCTATAAAAGAAGCGGTTAGAACTGCAAGAATGAGGGATAGCTGTAATAGAAGCGTGTAGTCCCGCTAAAATACTGAATAGTTATCATAGAAGGAGGCAGATGAATTTGAAGAATGAAGAAAAATTGCCTGATGAACAGGAGCAGCAAGATTTTTATCAGAAACTACGTACAAAATTAGTAGCGTTTCTTGGATCGAAAAAGGGAAAAAGTAATAAATTTACACCGTATTTAATGTTTGTGCCTGATTTATTTCATTTATTAATTAAAACCGTAACGGATGCGGGTGTGGATAAGAAGAGTCGTGCGTTAATTGGGGCATCCATTGCGTATTTTGTGTTGCCGATGGATCTAATGCCAGAAGGACTATTGGGCTTTGGTGGCTATTTAGATGATGTAGTGCTAGCAACTTTTGTGGTAAATACGATTATCAATAAATTGGGGCCAGATGTAGTAGAAAAGCATTGGACAGGAGATGACAAGCTTTTGCATGTGCTGCAAAAGGTGGCCGAAGTGAGTGATGAGGTTGTCAGTAAAATTCCTGTGAAATCGCCAATTGCTCAGTTTGTGAAGCAAGAGAGTAAAGATCAATAATAATATTATGTAAACTCATAACACCCTAAAAAATGAACCTGTGATAAACAGGTTCATTTTTCTAATAAATTCCGGAGCTGTTGTACAGGTACAAACAGGCCGACACGACCAATGGGCTCATATTTCATCGTTGCAAAGATCACCCCAATAACCTCGCCCTTTTGATCGATGACAGGGCTTCCACTATTCCCACGATAAACAGGTGCTTTTAGCATCATCACAGGCTCCTGCCAATCCTCTAATTGAATGGATTCTAGCAATGTCCCCTCATTAGCAATGCCCGTAAAAGCAAGTGGATTTCCAATAAAATAGACATGTTCATTAGCCGAGTAAGGTGGCTCTTCTGCAAGAGGGAGATAGGGGAGCTGCTCGGCTTCCACTTGTACTAAGGCTAAATCTACGGCTGGATAGCTCTCGATTAATGTTGCCTCCATCAACCCCTCATCTGGAAAGACGACAG
Source organism: Lysinibacillus sp. PWR01 (assembly GCF_043359455.1). NCBI lineage: Bacteria > Bacillati > Bacillota > Bacilli > Caryophanales > Bacillaceae > Lysinibacillus > Lysinibacillus sp. PWR01. The sequence goes on along the minus strand of NZ_JBHERJ010000073.1, from coordinate 276,186 downwards.
ATAATGTTGTGGCATTTTCTACTACATGGGCATTGGTGACAATCAAACCATCAGGAGAGATGGCAAAACCAGTGCCTTTACTGGAGCCTGTCGAAATTTCAACGACTGCCTTTTTATAGGTTTGTATATCCTCTTGTGCTGAGAGTCTCGTTGAAACCTTGATAAATTCAAGTGCAGGTATGGAATAAATTTGAAAAATCAGGGCGAATGTATTGAAAAACAGCACCATTGCCATGCCCCACACAATCCAGCGGACAAAAGGCTTTTGTTTTTTGGGCCTTTTTCCATGAATGCGTTCTTCTCGCTCCTGTGCCAATGCTTTTTGCTGTTCCTCGAGTACAAGCTCAATAAATTCTTCTTCCGTTAAGTCTTCTTGCTTTGGTTTTGCATTATGTATATCACTCATGTATGGCCCTCCTTTGCTAAAAAACAGACGCCCAAGCAGGACGCCTGTTTTCATTCAATTATTCTATTTTTTGCAAGGTTGATGTCACAACAAATGGCTCATCTTGCTCTGTTTCCATCGTATCCTCTGTGCGGATTAGGCCAATATCTTTTGCAAAATATTTGATTGTCGTCATTTGATCTTTAGAGCGGCTTAGCTGGATGACATCTTGATAGACCGTTGTGCCTGTATCGACAGTGGCGGTCGTTGATTCAATGGTCCAACCTTGAAAGCTCATCCCGACTTGTAATGGCTTTTGAAGTATGGTTTCCAGTACAGGGTAAGAAGCTGCCTCTGCTGCACTTGGCATGCTTGGATTGCTGTCAACGGGTTCTCGATAGACAAGATCAATGCTTGCATCGGTTATACGATAGATTTTTAATAGTGTCACACCACCATTATCCTCTATTTGCGCGATATGCTGTGTATCGAGATAGGTTGTTTTTAGTGTGAAGCTGGCAAACTCATTTCCTTCCCCTTGAAAAGAGGCGACGGATCCATCAGGTGGAAAATAGGATAGAAGTGACGTTTGATCTTGTTCATCTGATTGCTTGTCCTCCACAGGTGGTGTTGGCGATGGCACAGGCTCTTCTTTGACTTCTTCACGACAGCCAGCAAGTAGAAATGCAAGAGAAAGTACGAGAACATGGTATCTCATAAGCACACTCCTTCGCTATTTTCTTTCATTATACGTGAATGGAGGGCGTTATACGAATGAAATGAGGTGTTTATCTAATAATAATATTATGTAAACTGCATACTAGAAACTTGTAACAGAATGGAAAATTAACTATGATAGAAATGAAGTTAAAAATGGGGGGCAAAGATATGTATAGACAAGTAGATGATTTTTTACAAGAATGGTCAAATGCATCGAAGGGAACACTGCAAGTATTACAGGCTTTAACAGATGACAAGCTAGCGCAAAGTATTGTAGAGGGTCATAGTACACTTGGCTGGTTAGGTTGGCATTTAGTTGGGGCGGCTGGTTATTTTAGCTATCTAGCAGGGTTAAAAGTACCAATGATTCGTCAAGAAGATCCTGTACCAGCGACTGCAGCTGAGATCGTGACAGCCTATGAAAGCGTTGCAAACGGTATCAAAGAGGAAGTGGCTAAGCTTTCGAATGACGATTTACTAGAGGTAGTAAATGGCTTTACGGCGCCCATGCCAAAAGGGGCTTTATTACGTGTATTAATTGACCATCAAACACATCATCGTGGACAAATGACGGTCCTGCTACGTCAAGCAGGCTTACCAGTACCTGGTGTGATGGGACCAACAAAGGAAATGCAATAACCATGCAAGCGGCAGATATATCGTTTATCTGCTGCCTTTTTTAAATTGACACTTACCTACTAGTAAGTTAGTATAAAGCCATGACAAATAGAAAAATGCAAATTATAGAATTAACATTGAAGAATATTCAGGAAAAAGGTTTCACATCATTTAGTTATGAGCATTTAGCAAAGGAGCTTGGCGTTACGAAGGCAAGTATTCATTATCATTTTGAGAAGAAGGGAGATTTAGGGATCGCTGTTTGCGAAAGAATTCAACAAGGGTTAGTGGGGGCTTATACACTGATTAAAGAGTCCACTATGCCAGCTGAGGAAAAGCCTTTTGCCTTTATTATGCAGCGAGTAAAATTCCTTGAGCAAGATGGTGTTTGTCCTATCTCAGCTTTACAGGCAGACTATCAAGAATTACCGCAACCGATGCAAGAAAAGCTTCAGCAGCTTAGCCAAATGGAAATCGATGTTTTTGTGGAGCTACTGAAAGATGCTAAACAACAGGGCGCCCTCCAAGCCACTGATGATTTGGAGGCACTAGCTGTATTCCTTATTTCAAGTACGAAAGGGGCATTACAATACAAACGCGTTTTAGGAGAAGCGTTCTTTCTCAAAATGCTGGCGCAATTACAGGAATTGTTAAAATAAAAAACGAAAACAAAAAGGAGCGATGTACATGGTACGAAGAGTCGTAGTTACTGGATATGGTGTTGTTTCCCCATTAGGTAATTCAGTATCAGCCTTATGGGAGAATATAAAAGCAGGACAATCAGGGATTCGAAACATTCAAGGGGAGGCATTTAGCGGCATTAATACGCAAATTGCTGGGGCGATCACGGATTTCGATGCAACGCAGTATATGGATAAAAAAGAAATCAGTAAGTATGATTTATTTGTACAATATGCTGTTGCCGCTTCCCAACAAGCCCTGACGCAAGCTAATTTAAATATGGAGCAGGTGGATAAGGAGCGTTTAGGCGTATACATTGGCTCAGGTATCGGGGGCATTGAGACGATTTTAGAAAATCATCAGGCTATGCTCGATAATGGGCCAAGAAAGGTGTCACCGTTTATGGTACCGATGATGATTAGCAATATGGCTGCTGGGATTCTAGCGATTAAAACGGGCTTTAAAGGGCCAAGCTTTTCACCTGTTTCGGCCTGTGCGACAGGAAACCAGGCCATTGGAGAAGCATTCCTAGCGATTCGACATGGCTATGCGGATGGTATTTTAGCAGGTGGAGCGGAGGCACCCATCAATCCACTTAGCTTTGCTGGATTTTCTCGTATGAAAGCCATGTCCACAAGAAACGATGCGCCAACAAAGGCTAGTCGACCATTCGATAGCGAGCGAGATGGCTTTGTCATGTCTGAAGGGTCTGGCATTGTGTTCCTAGAGGAATATGAACACGCTAAACAAAGGGGCGCAACGATACTTGGTGAGATTGTTGGCTATGGTGTCACAACCGATGCTCATCACATTACAGCACCTGATTTTACGGGCGCTGCCAATGCCATGAAGCTCGCATTGAAAATGGGCGAAATCGATGGATCAGCTGTCGATTATATCAACGCACACGGCACAAGCACACCAGAGGGAGATAAATCTGAAACGAAGGCTATTAAAAGCGTTTTTGGTGACCATGCCTATCACTTAAAGGTCAGCTCCACAAAATCAATGACAGGGCATCTCTTTGGAGCAGCTGGTGGAATCGAAGCCATTATTACATTGAAAAGTATAATGGATGGCATCATTCCACCAACGATTAATTATGAAACGCCAGATCCCGAGTGTGATTTAAATTATGTTCCAAATGAGGCGCTTCATCAATCCATCCACTTCGCTTTATCCAATGGATTTGGCTTTGGTGGTCATAATGCTGTGCTAGCCTTTAAAAAGTATGAGGAATAAAGCAGTAGATTGTTGATAAAAGGATGGTATGAAATTGGATGTTCATACCATTTTTTACGTTTGTTCGATCATCTTGCTAAGAGAAGGAGGAGCGTAAATCAATAAGTTTTTCTTATGATAAATAACTAGAAATTCGTACTATTACTTATGTTTATGATATGGTAAATTCAAGGAAAAAGGGGGATGAATGATGAGAATTTTTGATGCCCATTTTCATATTATTGACTTTGATTTTCCGATTATTGAAAATCAAGGATATACACCACCAAGCTATGTAGTAGAGGATTATCAAAAGGATACAGTGAATCTCCAGATAGCAGGGGGTGCCATTGTATCAGGGTCTTTTCAAGGATTTGACCAAGCCTATTTATTAAAAGCATTGAAACAGCTCGGTCCCGCATTTTGTGGGGTAACGCAATTACCTTATTCAGTTACGGATGATGAAATTGTTCATTTACATAACAATGGGATAAGGGCATTACGCTTTAATAGTAAACGAGGTGGCTCAGAGGATTTATCGCAGCTAGATACATTTGCACGAAGGGTTTATGATTTGGTGGGCTGGCATAGTGAGCTCTATATCGATGCGAAGGAATTACCAGAGATAGCCGCCACCATTGAAGCTTTACCAGCCATCTCCATCGATCATTTAGGGTTGTCGGAAGAAGGGATGCCACATTTATTAAAGTTGGTTGACAAGGGGGTACGTGTCAAGGCGACTGGCTTTGGTCGTGTGGAGCTAGATGTGAAGCATGCGTTACAAGCGATTTATAACGTCAATCCAGATGCGCTCATGTTTGGAACAGATCTGCCGTCCACAAGAGCCAAACGACCTTTTCATGATGGGGATATGGAATTAATTCAACAGCTATTTGATCAACAGGCTGCTGATAAAATTCTTTATAAGAATGCGCTACAATGGTATTTCCAGCGTTGAATACCAAAAAAGAATCCATTTTGGCATTAAAATGGATTCTTCATTTTTGAATGGAGACGCCACTAAGCATTTCGATAGTTGGCAAACATAATTTCATTATAATATTGTTCTAATTGGGGCATACCCAAGTCTTTTGCGCTCATTAGCTCAGCCTCTCGGTCATATGGTACTCTAATGAATTGGATGGCATTGTTTGAATAGGTTCCATCTAGGATCGCATAGGAAGCGGAAGTTAGGTCAAGTGAATTACCGACACTCCCCACATTACAAAGAATTCCTTGTTTATATGTATGTAAAAAAGTTGTATGGATATCGCCATAGAACACAATATCAGGGCGTTTCTTGTAATGGATTGAATTGGTTACTTCATTATTTTCAAACATAGATAAACGCTTTTCAAGTGGATGACTCGGTAAAATACGTTCAAATTCACTTCTTGGAGATGCATGGAAAAATCTTATTAGCTGCCCATTTAACTCAAGGTCAATATGGAAGGGTAGGGATCCGAGGTACTGATAGTCTTTTGCTGTTAAACGATCTTTCAACCATTGGAGATAATCATTGTCAGTAGGGGATTGAATAAATACGTCCCAATTGCCTCGAACGACTTGTTCGCAGTTCTGTTGGATAAGCTCTATACATGCAGATCCTTGAGGGCCTTTGCCGATTAGATCACCTAAACAAAAAATTCTTTCAATCTTTCTTAAGCGAATGTCTGTTAACACGGCCTCTAATGCCGTTTTATTCCCATGAATATCTGAAATAATTGCAATTTTCTTCACGAAGCTTCCCCCTCATCAATGCTATACTCTTTTATTCTATAAAAATCCTTTTAATCCTTTAAAAACCAGATAAACGCAAAAAGACATACATATTTAGCAAATAAAAAAACCCTCTACCAACATGGGGTAGAGGATTTTTGTAAAGCTTAGCTTAAGCCTTGGCTATCTTTCCACTCTAAAAATTCATCATATGTTAATTGTTTATCTAAAATCGAGCCGTCTTCACGGATTTCGATGACACGGTTAGCGATTGTTTGAATGAACTGATGGTCATGTGATGTGAAAATCATCGCGCCTTTGAAACGAATTAAGCCTTCGTTCAATGCTTGAATAGATTCAAGGTCAAGGTGGTTCGTTGGTTCATCTAATAAAATAACGTTTGCTGTCGCAAGCATCATTTTGGATAGCATACAACGTACTTTTTCGCCCCCAGATAGAACAGCAGGGGATTTTTTCACTTCTTCACCAGAGAATAACATACGTCCTAGGAAACCACGTAGGAAGCTTTCTGTTTCATCATCTGGAGAATATTGACGTAGCCATTCCACTAATGTTTTCTCAGAACCTTCGAAGTACTTGTCATGATCGTTTTCGAAGTAGCTTTGAGATGTCGTTACACCCCATTTAAATGTGCCAGCATCCGCTTCTTTTTCTTCCATTAAAATATCAAGAAGTGCTGTTTTCGCCATAGGGCTACCAAGTAAAACAATTTTATCTTCTTTGTTCAATGAGAAGCGAATGTCCTTGAATAATGTTTCACCTTCATTACTTGCCGTTAGGCCTTCTACTGTTAGGACATCATTACCGATTTCACGACCGATTTGGAAGTTGATGAATGGATATTTACGGCTTGATGGCTTAATATCATCCAGCTCAATTTTATCCAGCATTTTTTTACGAGATGTTGCTTGCTTCGATTTAGAAGCATTCGCAGAGAAACGTGCGATAAACGCTTGTAATTCTTTAATTTTCTCTTCTTTTTTCGAATTTTGGTCTTGTGCCATTTTTTGCGCTAATTGAGAAGATTCATACCAGAAATCATAGTTCCCTACATATAATTGGATTTTCGAGAAGTCCAAATCCGCAATATGTGTACATACTTTGTTTAAGAAGTGACGGTCATGGGATACAACAATAACTGTATTCTCAAAGTTAATGAGGAACTCTTCCAGCCATTGAATCGCCTTTAAGTCAAGGTGGTTGGTAGGCTCATCGAGTAATAGCACATCAGGCTGACCAAACAGTGCCTGTGCAAGTAATACTTTGACTTTGTCAGAACCTTCAAGATCACCCATGAGCATGTAATGAAGATCATCTGAGATACCTAAACCGTTTAATAGTGTAGCCGCTTCTGATTCAGCTTCCCAACCGTTTAGCTCTGCAAATTCACCTTCTAGCTCTGCAGCACGCATGCCATCCTCATCTGAGAAGTCTTCCTTTGCATAGATAGCATCTTTTTCTGTTTTCACGTCATATAGGCGTTTATTCCCCATAATGACTGTGTCGAGCACTGTATGCTCATCGTATTCGAAGTGGTTTTGTTTCAGGACGGATAAACGTTCGTCCTTGCCCATCGATACATTCCCTTCCTGTGCTTCAATTTCACCAGAAAGGATTTTTAAAAATGTTGATTTACCAGCACCATTTGCCCCAATTAAACCGTAGCAATTGCCTGGTGTGAATTTTATATTTACGTCTTCAAATAGTTTACGATCGCCATAGCGAAGACCTACATTACTAACTTGAATCATGCAAGTTCCTCCTTTTTTCACAATGGCTCTAGTATAGCATGAAATATGTTCCATAGTCTATAAACATTATTAAATCAAGGTTTGGCGTTCTTTCCACATTTTTTGTTAAACATAAACTGAATAAAGATACAATAAAAAATTAAATTTGGTGTAACTTTCTGCGAGCGTGAGGCGTCTATATTGTAGTGTGATTAACTATTTTTGAAAAAGAATAGAAATTTTACATCATTTACCATGGGGATTTTAGTTGCTTCTTCACAAAGGTATCGTCTAAAATGATTCTGACTGTTTTTTTATGTCAAGTGAATCATCACTGGTGCCCACAAGCCCATCCCCGTTTTGAATGCCAGCTATTCGTTGCTCTTTCATTCATACTAGATTGATGTTGCTAAAGTTAGGATAAAAACATCACAATCCTCATAAATGATTTCATTCATTTATCTTGATGATAATTTCATAGAGAATACTGTAAGCAAAAGCATTATTCGTTTGCGGTAATGATATGCCTGCATTCAACTAGGACATTCAGCCCTTAAGGCGGGAATGATGATTAAATAAACACATCGATGGAAATTTTAACAATTGGAGGTATATTATGGGTAAGGGCTTATTATGGACAGCCACTTGTGTAATAGTAGTTTTACTTGGGTTTGGTAGCTACTATTTTATTAAAGATATAACAAACTCTATGGCATACAATAAATTAGTGGATGAGTATAAAAAGCCAGAACCAATTGAACATATAGAGGCAGAATATGATGTCATCGTCATCGGTGGTGAACCAGAGGGTGTGGCTGCGGCGGTGGCTGCTGCACGAAATGGTGCGAAAACATTGCTGGTCGAAAAACGACAAGAGTTAGGTGGATTATTTACATATGGTATGCTGAATTTCCTCGACATTCCTCGTGATGGCCATAACAACTCGATTAGTGAGGGGATATTTAAGGAATGGCATGAGCTTGTTAGAGGGAAAGATGCTTTTGGCATTGTAGGTGCTAAGGCTGCCTTTAAAAAGCTGATTGATGAAGAGCCTAACTTAACCTTATCCGTGCAAACCGAGGTCGTGAAAGCGAATGTCAAACAACAACAATTAACGTCTGTGGAATTAAAAAATGAGTACGGTACATATTTTGTGACAGGAAAATCATTCATTGATGCCACACAGGATGCTGATTTTGCTGCCATGTCGGGCGTTCCTTTCTTTGTAGGTGGGGAAGATATTGGCATAAAGGATAAACGCATGGCTGTGACCTTAATGTTGCATTTAAAAAATGTCGATTGGGATGAAGTGAAAAAAGCAGCTAAATCCAATGTATTTGGCGGTGCCAATTTAAATCATACCGTTATGTGGGGCTTTACAAAGCTGCATGATGAATACAAGCCTTTGCAAGAGGGCACAAGGTTACGAGGGTTGAATTTAGCACGTGTAGATGATGAATATTTCATTAATGCCCTACAGATTTTTGGTATTGATGGCTTGAACGAGCCTTCAAAACAAGCGGCCATTGTCGCAGGGAAGAAGGAAACGCTACATATTCTAAACTATTTACAAACAAACTTCCCTGGGTTTGAAAAGGCTGAAATTGTTAGCTATCCAGAAGAACTCTATGTACGAGAAACGAGACATATTTGGGCAGAGTATCAATTACCAATGGCTGACCTTTGGAAAAATAGTGATCAGTGGGATAGCATTGGGATTGCCTCTTATCCAGTCGATGTGCAAGCACAAACGCCTCATGATTACGGCTATGTGATTGCTGCACCAAAGCAATATGCCATTCCTTTCCGATCGTTAGTACCAAAGGACATTGATGGCTTACTGGTAGTTGGACGCTCTGCAGGTTATTCATCACTCGCTGCTGGTAGTGCCCGCATTGTTCCTACAGGGATGGTGACAGGGGAAGCGGCTGGGACTGCGGCTGCTCTTGCACAGAAGCATGATGTAACCTTTAGAGACATGAGCAAGGATAAAAAATTAATCGCTACGTTACGAGAGCAATTGACTAAACAAGGTGCCTATGTCGACTCATTTTCTGTATACTATCCATATCAAGAGGAATGGTATGATGAAGCCATTCAAACGCTCATTAATTATGGCCTTGTAGTGGGTGGCTATGATAATGACTTAAAAGTAGACAGTAAGGCGACAAAAATAAAGTTTGCTAAAATGTTAAAAGAGAGTATGCTACGTGCTGGTGGAGAAAGTGCATCAGGAATGAAGGATCAGCTCGAAATTGTCATCAATAAAGTTTATAATCAAGGCGATGAAGCTATTGAACGAGATGAGCTAGCTCAGTATTTGGCTGATGTCCTCATCGGTGAATCCAATGCGACTAGCTGGGATACATTAGTTGAAAAAGGAATGGTCACGGAGCAGGTAGCCAAAAAAATCTCTGATAATAAGGAACTAAAATTAAAAGAGATGTATGCCATTATGGCTGATGTTATTCATTATGTAGAAAAGAAACACTCCTCTTCTTGAGGAATGTTTCTTTTTTTTCTATTGTCCATCCTTTTGATCCAATTGATAGCTTATATATGTTAGCACGGAAGCTATGAGTGCTAACATCCCACCAGCCCATGATAGTTTGTCTAGACTACCGGTGGCTACAACAACCCCTCCAATTGCGGCACCTAATGCAATGCCCACATTAACGGCTACAGGGGTTAACGAGGATGCAAAGTCTTTGGCAGACGGGGAATACCTTTCTGCTAGATCCATGAAGTATAGTTGAACAGTTGCATTCACAGCATAAAGCATGACAGCCATTAACATAATACTCATCAAACCCAGCCACGTGGAGGACATCGTGAAATAGAGGGTAAATAAGATAATGGCCTGAAAGATGAATGTATAGCGCAATTTACTAAGACCGTTATGTTGAGCGATCTTGCCAGCTAAAAGATTACTAAAGATCGAAAAAAAACCATAGATTAACAGAACAATACTGATATATTTCGTATCAATCCCAAGTTTGTTTTCTAAAATTGGCGTAATAAAAGTATAGATTGTGTATGTTCCAGCAATCGTAAAAACAGGAATGAAGAATGCTAGAATGATTTTAGGTTGCTTAAATAAACTTAATTGGTCTGATAGCGAACCTTTTGTTCCTTTACTATTCCGAGGTAGCACAAAGAGGCTGATGACAAAGGCAATCCCTCCTAATAGAGCCGTTAACCAGAATGTCATATGCCAATTACTCCATTGACCCACCATCGTTCCTAGCGGTACACCCATAACGTTCGCAATCGTAAAACCAGCAAATAGTAAGGCAATGATAGAGGATCTTTTTTCCTTTGGCATACAATCATTTGCTAAAGACATAGATAATGCTGTTAGCACACCGCTGACAACAGCCGTAACAACTCTAGAAGTCATTAAAATACCATAGGAACTAGCTAAGGCACTTACGATATTTCCAAGTATAAAGATAGCAATGAACAGTAACATGAGTGGATATTTTGCAAATCTACTAACAAAACCGGTTAAGATAGGTGTACCAATGGCATAGGCAATCGCAAATCCAGAAACCAAGGAACCAGCAGTGGCAATGGTAATGCCTAAATCTGTTGAAACCTCTGTTAATAATCCTACAATGACAAATTCACTTGTTCCCATGACAAAAGTTAATAATGTTAAGGTAAAGGCTAAAATTTTATGTTTATGACTAAGTGTATTTTCTTTCATCAAATAATGACTCTCCTTTTATATTTATATATCGAGAATAATCGATATATTATGCGAAACCTAATCAGTATAGCGTATCTATTTATCGTGAATAATCGATATGATAACTAAAACAGAAACCCAATTAATCATTTTGGGTATCTGAGACAAGAAACGAAGCAATTTGATGAATCGTTTCTTCTTTTAATTTATAATATGTCCATTGACCATGACGAAAAGATTCGAGAAGTCCAGCTTTTTGCATCATATTTAAGTAGTGAGAAACGGTTGATTGAGAAGTTTTAGCTTTCTCTTGAATATCACCAACACATACGCCTCCTTCGATACTCACTTTTGGGAAATGTTTCTCAGGTTCCTTCAGCCACTGTAAGATGTTTAGCCTCGTCTCGTTTGATAACGCTTTGAAAATTTCAATTGGTTCCATATCGAGATAATATATCGAATTATCTCGATATGTCAATTGCTAAGTACCGTCATTTTACAGTAAAAATGGTTGACGCCAATAAGGAAGTCCGGTAATATATGTAAAAATCATAGAAAAATTCGATGAAAAAGAGAGTAATTGATGGGATGACTGGCAAGCGAGTTAGGGATGGTGTGAGCCTAATGCAGGGACCATGAATGAAGCGCACTTTGGAGAAGATTCTCGAACAAGTAGTAGAGAATAGCGGGGCGTCACCTCGTTAACAATGGAAAGTGGTCATGTCACATGGCAACTAGAGTGGTACCACGGGATTATCATGCTCTCGTCTCTAATTTTAGAGGCGAGGGCTTTTTTATTTGGACAGGAGGAGAATCAAGATGAATAAACAAATCGCGGACAGTATAGCAGTCGCATTAAATCAACAAATAACAGGAGAGGAAATATTGTCATTATTAGAAAAACCAAAAAGCTTGGAGCTAGGGGACGTGGCCTTTCCATGCTTTACCCTAGCAAAAATGTGGAAAAAGTCTCCACAAAGTATCGCAGCAGATATAGCAAGTCAATTAAACCATGACAGTATCCAGCGTGTGCAAGCTGTTGGAGGCTATGTCAATATTTTTCTAGCTCAAGAAAAGGTGACCCAGCAGGTGTTAAGCAAGATTCTGCGCGACAAGCAACAATATGGCACTATGCCAACAAAGATGGAAGCAGTCGTCTTGGATTTTTCATCTCCTAACATTGCGAAGCCATTCTCGATGGGACATTTACGTTCAACGGTCATCGGCAATGCCTTAGCAAATATTGCAGAGAAAAATGGCTATCAAGCCATTCGTATCAATCATTTAGGGGACTGGGGTACACAGTTTGGTAAGCTGATTGTTGCTTATCAACTATGGGGAAACAAACAAGCCATTTCAGCGTCACCGATTGAGGAGCTATTAAAGATTTATGTGAAGTTTCATGAAGAGGCAGAGCAAGATCCAACACTGAATGAGCAGGCTCGTGCCGCCTTTAAAGCATTGGAGGACGGTGATGCAGAGGCACTGGCATTGTGGCAATGGTTCCGAGATGTGTCATTAGTAGAGTTTCAAACAATATATGAGCTGTTAGGAATTGATTTTGATGCCTTTACAGGTGAAGCCTTTTACAATGACAAAATGACACCTGTTGTGACAGAGCTAACAGATAAAGGGCTCCTCGTGGAATCAGACGGAGCGTATGTTGTGGAGATGGGGGAGATGCCTCCATGTTTAATAACGAAAACGGATGGGGCCACACTTTATGCAACACGTGATTTAGCAGCCGCCCTGTATCGTCAACAGCACTACCAGCCCAAAAAGATGTTCTATGTCGTTGGCAATGAGCAGTCCCTCCATTTTAAACAGCTTTTTCAGGTCATCGAAAAAATGGGCTATCCTTGGGCAAAGAATCTACAGCATGTCCCATTTGGCATGATGCTGAAGGATGGTAAAAAAATGTCGACTCGTAAAGGCAAAGTGGTGTTATTAGCAGATGTGCTAGCAGAGGCCATTGCGACGGCGAAGCGTAATATTGAGGAGAAAAATCCTCATCTTCCAAATAAAGAACGAGTAGCACAGCAAGTGGGCGTTGGAGCAGTAATTTTTAATGATTTAAAATACCACCGCCTAAACGATATTGAATTTTCAATTGAGCAAATGATGAATTTTGAAGGGGAAACAGGACCATATGTGCAGTATACGTATGCGCGTATTTGCTCCATTTTAGACAAAGCAAATGCACCTTCTCAAGACATGATATTCACACCATTAGGTGAGCAGGCTTGGCCGATTATCTTATTACTGGAGCAGTTTCCAAAAGCGGTAGCTATGGCTTTTGAGCAGGCTGATCCGTCCCAAATAGCGAAATATGCCTTACTACTGGCACGTTTATTGAATAAATATTATGCACAGCACAAAATATTAGCAGATGATGAACAACAAGCATCACGTCTCGCACTTTGTCATAGTGTGGCCATTGTCTTAAAAGAGTCTTTAGCCTTATTGGGTATTGAATCCCCTGAAAATATGTAATGAACATTAGCCATTTAAAAGCAAACGGTCCAATCATTGACCATCCATCGAAAACATGGTAAAAGGATAGAGGAATCGATGCAAGTTTTTCATAAATGAATGTTGCGTAATAGTAGAGAGGATCGAATAAATGGCTAAAAAACAATGGACCGTTTCACTCACCTTAGTGGTCATTAGTATATTTTTTGTAGCACTCAATATGAGACCAGCCGTAACGGGAATAGGACCGCTTTTTAATGTGCTGATGACATCGTTACATGTCTCGACTACAAGCATCAGCTTTCTCACATCCATCCCCGTTTTTTGTATGGGCTTGTTTGCACCTTTGGCTGTCCCGCTACAGCGAAAAATGGGCACGAAATCAGCTATCACCCTTTTAGTGACCCTCCTTGTTGTCGCCAATGGGCTACGCTTTTTCCAAGCAAGCTATTTCTTGCTCATCGTGACAAGCTTCGCAGCAGGCTTAGCGATTGCGATGATTGGTCCTATTTTAAATGCTTATATTAAGAAAAAGTTTCCCGAACGCTTCACGACAGTTGTCGGTATTTATTCATTCGGTATTGGCGTAGGGGCTACTTTAAGCGCAGCCTTAACCGTGACTTTTTATCAGGGGTTCGGTAATAGCTGGACAGTCGCCCTCGGCATGTGGTCAATACTCGCCGTAGTCGCGCTCGTTATCTGGCTATGGGCGATTCCATCCGGGCACAACGAGCAGCTGCAACAAGTAACTGCGACAGAACATGCCCGTAATCCGTGGACATCTAGACGTGCTTGGGTGATCCTCTTGTACTTTGGTTTACAAACGTCGCTCTTTTTCTCGATCATGTCATGGCTCACACCGCTACTACAGGATAAAGGCCTGTCATTAGAGGCAGCCAGTGCCATGCTGACCATAATGTCCGTTGTACAAATGATAGGGAATATGGCGGTGCCACTTCTCATGGAAAAATGGCCTAGTCGCATGGCCTGGCTGCTAGTGTTAAGCTTTGTTGGTGTGATTGGATTTATGCTACTGTGGCTCACATCGGGTATTTACCTATGGCTGGCTATTTTATTAATTGGCATTATGTTAAGTGGACTATTTCCAATCGGTCTATTGTTGCCTCTTGATGAAGCCAAAAATGATCAGGAGGCCACGAGCTGGTCATCCATGGTGCTAGCAGGTGGCTTTATGGTAAGTGCGATTATCCCCATCCTAATAGGCGTTTGCTATGATTTAACAGGTAATCATACATGGACATATCTGATCTTTCTCCTATTAATGCTTGGCATTTTGGCAACGACTGGACTGCTAAGAAAAAAAACATCGTAAGAGACATGTGTGACGTTGCACATGTCTTTTTTAGTGAAAATTATTTTGAGGGTATGATATCCTTCCATCCTCACAGCAAATTGCGTCTTCCATCAATATTAATAGGTAGAAAGAAATGAATTGAGCAAAGTAGCTGCATTTTTCTAATATTGATAATTTCATAATAATATTATGTAAACTTGAAACATCCTCACGCCTTGATTATGATAGAGAAGAGAGAATGTTGAATAGAAAGTTTTGGTGAAGGTATGTATAAAAAGATGCTCGTTTTAGGAGCGACAGCTTTACTTGTAGCAGGCTGTGACAGTCAAATAGGTACAGGTTGGTTTCAAAATAAAAAGGCAGAGGTGCAAACAGAGGGAGCGGTGACGAAGCAACAGGAAAAAATTGTGCCAGAGGTCAAAGTAATTGGAGAGCATGGTGTTGGTGCAGGTATTATTATCAAGCAACAGGATAATCAACTGTATATTTTAACGAATGGCGCACTGGTGGCATCCAAACCAACTGCCCTTGTTCAATTTGGTGAGGACAAGCTGGTAGCAGCAACTATTCATGTCATGTCAACAGCCTATAATATGGCCATGTTACGAGTATCCTATCAAGCGGATGTGCAAGTGCCTAATCTCTATGAAGGTGAGCTCAATCAGCTAGCTGTTTATGTGAATGGTTTACCTTATACGATTCAAAAATATCAAGATAAGGTAGCGGCCTATTTTATAAAAGCAGAACAATCGATACCTCTAGGAAGCCCTGTCATGGAGGCTGAAAATGGAGCCATTGTCGGTCTTTATGTTAATCGACAACAGCAGGGAGAGTCCCAACCATACATATTGCCTATAAAGGAATTTCAATCATCCATTGATGAATGGATTGACGAGGGCATGACAGCCAGTGTACGACTATCCCAATCGAAAAATTTATATCCCTATATCGAACAAGGGGATAAAGAAGCTGTACAGCAAGCAATCGAACAATATGGAGAAAATGTATTTGCGTATAATACCGATGAAATTAAGCTATTTTTAGATACGTTTCACAAGCATTTAAAGGGTGCAGTGACAATTCAGGATGCAAGTGTCATGAAACCCATTGTCGGGACAGAGGCGATACAGGAAACCTTGGCTAGTATGGTTGCCTACTATGCTTCCAAACAAGCCAAAATTCATTTCGCTGACACGGACATTCAGGATATTCGCGTAGAAGGACAGCGTCTCATCGTGCAAGCCAAAACGGAATATATGCTGACGAATGCTGCTGGACAGGAGGCACTTGCCTACTCCAACATGCTGTATGAGCTAGAAAAAAATGAACAGGGCGAGTACAAGCTACTTGGTCTCACAAATGAGGAGTGAATTTTGCATGGAGCAAGCAAGACAAATGCTACAGCATCATTTTGGCTATGAAACCTTTCGCCAAGGTCAAGAACAAATTATTGAACAAACATTACAAGGGCAATCAAGCCTTTGTGTCATGCCAACAGGTGGAGGGAAGTCCATTTGCTATCAAATTCCAGCGTTAATGCTTGAAGGGTTAACCATCGTCATTTCACCTCTGATTTCACTGATGCAAGATCAGGTAGAGGCTTTACGAACGGCTAACATTCCAGCAGCCTATATCAATAGTACGCTAACAGCACAGGAAGTGGATGAAACGATGCAACTTGCGAGTGCGGGGTATTTAAAGCTCCTCTATATTGCACCAGAGCGACTAGAAAGTACTACGTTTCTTCAAGCATTGTCGTATTTATCTGTGCCATTGCTAGCGATTGATGAGGCTCATTGTATATCGCAATGGGGGCATGATTTTAGACCAAGCTATCGTTCCATCCACAAGCTTTTTACGCTATGGCCACAAAAGCCCACAGTTTTAGCACTAACAGCCACTGCGACGCCAGCAGTTTGTGATGATATTCGTCAATTGTTAGCAATTGATGAGCGAGCAACGGTCATGACAGGCTTTTCGCGTGAGAATTTGGCGCTTTCGGTGTTAATTGGCGAAAATAAAGAACGCTATATAAAAAATTATGTACAAAAAAATCAACAGGAAGTCGGCATCATTTACGCTGCCACTCGAAAAGCAGTAGATGCGATTTATGATATGCTGAGTCGCTCTGGTGAAGCCGTTGCAAAATATCATGCGGGTCTATCAGAGGACTTGCGAATGGCTGAGCAGGAGCGATTTTTAAAAGATGAGGCACGTATCATGGTGGCAACGAATGCTTTTGGTATGGGTATTGATAAAAGTAATGTGCGCTTTGTGTTGCATTATCAAATGCCTCGTAACATGGAGAGCTATTACCAAGAAGCGGGTCGTGCTGGGCGAGATGGTCTGCCAAGTGCGTGTATTTTATTGTATGCTTCAGGCGACGTCCAAACACAGCGTTTTCTTATTGAACAAACACAGGATGAAGCGCGTATTACCCAGGAGCTAGCCAAACTTCAAACAATGGTGGATTACTGCCATACAGAGGGCTGCCTCCAAAATGCGATTTTATCGTATTTTGGGGAAGAGGAGGAGGAGCCTTGTGGACGTTGTAATAACTGCAATGATGGACGAGCAGTAACAGATGTGACGGAGGATGCGCAAAAGGTGCTAGCCTGTGTTGTACGCATGGGCCAAAAATTCGGTAAGACCATGGTGGCACAGGTGTTAATTGGCTCTAAAAATCAAAAGATAGCTGAATTTGGCTTTGCCCGATTATCGACCTACGGCATCTTAAAGGGAAAATATGCCTCAAAGGATGTATCCAACTTTATTGAATTTTTAATTGCTGAGGGCTTACTGGCCGTGAAGCACGGTACATTCCCCACAATTTATGTGTCAGCAGAAGGCAAGGAGGTACTGCTTGGCAATCGACACGTCATGCGCAAGGAAGCTGTCACGGTGAAGAAGCTGGTGGATAATGATCCATTATTTGAACATTTACGTGTGCTACGGAAAGAAATTGCCGACGAGGAAAAGGTACCGCCATTTGTTGTATTTTCGGATAAAACGTTACGTGAAATTTGTGATAAAAAACCATCCGAGCTTGAAGGGCTACGACATATTAGTGGGATTGGTGAAGTAAAATTCGAAAAATACGGCATTCGTTTCTTCAATGCGCTCCAATCTTATTTGGAAACAACATCGAATAGTTAAGTTCCATTGAAGTGCTTAATTCATAAGAATTAGGCACTTCATGTTGTAGAAAAAGATCATTGTCACCAGCAGAATAAAATCTTCTAACATGGTGAGAAGTTGATTTCCGTTCCGCCAATGTCCTTTCCAGGGGGCGTCAATGAGCTGCTTCACTCATTCTAATCAACCATGCTACCAAAGTGCTTAATTCAAAAGAATTAGGCACTTTTTTTATTGGGCAAGCATCTTAAAGACGCTCTTATTCTGATTTGGCGATATTCGCTTTCAGGTATTTTAAAAACTCTTTTGCTGCCAAAGAGAAATGCTTTTTCTTAGACCGTACCCATCCAAAGGAACGTTTATTGGATTCAAAATTTATTAAGGGTATGGGGACAATCTCTCCATTCGTAACATAATGATCATCCTGTAAAGCTATATCCATCAAAAAGGTGATGGCTAAGCCCTCTGCAACAGCTTTTTTGATGACTTCGGTATTATTAGTGGTAAATAAAATATTAAGAGGGCCATACTTATGCATAAATTTTGTAATAGAATCCTTCCATATTACCCCATCATACATGACAATTGTTTCATGGATTAGCTCCTCAGGTGTGATATAGTCACTAAATGCAAGTGGAGAATGCTTGCTGACACATACCATGATTTTGCCCTCTATTAAGGCTTCGAAAACCAATTCTTCATGCGCATTCCAATCAATATCATCAAGCATCGCTAAGCCAATATCGATCTTCCCTTGAATCACTTCTTCAATAATCGTTGGTGATTTTTTTTCGGTCATATGGATACGAAAGGAAGGGTAATCTTTTTTAAAGCTTGTTAACGCTTTAAGTAAAATGGGCAGAAAGAAGCTAGGGCTAGCCGTTATATTCAATTCCCCGTTTATGAGGGAGGTTTGCTCTTGTGCTTCTTCCTGTATTTCTTCCAACTTCATCACAATTTCATAGGCTTTTTTTATGATATTTTTCCCTTCGGCTGTTGGTATGGCGCCTAGCCGTGAACGTGTAAACAAGGAAATACGTAATTCTTGCTCTAAGTTCGTAATGGATTTACTGATCGTTGATTGTGAAACATGAAGATTCTGTGCTGCGATGGAAATCGATCGTGTTTTAGCTACCTCAACAATGTATTTTAATTGCTCTATATGCACAATCATCCCTCTTTTTATATGAATTATATTCAAGTATCTATGATATTTTACCATTTTACTTTATTCACAGCCATATATAAAATAATGAGCGAGAATATTTTTATTATTCTAAAAATTTAAAGTGGAAACGTTTTCGTTCTGAGATTGAACGAGTGTTGGAAAGGAGTACAGTATGCAAGCAACAGGGACAATTGAGTATCTTGATCAGTTAAAGGAAAAGTTACGAGCGTTTATTGACAATGAACTATTACCGTTTGAACGGGAGCATGAAATGGATGCAGAGCAAAAGATTTTGATGGAGCAAATTACATGGGTTCGAAAGCGATCAAAGGAGCTTGGATTTTATGGTATCAACCTACCAAAGGAGTTGGGAGGGCAGTCGCTTAGCTTAAAGGGACTATGTGTTTTAAAGGAAGAGCTTGCAAAATCAGGCGCGGTTTTATGGGGGCATGTTTTGGGTGAAATCGGTGGACCTTTCCGTATTGGTCAGATGGTAAACGTTTTTACGCCAGACCAATTAACAAAGTACGTCATGCCAGTGATTAATGCTGAAGCAGGTTGTTGTTTTGCATTATCAGAGCCTGGTGCAGGATCTGATGCCCGTGCCATTCAAACAACAGCTATACGGGATGGTAATAGCTACATATTACATGGGAAAAAACATTTTATTAGTGCTGCACCCTATGCTGACTGGGCAATTGTTTTGGCAAAGGAAATGGTAGAGCCAACTGATGTAAGCGTTACTTCCTTTATTGTAGAGAAACAGACAGAGGAACGACCAGGTTTTGAACTCGGCAAGATTCAAGTGCCTATATCGGGAGAACATAGTACAGCTGAGCTAATTTTTAACCAATGCCGAGTGCCTGCTACGAATATTGTCGGTCAACGAGGCAAGGGATTGATGCTGGGGCTTAACAGAATCAATGAAAACAGAGCGTCTTGGGGAGCTACCTACCTTGGGGTAGCACAGCGTCTATTAGATGAAGCTGTTGATCATGCCAAAGAGCGTAGACAGTTTGGTAAACCAATTGCGGAATTTCAAGCTATTCAACATATGTTAGCGGAAATGGCCACTGAACTCTATGCAGCACGTTGTATGCTCTACTATGTGATCGAACGTATGGACCATGGTGAAAACGTGAGAGGGCAAGCATCTATGGTGAAACTGTATACCTCTGAGGTTGCCAATCGAGTGGCAGACAAGGCAGTTCAAATCTTGGGTGGTCAAGGGTTAATGAAAGGACATCCTGTAGAGAAAATGTATCGAGATGTACGGATGTTTAGAATTTTGACGGGTACATCTGAAATTCAGAAAAACATAATAGCTAAAGAATTGCTGAGTCAATCATAAAAACATCGTCTTTCGAAACGATTATTTACCTAAAGGAGGAAGTTTACATGGATGCTATAACGTTTCAAGCTTTTCTATTTACTAGTTTAAATAAATTTGATAGACAGCCAGCGCTTACTTGTGTAGAGACAAATGAAACGATTACTTATAAGACATTACGGGAACAAGTTGATGCGGCAGCAAGCCAGTTAGGTCGTCTTGGCGTACAAGTCGGAAAGCGTGTTGCAGTTCTCATTCCAAATAGTATTGAAAATGTTGTCTACAATCTTGCTGTCAGTCGGTGTGGAGCTACGGTCGTTCCGTTAAATGATAAGCTAGGCATGAAGGAAATTGAGTTTATTTTAAGAGATGCGGAGCCTCAAGTCATCATTATGGCCACGCAGAAGCATATAGCATCTGTTCTAAGCTATCAACAAGAAATCGGCAAACAGACCGTTACTGTTGTTGGTGTGCCTGGGTTTGGTATTGACTACCCGGAAGAATTTTATCGTATGAAGATAGAGCATAAAAAAGGCTATGACGTCTTTCCTGATGCCTCATTAGATGATGTAGCCATCCTATCCTACACAGGTGGCACAACTGGAACGCCAAAAGGAGTCATGCACTCTCAGCGAGGTTTTGGGGCTTCCCTGATGGCTTCTTGCATGGAGTATCCATATGATGACCGAGACAAGGTGTTGTTTTGTACGCCCATTATCCATGCGGCAGGCGTGTTGCTACAAAGGTCACTTGCATCTGGATGTCATGTCTATATCATGAAGGCATTTCATCCACAACAATTTATGCAAATTGTACAAACGGAGCGGATTACAAGCACCTTTGTTGTGCCAACGATTATTTATCGGCTAATTGATGAGGCCAAGCAAAAAAGCTATGATGTCAGCTCATTACGCAATATCAATTATGGGTCATCACCCATTTCCTCTGAACGTTTGAAAGAAGCGTTTGAAATTTTTGGTCCTATTTTTAGACAACAGTATGGCATGACGGAATGCAGTATCGTTATTGCCAGATTGACAAAAAGCGATCACCTTTTTGCCTATGAGCACAATTTGGATGTGTTAAAGAGCTGTGGAAAACCGTGTATGCTTACCCAAATTCGCTTAGTCGACGATAAGGGCCAAGATGTTCAACCATTGCAGCCAGGTGAAATTGCAGTCAAAACACCTTCTGTATCCATTGGTTATTACAATAGACCTGATCTAACAGCAGAGGCATTTCAGGATGGCTGGTTCTTTACAGGTGATATTGGACAATTCGATGAACAAGGCTATCTTCATATTGTCGAACGGAAAAAGGATATGATTATTTCGGGTGGCTTCAATGTGTATCCTGCTGAAGTAGAAAGAATTGTGAACCAGCATTCGAAGGTGGCTATGTGTGCTTGCATCGGCATCCCGCACAATGATTGGGGGGAGGCGGTTTGTTTAGTCGCAGTGCTACGTGAAGGTGAAACGTGTACGAAAGAAGAATTAATCGAGTTTTGTAAGCAACGTACCGCTTCCTATATGGTGCCAAAGGAGATTATTTTCGAGGCATCTTTACCACTTACAATGGTAGGAAAGATTGATAAGAAAGAGCTAAGAAAACCTTTCTGGGAAGGAGCGGCACGTTTAGTGAATTAGAAAGAAGACTTACCCATTCAATGAAAAGGAGTGTGTGAAATGCAAGTGTATGCGGCTGATAAAAAGCGTAAATCGATCATTATTATACTCTTATTTTTAGGGATGTTATTAAGTCATATTGATAAAACATCCATGAACGTCGCCATTATTCCTATTCAGAAAGCCTTAGACCTGAACTCTTTTGAAGCTGGTTTAGTGTTGAGTATTTTCTTTTTTAGCTACGCTCTGATGCATCCGATCGGTGGATGGCTTACCGATAAGTATGGTGCACGAAATGTCTTGTTTGTTTCCGTCATTGGATTTTCATTTTTTACAGCTCTGACAAGCCTTGCCTGGTCATTTATTTCACTCCTCTTCATTCGTCTCCTATTTGGGTTAGCGGAAGGCAGTGTTTTTCCAGCTAGTATGCGCTCGATTGCCGATAACTTTGGAGAAAATGAACGAGGTCGAGCAAGCTCATTCTTTCTATCTGCGCAAACTGCAGGTGGTGTAATAGGCTCTATAGCGATCGGTTTTTTGTTGGTTTCATTCGGATGGAGATGGATGTTTGTTAGCATTGGGATTGCAGGCGTTTTTATAGCTTGGGCCATTTGGGCATATTTGAAGTCTTCAGATGATAAGCAAAGAACAGCTGAGGCACAAGCTAACAAGAAAATCCATTATAAAATGGTGTTTAAAACGAATAATTTTTGGAAATTTCTCTTTACGAAATTCTTTTCTAATATCGTGAATTGGGGAATGATTACATGGATGCCCTCTTATTTGGTTAGTCAAGGATTGGACTTGTTATCAGCAAGTGCCTTAATGGCTATTCCATATATTTCTTCCTTTATCATGTTTAATGTAAGCGGTTTGATACTAGATAAATATATGGTAGGAAGAGAAAAATATCTAGCAATGGGCGGATTACTAGCTTCGAGTGTCTTTTTATATTTAATGTTTCACGCATCGTCTGTCACGCTTGGGATTGTTTATTTGACGTTTAACGCGATTGCAATCTCTTTTATTGGAACAGCCTTGTATACCATGATTATTAAGTATTCAGATCAGGAGTTATCTGGTTCTGTAACAGGATTTGTGTCCTTCGGTGGGCAGATTGCAGGAGGGATTTCACCACTGGTTATCGGGTTCATTCTGACAGTTTTTAATGGTTCGTATACTGCTGTATGTTGGTTTTTAATTGTTTCTGCATTAGCGGGAGCAGTAGCAGCACTAACGATTACAAATAAAGTAAAAGAAGCTAAAGAAGATATGCTTATCGGGCATTCTTTTTAAAGAAGGAGCGTTGTCTATGCAAAATGGAACAGCAACGATTAAACAAGCCTTTCCGCCAAATCAGGAGGATATCATCACGAAAGATAATTGGTTTACTTCAAAGAAGCATTTGCAGGGCTATTGTCATTCAGGTGAATTAAGCCCATGCCGAATGATCTGGAAAGGAAGCCAAAAGCCAAGCTTATTATCATATGCCGATGATTCATTAGATTTGGCCACTATATACGTTCATAAGCATGAAAGTGTTTTAGCCTATCTTGAAAGGACCAATACAGATGCCTTTCTTGTGTTGCATAAAGGGAAAATTTTATATGAAAACTATTTTAATGGCTATCCATTCTATCAGCCTCATGCATTGAACTCTGCATCAAAGTCATTTGTCGGGTTAATTGTGGGTTTACTAGCTGATGAAGGGGTACTAGATCTAACTAAAAAAGCTTTCTATTACATTCCTGAATTAGAAGGAACAGGACTAGGCGAGGGTACTGTTCAGCAATTGCTTGATATGCAAGTTCCTGTGAAGTATATGGAAGCGGATACGCCTATGGGAATAGGGCGGGGCACCCCTATTTTTATCGCATCTGGTTCGATACCAAAACCTGAAAACTATCATGGACCGGAAAATCTATATGAATTTATGGTAGCAAGTAAACGAGCTATTCCCCCTGGTACGGTATTTAAGTATGAAAATGGCCAAACAGAAACATTAGGCTGGATCATTAAACGATTAACAGGTAAAAATCTAGCTGAATTAATTCAGCAATATATATGGTCTAAATTAGGGGCAGAAGAAAATGCTTGCATGCATTTGGATGGCATTGGCACAGATATAGCTAGTGGCGGTATGCGCGCAACCTTACGTGATTTAGGGCGTTTTGGTAGCATGATGTGTAACAATGGTTTTTATAATGGTCAGCAAATTATTCCCGTGCCAATCATAAGGGAAATCCAAAAAGGCGGAAATCCACAATTACTTGAGGAAAGTAATCATCATTATCTTCCAGGGTTTTCCTATCATAATCAATGGTGGATTAGTCATGATCAATACGGAGGATATTCAGCACGAGGAAAGTTTGATCAACAAATCCACATTGCACCGAAAACCGAGACCGTCATTGTCAAACTATCCTCCAATTACTCACCTCAGCCAGAAGGAATGCAAGCATGTCAGGCCATTATAGCCTATTTAGCTAAAAACGAATAATGTGAAAGCAATTGAAAATGGAATAGGGAAGGGTTACCGTTTATGGAGGGATTCAATACATGGAACGAAGGAGCGAACAATAGTGTACAGTATGCCCAGCAGCATTTAGCGAACGAAAGAACGTACTTAGCTTGGATAAGGACTAGCATTTCGATTGTCGGAGTCGGGTTTTTGACCACCTCCTTGCATTTTACGATTAAAATGAATTCAAATGATTCTATTCATATCGTAGCCATTTGCCTTGGCATTTTTGCCTGCATCATTGGGTTTATCATAGGCGTTTTGGCAACCTTTCAATATGCAAGAAAAAGAAAAGAAATTCAGGATGGACGATTTTATCCTTCCAATCATTGTATTTATATGATTTCTAGTCTTTTTTCTCTGCTGATTTTGATTATCTTTCTGTATCTTTCGTTCTTGTTATTTTGATAGGCAAGGAATCACTTGAAAAATATTGGCTTTCCAATAGAAAAACACGTATTTTTGATTACCTATCAAATAATACGTGTTTTTCATGTTCTCTAGCTTATTCTTTTTCCCAATGCTTCGCAATGAACGTATCACGTCCAGAAACGGCACGGTCTTGCTGATAGTGTTCCGTTTCTTTTTTATAATAATCTTGGTGATAGTCTTCTGCTGGGTAGAAGCGTTCAGCATCGCGAATTTTGGTTACAATAGGTTTATCAAAGCATCCGCTATTGGCAAGCTTTTCTTTCGAGACCTCTGCGATATGCTTTTGCTCATCTGTATAGGTAAAGATAGCGGTTGTATAGGATTCGCCACGGTCATGGAACTGTCCATACGCATCCGTTGGGTCAATTTGCATCCAATAAATATCAAGGAGCTGCTCGTAACTAAAAATAGCAGGATCGAATTCGATTTCGACGACTTCTAAATGGCCTGACGTTCCTTTTTTGACATCTTCATAGGTTGGGTTTTCTAAATGGCCACCCATATAGCCAGAAGTCACTTTATGTATACCGTCCCACTCGACGAATGGCTTGACCATACACCAAAAACATCCGCCAGCAAATGTCGCTTTTTCTATCATTTGAATCATCCTTTCTTTTGTGAAAATATTATAGCATTGTTTTGCTCCAAACTGCGCAAATGGGTGTAAAATAACGATTAGATAGAAAATCATGGAATAGATCCTTTTCAAAATGAAACTTTCTAGCTAATCAATCGTTACATTAACTATATCAAAATAGAGGAGTTAGTTGTTATGGAAGAGCAAGATTATACGAGACGCTCCCAACGTCCTAAAAAGCGTAGATTACGTAAAGGGAGAGCAATTTTTACACTATTACTACTGTGTATCATTGTGATTGTCGGCTATTCGGTCATGCAATATCGCAGTGGACTAGAGCTAGCCAATGACACGAAAGTAGCACAGGAAGATTTTACGGGTGATAGTATCAAAGGGGATATCGAAAACTATTTGATTTTAGGGGTCGATACACGTGGAGAGGAAAAATCACGTACCGATACAATGATGGTATTATCCTGGAATAAAGCAAACAACGATATTAAACTCGTATCCTTTATGCGCGATATTTACGCGGATATCCCAGGCTATCAATCCTATAAGCTTAATACAGCCTACTATCTAGACGGCGTCCAGCTATTGAAGGATACATTGACAAATATGTTTGGCCTACCGATTCATCATTATGCACTAATTGATTTTAAAAACTTTGAATCCTTAGTGGATATTTTAGCGCCAAATGGTGTGGAAATGGATGTTGAAAAGGACATGTCTGAAAACATTGGCGTAGAGTTAAAGCAAGGTGTCCATCGTTTAAATGGACAGGAGCTACTAGGCTATGCTCGTTTCCGTCATGATGCGGAAGGAGATTTTGGTCGTGTTGCGCGTCAGCAAAAAGTCATTGAAGCGTTGAAATCGGAGCTATTAACGCCTACCAATATGTTGCACTTACCAAAATTCGTCGGAGCGGCACAGGGCTATATCACAACAGATTATTCATCCTCTGAGGAAATGCAGCAAGTGCTTAAATTGCTATCAAAGGGCAAGGTCAACATTGAGAAAGCAACCATTCCTATTGAGGGGAGCTACCAATTCCAAAACTTTAGCCATGCAGGCGATTCCATTGTCATCGATGTGGAGCAAAACAAGGCATTTTTAAGCGATTTTTTAGGTATTTCACTAGAGTGATTTTTCGCAAAAACCAACATTATCCTGTAATATAAAGGTAGAGCATTTGGATTGGGGTGGATCTATGGAAAAAGAGAGACCAAAAGAGCGTTCAAACCTGTTAGCAACTAAGTTTATTCGTTTTTTAGGTGGTAGAAACCTATTATTTACACTGGTGATTTTATTACTAGTGGCATGTGTTATTTTTATGTTTAATCAAGTTTCCTTTATCTTTACCCCGCTTCAAGTATTATTTGAAGTAGTGATTTTACCAGGGGTACTAGCCGTCATTGGCTACTATTTATTACGCCCATTGCTGGCGATACTAGTACGATGGCACATCCCAAGAATATGGGGTATTTTAATCCTCTACATTGCGGTCATTGGTGTCATTACGTTACTCGTGGTGCTAGTCTATCCGTTTTTACGCGACCAGTTCACCAATTTAGCACAGGAATTCCCAGAGTACTTCATGGCGTTTACGCAAAACATTGTAGAATTTCTGAATCATTCACGTTTTAATGAGTACTTAGATAAAATTAGTTTTAATTTTGATGAAGTGTTGAATAACTTCACAACGGATATGGTAAAAACAGTGAAGGATATGGCGACCAATGTAGCACAGGGTGTGGCATCTGGGATTACGGGCTTCCTATCAACGTTAACAGGCATTGTGCTATCACTTGTAACGGTGCCATTCATCTTATTTTATTTACTAAAAGAGGGCGAAAAATTACCGAAATTTATGCTGAAAGTGTGCCCACCGCGTATGCGTAAAGAAGTAACTGACATTTTCCATGACATGGACAAGCAAATTAGTTCGTACATACAGGGGCAAATTTTAGTATCCATGTGTATTGGCGCAATGGTGACGATTGGCTTTTTAATTATTGGCATGAAGTATGCTTTATTGCTCGGCTTCCTTGCGATGATTACCAGTGTGGTGCCTTATTTAGGTCCTGTTATTGCGATCACACCAGCTGTCATTATTGCCCTTGTCACGTCCCCATTAATGCTAATTAAGCTAGCCATTGTATGGACAATCGTTCAGTTGATTGAAGGGAAATTTATCTCGCCACAAATTATGGGGAAATCACTCAGTATTCACCCGATTACGATTATCTTTGTGTTATTAACGGCAGGCTCGTTATTTGGTGTCCCAGGTGTTATTTTAGGGATTCCAGGCTATGCAATCTTTAAGGTGCTTGTCACGCATTTATTCAAGCTCTTTAAGCAGCGCTATAACCGTTACGAGGATGACGTTCATCAAAAATATGATATCTAATAAAACAGCTACTGTTCTTATGGCAGTAGCTGTTTTTTGCTGTGGAAAATAGCATTATGGTATGCTATGAATAGACTCAAAGCAAGGGGGAATGGAAATGGCATACATACCGATTAATTTTCAAGAGAAATTAGCTAAATTTCAAGAGCATTGGTCACCAAAGGTCATTGCTGAAATGAATGATTATCAATTTAAGCTCGTCAAAGTTCAGGGGGATTTTGTCTGGCATAAGCATGATGATACGGATGAAGTGTTTATCGTCCTTGAGGGGCAGTTAATCATCGAATTCCGAGATGGTGAAGTAAGCTTGCAAGCAGGAGAAATGTTTGTGGTTCCGCGCAATGTGGAACATAAACCCTATGCGGCTTCAGAGTGTAAAATTTTACTTGTAGAGCCTGTTGGTGTCGTGAATACAGGTGAGGAGCAATCAGAGCTTACCGCTGAAAACGATGTGTGGATTTAACCTTCATAGAAAAACCCTTCCAACAAAACGTTAGAAGGGTTTTTAAATTGCCTAGTTTTTGCTTTGGGCCAATAATTGTACTTTTGCTAAGCGATCCACAGCTTCTTGCAGAAGTTCCTTTGGTTGGACTAATGCTAAACGTAAATAGCCTTGTCCTGCAGTACCAAATACGGTTCCGGGCACTGTGACAACGCCTACTTGTTCAATCAATTGGAAGGCTAGTTCTGTACAATCGATAGCATAGGGATATTTTGCCCAAACGAACATTCCCCCATCTGATGGTGCTGCCTCCCATCCTAAAGCTTGTAAGCCATTCATCAGTGTTTTATGACGTTGTGAGAAAGTGGCACGTAAGCTTTCCGTAATTTCCTCTGCGTTATCCAGTGCAACGACAGCTGCATCCTGGATAGGCTCGAAAATACCGAAGTCTAAATTTGATTTTAATTGCTTGATAACAGCGATCATTTCTGCATTTCCTGCGATATAGGCAATACGTGTGCCAGCAAGACTAAAGCTTTTCGAGAGGGAGTTAATCTCCATGCCGACTTCTTTTGCTCCTGGTGCAGCTAGGAAGCTAATGGGGCCATCTCCCGTAAAATAGAACTCTGAATAGGCTGCATCATGGAGAACAATAATATTATATTTTTTGGCAAAGGCAATGACTTTTTCAAAGTACGCTAATGAAGGCATCGCTGGTACAGGATTTCCTGGCAAGTTTAAAATCAATAGCTTTGCTTTCTGGGCAATATCTTCTGGTACAGCGTCTAAATCAGGTAAATAATCGTTGTCAGCTGTTTGAGGCATGTAATAAGGTGTTGCGCCAGCTAAGTGAATTCCTGCGTCATATGCAACATAAGCTGGGTTTGTGGATAAGACGATGTCTCCTGGATCACAAAAGGCGATAGGTAAATGGACTAAGCCTTCTTGCGAGCCAATTGTTTGAATAATTTCTGTTGCGGGATCTAGATCGACGTTACTACGGCGCTTATAGTAGCGACTCACCGCATCATAAAAACGCTGTGTGCCTGTCAGTGTATAGCCGTAAGATTCAGCTAAACCTGCGCGATAGGAAAGATGCTCACGGATTTTAGCATGTGGGGGAAGATCAGGACTTCCTAAGCTTAAGTCAATTAAGGTCATGCCCTTTGCTTGCTGCTCGCGCGCAAAATTTTTCAAATCTCCGAAAATTGCTGGTGTAAATAATGACATTTTTTTAGATGGTACGATTTTCAAAGCTAGTACACTCCTTGTAGTTGTATAACAGAATAGTAGTTCACATTTTATCATACTGAAGCACAGAAAGGGACAGATATTCTGAAAAAAGAAAATATTTATATAATGGAGAGGATGCGTGCGTAGGCTAGCGAAAATAGATTGTCTGCTGTTGGGAGAAGCTACTATAAATTCCTTCACAAAGGAAATTGTATTATACTGAGTATAAATTTTTTTAGGTGGGATGAGTCTTATGCGAGACGAGCTACCATATGCCAAGCAAATGCTTGAAGAAACCACAAGACAGTCCTGACATCAAATGCTCGATTGGTGGATTGGTCAGCATCATCATTTTCAATTATCTACAGGCAAAATGGGGAAGTATTTGAAAAACTATGTGTCAGCTAATTATTGGGCATTGTATGTAAAAACCTATGCGGACGCTGACTATGCTAACATGTGGAATGCCTTATTTATGGCATGCACACTGTTTCGAAGCATGGCAAAGGATGCCCATATGTCAGCCTATTTGAAGCAAATATGCATGTTATCACCAGATGCGAAAACGATTTTGTAAGGGGGAAGAGAGCAGTGAAGGTATATTCATTAAGCGGACCAAGCGGCACAGGCAAAAGTACAAGTGCGCTTGCCTTTGCCCATAAATTAGGGGTGGAGGCCATTGTTGATGATGGATTACTCATTGTGAATGGCGTAAGAGTTGCAGGCCTTTCTGCTAAATTTGAAAAAAATACAATTACCGCTGTACGGCGTGCCATTTTTACAGATCCAGCCCATCGTGAGGCTGTCCAAAAAGCGCTAGCTCATCATCAGGTACAGTCTATTTTACTTATTGGCACATCGACTAAAATGACGAATAGTATTGCCAAGCAGCTAGAGCTAGGACCGATTGAGCATTATTATGATGTGGAGGATGTCCGTTCTTTTAAGGAAATTCAAAAAGCCCGCTTTATCCGTCAAACACAGGGTAAGCATGTGATGCCGATCCCCTATAGACAAGTGGAGCAAAATTTCTTTAAACGATTGGTGCAAAAGGGCATTGAGATTTTTTCATCGAAACGAGAAAAAATCGGGGAAACGACGATTGTGCGTCCTGATTTTCAGCGGGAATATATAGAAATCAGCAAGCCTGTTTATGTACAGCTACTGACATACTGCTGTAGCCAACAGGCGATTGTACAAAAGGTGGAGCAGGCACAATTTGTGTTAGGGGATCAGGTTCAAGCTATCCTCACTATTCAGGTGAAGCTACCAATCGATTATCCATTAGCAGCCCGTTTATTGGCATTACAACAAGCCGTGCAGGAAGATTTTTATCTACATTTTGGCTATGAATTAGATGCTATTCATGTGCATGTTAAAACAGCTATACAAAAGAAAAAGGCGTAAAAAACAGGTACTCCGCTCGCACATTGGCGTTAAGAGTACCTGTTTTTTATTTTGGCTGACGGGTAAATTGAGGCTGGCGTTTTTCCACAAAGGCACGACAACCCTCTGCGAAATCACTGCCCACAAATGGCGAAGAGCCTTGCCATAAGGTTGGCACACTATCGAGACATTCCTGAACGGATTGTTTCACGGCAAGTAAGGATTCAGGGGACATCCCTGCAACAAGCTTGCCCATTCGAATCATGTATTTATTTAAATCCTTTTCAGCTACTAGGTAGTTAAGCAGCCCAAGCTTGAAAGCTTCCTCTGCTTTAAACATTCGTCCCGTAAAGACTAAATCCTTGGTTGTGGCAGGGCCGACGAGCT
Organism: Lysinibacillus sp. PWR01; assembly: GCF_043359455.1. Classification (NCBI taxonomy): domain Bacteria; kingdom Bacillati; phylum Bacillota; class Bacilli; order Caryophanales; family Bacillaceae; genus Lysinibacillus; species Lysinibacillus sp. PWR01. The sequence continues at coordinate 244,967 of NZ_JBHERJ010000073.1, read as the reverse complement.
GAACTAAACGCTGCGCAAATTTGTTATTTAAAGTAATCCCTAATTTACCGACAGGAATGCCGAGCTTGGCCTTGTCGGAGCCAATGCGGATATCGCAGGCTAAGGCTAATTCCAAGCCAGCGCCCATTGCCGGACCGTTGATGACGCCAATCGTTGGAATCGGTAGGCGCTCAATGGTTGAAATGGTCTTTTCCATATGTACAAACGCTTCTTCAGCTTGCTCAAGAGAGATGGCATTGAACTCTTTAATATCAGAGCCGGCTGTAAAGCTTTGGCCAGAGCCTCGTAAAATCAGTACTTTATTTTTCGGATTATCTAATACTTGTAGGGCAATCTTGGCTAATTGATCCCACATGTTTGCCGTTAATGCATTTTTTGCCTGTGGTCGATGAATCGTAATAATCGCTAGCCCAGCTGTTTCTTGATAAATAATTTTCGCATCTTCTGCTTCCAGTCGAGTCGTTTTTACTTGCATATCGGAAAGCCTCCTACATGTTAGTGTCTATCTTTATTATATAACACAATCAACGATAAACACGAAATGATACGAATTTTCACATAAAATTGCGTTGTTATACAAGAATGTAGGGAATAGTAAGCATTTATTGTACTACAACAGGGGAGCGGAATTTACTATTGTAAGAAAGTAAAAATTATGAGAAACTACTTTAGGAACATATGTTTCTTCATTACGTAAGGAGCATTTGAATGGTAGAAGCGGGTTCATGTTGTGAAAATACAGATTATCCGACATTAGAATAATATAAAATGAATTTGAACCTACGCACCCAAAATATAGTAAAATAGAAACAACACACGCAAAGCAATCAAGGAGGGGCACTATGGTCACACTCAAGGAAGCATGGAATAGCTACGCATTGCTGCTACAATCATTGAAAAAAAGTGCTGCCACAAAAAAACAATACAATATGGATGGGCAGCAATTTTTAACATTCGCCCATGAGCAAAACTACTTGTATGTGGACCATCAATTGAAAAATTTAATACAGCTCTATTGCGACTATTTAAAGGAAACCTACAGTAATATCAACACGTTTAATCATAAAATAGCGACATTGCGAGGCTTTGTAGAGTTTATTTTTTTACGAGAATGGGTGGAGCCTTTTGATTATCAGCATATTTTGCAGCCGAAAAAAAGACAAAAAGAGGCACTGCAAGTACTGACAAATAAACAGGTCATGCAAATTGTCAACGTATGGCCAACCTATTTTCAATATGCTAAAACGCAGGAGCATGCATGGCTGGCAAGACGCAATGGCTGTATCGTTCAAGTGTTGATGGAAACGGGTTGTAAGCCCGCTGAGCTCGTCCGCATGAAATGGGCTCACTTGAATGAAGAGAAAGCGACCCTTTTTATAGCTAATCGAAATGGACGTCGAGAAATTAAGTGTTCGCCCATCCTCATGGACATGCTAACACAGTATAAAAAAGAGACGACCCATTTACATGAGCAAGAGGTAGGGGAATGGGTTTGGGTAAGCGAGGCGAGTTTAGCGAAGCCGATTACGACGAAGACAATTGAACGCATTTTCCAAACGATGGCTCAAGATATAGGGAAGAATATAAGAGCAACTGATTTGCGTTATACTGTCATGCAACGGGCATTTCAGCAGGAAAAAACGCTGGAGCATATTCAACAAGAAATGGGCTATGTACGGAAATGGGTGCTAACAGAAAGACAGCAGCGCCTCGAATAAAAGCGTGCAGTGCGTGCAGTAATCGCGATCTATCACCATCACTGCACGCCTTTTATAAATGATTCAATGCTTTGACATTCACTTTGACTGTTAAATCATGCTTGCCTCCAGAATATACACCTTCCACAGGGCTAATGTCACTATAATCGCGACCAATACATAAAATAATATGATTTTCCAATACTTCCACATTATTCGTGGGATCAAGACCAATCCAGCCAATACCCGGAATCATGACTTCTACCCAAGCATGTGTTGCAATATCACCAATGAGGGCTGAGTTTTCATCGACATATAGATAGCCACTGACATAGCGAGCTGGAATTCCTTTAGCCCGTAAAACAGCCAGCATAACATGGGTGAAATCCTGACAAACACCCCGTTTTAATGCAAATGCCTCACTTGCCGATGTCGTTACATTTGTCGCTGTCGGATCATACTCAAAGCTAGAATATAAATATTGCATTAAATTAAGCGAAAAGAGCACAGGATTTTCAGCATGACCGATCGCATGATAAACTTCCTCTAGCTGCTGCTCTGTCATAAATGTAAAATGTGTTGCTTTTAAATACGGTAAATAATGCTCATAAAATAGCTGCGAATGAAAAATGGTCTGCATTTCGGGTGAATATTGAATACGATGAATAAATGGCGCACGCTGAATACTCACAATCGAAGATGTATGAATTTCTAGTATTTGATGCTGCTCTGGTATATAAAAAGAACCAACTGTATTGCCCCAAATATCCGTATGCTCACGGGTCAGGGAGGACGGCGTAATGGCAATTCGATAGGATAATAATCGCTGACGCTCATCACTACGCGGCTTTAAACGAATGGTATTTAAGCTTTGATCGACTTCAGACTCATATTGAAAAATATTTGTATGCTGAATTTCAAATTTCATCGTGTCCGCTTCCTTCTGCTTACTGACTTGCCTGTTGAAAGGGAGCTGTGGTGAATTCCTTTCAAGGTTGTACGCTGGGTTCATATAAATGATAGATTGTCGAAAAGGCATCACTAAACGCCATACATTGAGACAATCTTTCCTCCATCATTGTTATGGTTTCCTCAATAGTCATTTGCCAAAAATCAATATGATCGATTGCAAGAACTAGGCTACTAATATCCGATTGAAGCGTTAATAATCGTGAGGATAAAGAATCATGTTCAATAGCCGTTATAGCTTCTTCTATTTTCTTTACACAAAACTTCACAGAACATGGGAAATGCTCATCTTGGACTAAATAGCGAATGACCGTCAATAAATCGGTGTGACGATGCTTCCGCATGAAAGATTCTCTCGCTGCGGTAAGTTCCAATAAAAAGGTACCATCATCCTCTAACTGCGACATACCTGTCAGCTTTTGTTGTTCTACGATAATAACAATCATCCGCATGGTTTTTTCTGCTCGTTCAAGCCATTTGCCGACCTGCATAAAATAGAAGGGAAGATCGCGATCCATCGTGCCTTCAATCAACCCTGTCTCCATCCATAAAGTCTTTCGTACGTCCTGTAGAAAACCTTGGAGCTCAATGAGTGGAATTGGTCGTTCTCTTTTTAGTATGGACTGTTGCTTCGTTAAATAAAAGGCATTTTGAATTTCCCATAGTTCCGTTGGCATACTATCACGTGTAACCCGTGCATTTTCCCGAATCGCACGTAATGTGGCATGAAGGGCATTACCGTTTTTCTCAGAAAATAGAAGATAGTCAATCAAAGGATTGACACGTATCGTTGAATAATTTGCTAAATACTCCTCCTTAGAGGCGCAAATATTTAAAACAGCCTCCCAATGATCAATATAATCATGTTCTTGCCCTGATTGCTCCAACATATTCAACAGCTGTACCTGTAATATATGTGCATTTGTTTGTGTGCGTTCACTATAACGTGCCATCCAGTACAACGCGTCGGCTACTCGACTTAGCATGCTGCCATTCCTCCTTTAAAATCCACGTATCCTTTGCACCGCCACCTTGAGATGAATTCACAACAAGGGACCCTTCTTGTAGTGCCACTCTGGATAAACCACCAGGCAACACATAGCAATCCTCACCCTTCATAACATAGACACGTAAATCAACATGGCATGGATAAAATCGTCCATTCTGGAAGGCAGGCGCTCGAGATAATTTAATCGTTGGTTGTGCAATGTACTGATAAGGACGCTCCATAATTTTTTGCTTAAACAAGGCAATCTCTTCCTTACTAGCATGTGGACCAATTAGCATATCATAGCCACCAGAGGCTCCCACATTTTTAATGACCAGCTCGTCAATATGCTCTAGCACCCATTCACGCTGACTGTCATCTCCTAGATGGTAGGTTTTCACATTCGGTAGAATCGGCTCTTCCTGTAAATAATAGCGAATCATCTCAGGTACATAGGCATACATCGCTTTATCATCTGCCACACCATTTCCCACGGCATTCAAGATTGCCACATGACCTGCTTGATAGGCTGTCATTAAATGCGGAACACCTAATAAAGAATCCTCACGAAATACGGTAGGATCTAAAAAATCATCATCAATTCGACGATAAATAATATCGATTTGCTGTAGGCCATAGATGGTTTTCATATAGACTTTCAAATCCTGTACAACTAAATCCCGGCCTTCGACAAGCTGGATGTTTAAATGCTGGGCTAAAAAGACATGATCGTAATACGCTGAATTGTACATGCCTGCTGTCAGTAGCACAGCTTTAGGCTCTCGCTCCGCTTGCATGGAAGGTGGACGATGCGCAAGAAGTGCTTTTTTCATGCAAGCCATATGTTTATCAAGTGGTCGTATCGTATGCTTGGAGAAAAATTCTGGGTATACTTCCTTCATCACATCCCGATTTTCAAAGACATAGGAAATACCAGAAGGGTTGCGTAAATTATCTTCAAGCACATGATAATCTCCTTTTTCATCCCGAATTAAATCAATCCCTGCTAAAAATATATGATTCCCAATTGGTACATGAAGCCCCTTCATGGCTGGTGTGAAATACGGATTATTTTCGACAAGCTGTTTCGGAATAAGACCGTCTTGAATGATCATTTGCTGCCCGTAGACGTCCTGTAAAAATAAGTTCAGAGCTTCCACACGTTGTTCAATCATAGCCCATTTCGTTTGAGGAATAATGATAGGTACACAATCAAAGGGCATGGTACGCTCCGTTCCGTCTTGTGCACCATACACCGTAAAGGTAATTCCTTGTCTAAGAAAGCTTGCTTGTGCTTGTCGGTATTTTTCTTCAAGTTGCTCCTGCGAAAAAAGGATAGCTTATGATGAAAAGATCGGTAGTGAGGCTTTGGCTTATTGCCGTCAAACATTTCATCGAAAAACAGACTAGAATCATATAAATTCATCATATGGATCGCCTCCGAATTCAAGTAGTAGTGAAAACATGTTACACTGTGAATAAATACATAAAAGGAGCTAACAACCATGACCATCATTAATTTAATGCAAGCGTATGAATTAGATAAACTATCCAAATTAAATTTATCAGACGAGGAGATTTTACGAGCTTTACGTTCGGGGGATGTATCAGCTTGGCAAGAACAAGTACCAAACTATGAATTTAGTGAGACAATGGCTCTTTATCAGGAAGGGGAACAACAGTTCTTAGATGCATACCATGGCCATTATCGAATCAAGTATGTAACATTACCAGGCATCCAACGTTTATTGCAGCTACGCTTTCAATTAGAAGAAGGGAAGGATTACCAACTATTAGAAACAGGTATCCAGCATTTAACGTGTGATGAGGAGACAGTCACAAGACTTCAGCAAATGTTATCGACAAACTGGTCACTCACAAAACAAGAGGATGGGAACTATTCATTTTTTGTAAAATAATACCATGCGCGTTGTGAGACGAATTGACATGGACAGTTACCCATCTACTGTTTTTTCAAAGCGTCTCATAAAACAAATAAAGTCTACTAGATTTTAATATTCATTTACCATGAACTTTATGCCTAAAATCCTATAACTGTCACAAAATAGTTAAAACAAAATCCTCTTTTATAAAAAGAGGTTTTTTTATTGCGCTCATATAGAACATTTGTTCTGAAGTGCGAAAAAGGGCATTTTTTTTCAATAAAGTTCCCAAATTTATATTTGGGAACGTTTTTTCATGGTAAAATAGAGCAAATAGAGGTGATAAGCATGCAAAAAACGAAGCAACCAAAATTCATGAAGGATTTTCTTGTCTATTTAACGACCATCAAAGGAAAGTCTCAGCGTACAAGAAAAGAATATGAATATGACCTGACCTTATTTTTTCGCTTCCACAAAGCTGTCCAAGAAGATTTGAATATAGAGAATTTAGCTGCCATTGATATTAGCACTATTACAATAGAAGAAATCCGTGAAATGACATTAGAGGATCTTTATTTATTCATGGAATATTGTGAGGTACAGCGAGGCAATTCTGCCGCTGCAAGAGCACGAAAAGTGGCGACTTTAAAATCCTTTTTTAAATATCTAAAAGGCAAACGTCGACTCATTGAGGAAAATCCGGCAGATGAATTAGAGACACCGAAGATAGGCAAAAAAAGACCTATCTATATGAACCTCCAGGAAGCGACACAATTTATAGATGGAATTAAGAGCAATCAGGCATCCCCAAGAAATTATTGCATGATGATGTTTTTCTTAAATTTAGGCATTCGTGTCACTGAGCTATGTCAGCTCAATAAGACATCCATCCAAGGACGTTATTTAACCGTGATTGGGAAGGGCAACAAAGAGCGCACTGTCTATTTAAATGATAGCTGTATGCAGGCACTTGCTGACTATGAAAACTGTGGGAAGACACCCTATAAAGGAGAAGGCGAGGAGCCCCTTTTTGTATCACAAAAGGGAACACGCTTTACACGTCAAACCGTTGCCAAAATCGTTAAACGCATTAATCAGCAGTCAGGTCTTCAAAAAGAACGTCTTACGCCACACAAGCTACGTCATACATCCGCGACGATGATGTATAAAGCAGGGGCAGATATCCGCAGTTTACAACATATTTTAGGACATTCTAGTGTCGCAACCACGCAAATTTATACGCATATTGAAGATGAGCAGCTACAGCATGTCTTAGAAAATAATCCATTTAATATTGTTCAAGAAAGATGATTTTGATTTACCTGTATCGAATATATAGAAGAACGCCTAATGAAAGGGGTAGCTTAGGATGTCAAACGTCAAAGATCATCTCGATGCCACAAGAACACAATTGCTTCAGGAGATTGACACATTAGATGATACAGCCTTTAATAGGAAACCAGATGCACAAAGCTGGAGTGTAGCACAAATCTGTCATCATCTTGTATTAGTAGAGGAGGCAACGAGAAAAGCCATTGCTTGGGGATTAAAAGCCCAGGAAAATTCAACGCCTGCTCGAAAAAATATTCAGCTCATTTTAGATCGGACAAAAAAATACAGGCTCCATCGATTGTAGAGCCAACAGAACAACCTTTTACCGTTCAAGCCATGCAGGATTTACTCGCCACAACAAGAAAGAACCTCCTCGCCTTTTTACAAACAATCGAGGAACCTGAAGTATTAGCTAAGCGCGCTGTGCAGCACCCAGCTTTGGGAGAATTACCACTCGATCAATGGATTGAAATGGTCTATTTGCACGAGCAACGTCATATCGAGCAATTACAAGAAATCGTTAGAGAATAGCAAGTATCAAGGGAATTTGGCCACAAGGGGTGAGCTAAATTCCTTTTATTGTTATTCAATTTTTCTGTTATAATCTCTTGACGTGTCACATAATCTGTTATATATTAAATAAAAATAATAACAACTGTTATAAAACAGATTCGTTAGAGGAGGAATTTTAAATGTCAAAGTATCGTGATGGTTATGATTTTTATTGTGAAATGTGTGAGCGCTATGGATTAGAAGCAATTTCTTTCCGTTACTATGTACTACAATTATCACAGCAACAACTTTCAGCTTACAATATGCAAGCAAAACAATTAGGAATTTAAAAGGATGTGATTATGACGGAAGCCGCCGTGAATATTTTATGAAAAGCCCAGCCATACTAAATAAAATGGTCTGGGCTTTCGTGATTTCAGTAAGAAATTTCAGATAATTTATTGACAAGTATCGCAGTCTGTTATATATTTTTAAACAAATAATATTTCTGTTATATAACAAAATAAACTAGACGTCTAGTAACGAATGTGAAAGGAAGTTATGAGGATGACAGATTATCGAGAAGGTTATGAATTTTATCGCCAAGTTTGTGAGGAGCATGGGCTAGAGCCTATTAATTTTCACTATTATATTTTAAATTTATCGCAAGAGCAGTTAGATGCCTACAACAAGCAGGCGAAATCAACAGGGGGTTCAATTGAATATGAGGTCTCTTAACATCTAAAATGCCTTACTTCCTATGTGGGACAGTAAGGCATTTTACTTTAACAAAAATTTTACATAACATCAAAACGCAAAATATAAAACTTTAATGTTTTGTATTAAAAAGATAAATAGCCTAAATAAACTATTTACATTAGTTCAAAAGTATCAAAAAACTATATTTTTAGACAATTTCAAGGTGTTAATATCCACTAAATTTTGTCTGTTTTATTAAAAACTATCAAATGTAGCTTTGAATGTTTTTGAGATTTGGGTTGAATTAACTGCTTTTCTAAGACTATAATATAATTACATAAAAAAGGGCGATATACCACAACTTTATACCTCGCTGTAAGATAAAGCAAAAGTACCAAACCCTTCATATTTTAATGAATGGAGAATGAAAATGATGAATATCACGCCTAGTAGTATTAATCAAATGAACTACAGTCTAAAAGAATTACAAGATATCTTTTCCGCCATGAATAGTTCCATCATTGTAGCGATTACAGATCGCACCGGAAAAATTACTTTTGTTAATGATCATTTTTGTAAAATTTCCAAGTATACGCGTGAAGAATTAGTTGGCCAAGATCACCGTTTACTAAATTCAGGCTTTCATCCTAAATCTTTCTTTAGAGAGATGTGGAAAACAATCGGTAATGGCGATATGTGGAATGGCGAGGTGTGCAATCGTGCGAAAGATGGCAGTTTATATTGGGTGAAAACAACGATTATCCCGTTCCTAGATGAAAAGGGAAAGCCTTATCAATATATTGCCATTCGCGTAGATATTACAGCGCAAAAGGACATTAAAAAAATTACTCACATTGCCTATCATGATGAACTAACAGGGCTACCAAATCGTCGCAAATTAGAACAGCGTTTAGAAAATGAATTTCATCAATCTCGACGTACAGGAGAGAAGTTTGCGTTATTTTTCATTGATGTGAATCGTTTCAAACACATTAACGACGGACTTGGTCATATTATCGGCGATATGTTTTTAGTGGAAATGTCGAATCGTCTGCGCAATATTGATCATACATCAAATTCTTTCTATCGCCACAATAGCGATGAATTTGTCATGATTTTAAATGACGTCAGTCGCATTGAGGAAATGGCTAAGGAAATTATTAGCGTCTTCAATGAAAGCTTTATTGTCGACACCTATGAATTTTATGCAAGTATCAGCATCGGCATCAGTATATTCCCGGATCATGCAAACTCCGTAGAAGAATTATTGAAAAACGCAGATATTGCTATGTATGCAGCAAAATCTACACGAGGCAATCAATATCGCCTGTATCGTGACAATATGGATGAGGCCAATGATAAATGGCTTTTATTAGAAACGAAATTACATCAAGCATTAAAACAGGATCGTCTAGAATTACATTATCAGCCTAAAATAGACCTAAAAACAGATTCTGTTATTGGTATGGAGGCATTGCTGCGCTGGTACGACCCTGAATTAGGGCATATTCCGCCAGATCGTTTTATTCCATTTGCGGAGGATTGCGGACTGATTAATGATATCGGTGTCTGGGTTTTACGTAAAGCATGTGCACAAGCTCGTCTTTGGAATGAATCACATGAATTATCCTTGCGAGTAGCCGTGAATATTTCGCCCATTCATATTAGCATAGGTGGCTTTGTTGATATGGTGCGTGGTGTCATTGCAGAAACAGGCATTGACCCTAATTTATTAGAAATTGAAATTACCGAGATGAGTATGCTTGATTATACGGAAGATTTAATTGATACAATCAAGCAATTACGAGCACTGGGTATTACTATTTCATTAGATGATTTCGGGACGGGCTATTCATCGCTAAACTACTTAAAAAAATTCCCGGTGGATGTGCTTAAAATAGATCGTGCCTTTGTCCGTGATATCGTGCCTGAAAAATCGGGAATCGCCATGATTTCGGCCATGATTTCATTAGCCCATGCCTTAAACCTACAAGTAGTAGCTGAGGGTGTGGAGGAGGAAGCTGAATTAAACGTACTGCGTGAGCACGGCTGTGAATATGTGCAGGGCTATTATTTCAGTAAGCCTTTATCGGTAGGAGATTTTACGAATCTCATTGTTAATTCTGTCACAAATAAATCCAGTTATTAATTGCTATTCCTGAATGATTTTGCTAAAGTGGGATAAAGTAAAACTGTTAACATGATAGACCATTTGATGATGTGGCCAAGTAAGTAAGAATTGTGAAACAGAAAATATAGCAACTGCTGAGAGCTATATCACCGCTTCTTGACTGAACACCTACCACGGAGATGTTATGCAAACATAACCGAGTCGTTTTCGTTACCAAACGTGAGAGGGCTTTATATTCTACTTAAAGCTAAATCAAGGTGGTACCACGTCATTCCAGCACAAAGACGTCCTTATTCAGAGGACAGCTTTGTGCTTTTTTTTCTTGCTTCAGCTAAATCTTCATACGGGTTGAACAAGTATTCATTTAACAAAATAGGAGGAGAACACATGTCAAAACAACTAGAAGATTTTTCGAAATGGTATATTGAGACCATCCAAAAAGCCGATTTAATGGATTATACACCTGTTCGAGGCTGTATCGCCTTTAAGCCAGATGGCTACGAAATTTGGGAGCATATTCAGGAGGAAATGGATCGTCGCTTTAAAGAGACAGGACATCGTAATGCCTATTTCCCAATGCTGATTCCTGAATCCTTCTTCCAAAAGGAAAAGGATCATATTGAAGGATTCTCACCTGAGCTTCCTTGGGTAACTGAGGCAGCAGGAGAACAACTAGAAGAACGGCTAGCCCTTCGTCCAACATCTGAGACGATGATTGGGCATCTTTACTCTAATTGGATTAAAAGCTACCGGGACCTACCAGTGCTAATCAATCAATGGGCAAATGTCTTCCGTTGGGAAAAGAAAACACTGCCTTTTATTCGTACCTCTGAATTTTTATGGCAAGAGGGGCATACAGCACACGTAGATGAAGCAGATGCTCGTCAGGAAACAATGCAAATGCTCGAAATTTATAAAGAAGTGGTGGAACAAGTGCTAGCAATTCCTGTCTATGATGGACAAAAAACCCCTTCTGAGCGTTTCGCAGGGGCTGTCGATACGTACTCTATTGAGGCGATGATGAAAAACGGCAAGGCTGTGCAAGCAGGAACATCGCATTATTTAGGAACAAAATTTGCAGAAGCCTTTAACATCAAGTATTTAAATAAAGCGAACCAGCATGAATATGTTCACACAACATCTTGGGGTACATCTACACGCTTAATTGGTTCAGTTATTATGGTGCATGGTGATGAGCAGGGACTTGTTTTACCTCCACGCATCGCGCCAACGCAAGTCGTTTTAATTCCAGTAGGTCCATGGAAAAAGAACCCTCAAATCATGGAGCATTTAGATGAGATTTTCGCTGCCTTAAAAGCGAAGGGGATTCGTGTACGTCTGGATGACTCGGACCAATCACCAGGCTTCAAGTTCAATGAATGGGAGCTAAAAGGGGTACCTGTACGTGTTGAATTAGGGCCACGTGACCTAGAAAACAAGCAAGCTTTACTGAAAGCACGTGATGAAGAGGAAAAACGAACAGTCGATTTAGCTACAATTATCACAGCTATTGAAGAAGAGCTAACGACTATGCAAACACGCTTACTAGAAAAAGCTCGTCAATTCCGTGAAGCAAACGCTCATACGACGATTGACACACTTCCACAATTACAACAGTATATTGACACAGCTAAAGACAATGGCACAATCCCAGGCTGGGTACTTGCTGGATGGTGTGGAGAGGATGCGTGCGAGGAAAAAGTGAAGGAAGAAACAAAATACACATCTCGCAATATTCCATTTAATCCACCAACAACGAAAACAACATGTATTGGCTGTGGAAACGAAGCAAAGCATACAGTTTGGTTTGCACAAGCTTACTAAATAACAAAGCCGTATGAACAGAAAGCCCGAACAATGATGTAATTAGTTCGGGTTTTTCATGTTTAGATGGTGAACAATAATATCCTGTGCTTTCTTAACAAGATGAGAAGGTAATGCATCTAAAGAAAAATAGTTTAACGCTACGCTTTCACCATCTAACGCGGATAGTTGACCATTTACCTGTTCAGCTAAAAAGACCGCTGTTACGCCAAAGACCTCATCCCCATTTGGATATTTAAAATAATCCTGATGACCTGATAATATGCTTAAAAGCTGAAGATTGCTTGCACGTAATCCTGTCTCTTCGTATAATTCTCGTGCCGCTGTTTCTTCAAGCGTTTCTCCTGGCTCCATAGCTCCTACAGGTAGCCCCCACATTTTATTATCAGAACGACATTGCAGGAGGACCTCTCTTTCCTCATTTAATACAATGACGGTAGAACCTACTAATATAATAGGCATTGATCCAACTAATTGTCTTAATTTGGTTACATAATCACTCATAGTGCACCCTCCGTTTCTTGCAATCTATCTAAACCTTAACATATATTTCGCCAAATTCTCATCATGATTGTGATAAAATGAAGGGGTGTTTGTTCCTGAAAATTTCCTAAAGAAATAGGAGTATATATGACAACATTACCATGATTAGTCGATCACTACCTCAATATTAAAATCAATCAAGGGTTGCCAGCTATTCAAATGGATGACGCTCTAATAGAAGATGAACAGTACAAGGAGACAAGGAAATGACCAACACAACCGACTGGAAACAGAATGCACAAAATCATACATTTATTGCTTCGTTCAGTGGTGGCAAGGATAGTGTTTTAGCTTTATATAAAGCATCACAGGTGGGCCAAGCAATGGGACTCATTGTGATGTTGGAAGAAGAAGGGAAACGTTCAAGATCCCATGGGATGCCACCTGAGCTTATCCAGGCACAAGCTGACTCTATTGGGCTGCCAGTCTATACAGCTGCGGCAAGTTGGGCCGATTATGAAGAAGTATTTGTAGGACTCCTAGAAAATGCAAAGCAGCAAGGGGCAGAGGTATTAGTGACAGGAGACTTAGATATGCCTGCGCATGGCTGCTGGCATGATGAAGTCACTAAAAGGGTTGGTTTAAAGCTAGGCATGCCATTATGGGAGATGAACCATCGAGAGGCTGTCGATGAATTTATGAAGCTAGGCTTTGTCACAATGATTGTCACGGTCAACATATCCTTAGGCATGACGGAGGACGATTTAGGACGTGTACTTACCCCTGAATATGTAAAGGAGCTTGAAGCCCGGAATATTGATCCTTGCGGTGAAGGGGGAGAATTCCATACAACTGTCATTGATGGGCCACTTTTCCGGCAGCCAATTGCGGTGCGCAAATGTTCCATTATAAGAGATGGAGACTACGCATTCTTACCTTTAGAACTGGCATAAATGAAGATACAAATGAATAATTAACTTCAAGTACAAAGGTTCTTGCCTCTGTACTTTTTTGTATTTCGGCTAATTCTACCTTGTACGTATAGAACCCCTATCGCTTTGTCCAAAATAATAATTGACTGGACACTATTTGGTGTCATATAATTAAGACACCAATCAGTGTCCTATTAGAAAGGGTGGTGGTTTTGAATAACAATCATCAAGAGCGTGACGTTTATGTAGCCATTGCTGACCCAACTAGACGAAAGTTGATCCGTTTATTAGCTGAGGTAGATGAGTTACCGCTTCACGAATTAACCGCTCAATTTGACATGGGGCGTACCGCTGTTTCGAAACATTTAGCCATCCTGAAAGATGCAGGCCTTGTCATTGCTCGTAAGGAAGGGAGAGAGACGAGGTATCGTTTGAATGCAGCTCCATTGAAAGAAATACAAGATTGGGTATCGTTTTATGAAGGATTTTGGAAAGAAAGAATCGCGAAATTACATCTTTTATTGGAGGAAAAAAAATGAAACCAGATGTATCATTAGATTTTAAATTTACAAGCTCCATCGAACAGGTATGGCATGCTTTAACTGATTCAGACACGCTAGCAAAATGGATATGGAGCAATGACTTCCAACCAGTTGTAGGGCATAAATTCCAATTCCGTGCTGAACCAAATGAATGGTGGGACGGCATTGTAGACTGTGAGGTGCTGGAAATAGAAGAGCCTCACAAATTATCTTATACTTGGACAAGTGCTGGTGAGACAACGACAGTTACATGGACATTAACACAGGAAGCAGATGGCTCGACTCAGCTTCATCTAGATCAAGGTGGCTTCAGCGAAGAAACAAAGGCACGTCAAGGGGCAATCGAGGGCGCAACATATGCTTGGACAAATATGAGTGCGCAGCTTGAAAAAGTATTAGCTTAGTGTAAATTAAATGACAAAAAGGAGAGCGCAATTCCGTAGCAAGAATTGTGTTCTTTCATTTTCAGTCAAATCTTTTAATTTTCTTAAATGGAAGGATAACTAAATGAAGATTAATGAACTAATTGCCAATAATATCAGCCGTTTAGATGTCGTTTTACCAGAAGATCAATCGTTAGCGATAGCAGGTTTGTCTGGTTCAGGGAAAACGACCTTTTGTCAGACGATTGGGGAAGAATCTAAAAAACGTCTCGTTTCCTTATTGCCAAAGGCTGAATATCAATATTTGTTTCCAAACATTATGGAAACGAACTTCAGTGCCATCAAAATGGAGGATATGCCCCTTGTACTTTTTCTAGGAAAATCCTCAATCTCCAGCAATCCACGCTCCACAGTTGGCACGCATACAGGTGTTTTTAAAGAAATTCGTCATCGACTGGCAGATGAGTTTCATCTTTCGCCAGAGATGTTTTCCTTTAACAATGCGTTAGGCTGGTGTCCTGCGTGTAAAGGACGAGGCACAACCAAAAATGTAGAATGTAAAAAATGTTTAGGAAAGCGCTATAGCCCAGAAGTGGAGCAACATAAAATCACTTTATGGAATGAACCTTATAGTGTTTCTGATATTCACAATTTAAGTATCGAGGCCATCTATTCCTTATCAGAAGAATTAAATATCAGTGAAGAAAAACAGCATATTCTTCACAATATTATGCAAATGAATATTGGCTATTTAACATTAAATCGTATTATGGGGACATTGTCAGGTGGAGAATTAACAAGACTTTACTTAGCAGAATTCATGGCGACAAGCGAAAACACAGTGATTATTGTTGATGAAATTTCTGTGGGCCTTGACCATAACACCTTACTGAAAATTTTAGAGCAAATTCAACAACTCGGCGCTAAAAACCAAATTTGGCTAATTGATCATTCTGATACGGTGTTAGACACAGCAGACAAGCATCTATTCTTTGGACCAGGTAGTGGAAAATACGGTGGGAAAATCGTTGAAGAATCTCCACGACCAAAGCCTATGTATTGGGAGCGAAACCTAGCAGCGCCAATATCCTATTATCAATTCCGAGACCTCCATTGCCGTAATATCCAAATAGACGAGATAGACATTCCTCAAAACCGACTTGTTACCTTTACGGGGGAGTCTGGCTGTGGAAAATCAACGCTTGTCAATGAGTGTATCGCTAAAGATTTTGTCAAACGCTATCCAAAGGACAAACTCGTGATGGTTGGGCAAGATCGAAACCAATCGATTACGAGTCGATCTACTGTGGCAACATTCCTTGATATTAAAAAGAAACTAACAAAATATAGTGAAGATATTGATGATATTTTCCAGCGCTCGATTGAAGATATAATCGATGAACTACCTAATGAAGACATCGCCCATAAACGTTTAAGCTTGTTGATTAAGCTTGGACTAGGCTATTTAACACTTGAAAGAAAAACGCAATCCCTATCGACTGGTGAATTCCAATGTGTGCATTTAGTCTCAGAGTTATTTGCCAACTCGCGTAATCCACATACATTATTTATTTTTGACGAGCCTTCTAAAGGGCTATCTCAAAATATTTTAAACCAGTTCATTGATAGTGTAAGGGACATCCTAGAGGATGAAACCATCTCCATCATGATGATTGAGCATAATGCCTATATGTTGGAAAGCTCAGATTTTGTTGTGGACTTCGGTAGAAGACAGCAGGAGCCTGTAACACATCTTGATGTGACCAGTCATGACGATTATTTTAAGCAGGATAACCATTCAACGGGTACAGCTCCATTACAAATTGCATCTACACTCGCAACACGGAATGGCATTCAATACTTAGAAGACAACCATATTAGCTATTTTAAAAATGCGGAAAATATTTATAAGGGTGGCATCTTAAAAAGCTTATCTTCCATGGCTCGTCTTATTTACGGTGAATACGAATCCAATAAGATTGCCCCTGTTGTTGCCATTGATTTGGAAAGACATTTATATAGCCAATATAGTTTTCTCTATGAAATAGGTGGTCTGATCAATCATATTGTGGCTGCACATCCAACGAATAAGGATACAAGAAGCTTTGATTTTTACAGCCAAGAAAATCATTGTCCTAGCTGCTCTGGTCGATTGGAAATTGAAAAATTCGATTTTGATCTTGTCGTACAAGACAAAAACGTGCCATTTTGGGACGGTCTCTTACATCCAGACATCATGGAGGTCTTGAAATACTATCAACATGCCAAAATAGCGTTTCTCTTTGAGCAAATAAAAAATGAGCTTGGTCAGGATATCAGTAAAAGCTATCATGACATGACTGAGGAAGAAAAGCATACATTTTTATATGGTTATTGGGAAAAATCCTTTTACGATAAAGCAACGAAATCCTCGAAAAAGTGGGAGGGCTTTAATTTTATCATTGGTCGTTATATCGTGATTTCGAAATCCATTATTAAAGAGCAAATGAAGGGAACAAGAGAAATGGTGCCTTGCCCAATTTGTCATGGCACTGTGCTCAACCACCACAAGAAATTGCGATTTGGGGACACAGATATTCGCGACTTGATTCATCAGCCACTTGATGAAGTCATCAACACTGTAGGCAACTTACCACAACTAGAAAAAATCAAAGCCATCGTTGGCGGAGATATGTCACTGCTACAAGATGTTTCCTTATTGCCAAGAGAAACACAGGTATCACTGAAAATGCTGGAATTAGAGCTAGCCAGTTTTGTCGGCTATGAAATCGTGCTACAAAACGCTTTTCCGTTCTGGGACAAAATCAAGGATAATCTAGAGAACATCAGCCGTAAAAATCAAGTAACCATCTGTGATTTTGCTACTATACAGGAGACAAGAGAACATATTATTGACCAATATTTTACGAATGGTAAATACAAAAAACTAACATATGTCTATGAAGCATTTGGCTACAAAAAAATCGTCACCCAAATCAATAAAGTAAAAGCTAGTCACTCCTGTCCATTCTGTAAAGGCAAAAAGGTGCTTTCTGAAGATGGGCTGCATGACGGTGTCCATAAATTAACCGTGCCATGTGTAAGCTGTGGTGCAAGTGGCATTAATAAGGAGGGGCGCAAGGAAATCGTGGATGGCGTTGATGTGGAAACATGGCTAACTGGTACTGTAAGCGATGTTGTAACAGAGGGCTCCGATCTTGAGGCCGTTGCCAATATTCCTATTTTTAATCGTATTCGCGAATTGAATAAACATGAAATGATGGCAGTCTATCAGTTCCTTCAATCAAATAACTAATTCATCAAACCCATGTGCTTCGGCAAATGGGTTTTCTTTCATTGGACTAGAATGACACACTAATTTTTCCAAAAAAAATCATAATCAATGTCAGCTTTGATTACTATAAGGATAACAGTAATGGAAGTAAAAGGGAGGCTATTCTTTGGTGAAGAAAGTGCTGTTATTTGGGGATATTGGCATTGATGATACGGTGGCACTAATCTATGCACGGCTCAATCAAGCAATAGAAATTGTGGGACTTGTTGCAGATTACGGCAATGTATCACGAGAAGATGCGGTGTCCAATATTTATTATGTCATGAAATTGTTTAACTTTCCTCAAGGGATTCCCGTTATTTTAGGAGCAGAAGTACCTTTAACTGGCGAGCAGCCCACCTATTATCCAGAAATTCATGGTGAACGAGGACTTGGACCCATCATACCGAATGATGATCACGAATTAAAAATTGAGAACTTTTTTGAAATCGTCAACATTATTGAAAGATATAAGGATGATGAGCTGATTATTGTTAATATTGGGCGATTAACCTCACTTGCCACAATGTTCATCCTTTACAAAGAGCTTATGAAAAGCGTGAAGGAATTTTATATTATGGGTGGAGCATTTTGGGTGCCTGGTAATGTGACGACGGTAGCAGAGGCGAATTTTCATGGCGATCCTTTTGCCGTTAATATTGTGCTTACCTATGCAACAAATGTGACAATCATACCATTGAATGCTACGCAAAAGGCCATTGTCACACCTGGGATGGTAGACTATATTGACTCCTATGGGAAAACAAAAATCCTGAAACCCTTAATGGAATACTATACGCGTTTTTATCAAGAACGGGACCCCTCACTTCTAGGAAGCCCCGTGCATGATGCATTAACCCTAATGGCCATCATTTATCCCGACATGTTCATTTATGAGTCCTATCCTGTATCTGTTGTCGATAAATTAGAAGGACCTGCAAGGGGGCAAAGTATTGCCGAAACAAGACCTTATGAAAAAAACAACGGCGAAAAAAAACATCGAATTGCCTTTGATATTCAATACGACAAATTTTTTCATAACTTTTTGTCGATTATGACAGGGCAACCATTGCATTAGCTTATTCAAAAACTCCATCTCGTAAGATGATAAAATCAACATTGACATTTACCTTCATGTCTTTATATATCTTATGCCATTTTTCCTTTGTTAGCTTAGCATGTCTTACTTCGCTTCTATATTTCTCACCAAAGCCAAAAATATCAGACTGGACTTCCTGACTATGGGCAATCACTCTACGTACTTCCTTCGATAATTTTTTCTCGATTGCCTTTTCCATGGCTGCTACACTTTTTGGATCACCTTGGTTAATATCAGGGTACACCTCTAATACTCTTGATTTGATTTTAATGTTCAGGTCAAATGTTGGCGTATCCGCATCGATTAACTTCATTTCTCTTTTCGAATGGATCGCATCAAAGGCTACCGTTATTTTATTTGCAGGTTTTTGAAGAATTTGGGATGGAACATCTTCATTTTCAAGTACGGTTTCATATAAGCCCACTTTAAACGTATCTCTGACAATCTTTACGTAAAAGCTATCTCTTGCTGGTAGGGAACTGACCATCTTACTACCTTTAAAAAGAGCTATTCCACTTAATTCAACCAACTCTTCATCTCTTTTAATAATCGGCATAGCGAAATCTTTTCCAGATGAGTAATAATCATGCGCAATTTGATGGAGTGTAGAGGAAATCATATATTCCTGCTTGACATTTTGTTCGATTAACCTGAAAATATGCTGCCCAATATCCTCAATATTTTGATATTCGTATTTCAATAATGGTTCAGTTTCACCTTCCACAATTGCCATAAAGATCCCATTGCTGACACTAGCGTTTTCTAGGTTTGTATCGATATAATAACGAAGGTCATTTTTCGCCAGTTCCTCACCAAACAGGAGGACCCTCATTTGACCAACCATGATTTTTTTCGAAAGCTTTCGATTGGCTTCCATCCGATTTCCTTTACTCGTATCGTTTTCGGTTGTCAGAATTTCCACATTACTTTGGAATTCAGGATTTACTTCACGAATGACGGCCGTTGTCTTTATTTTATCCTCTGTTCCTACATCATAGCCGACTAAAGTAGTTAATCCGACTTTATCTAAAATATTGGTTTGCGCACATCCATATAAAAAAACAAAGGATAGAAGAATCATCCATCTCCCTCTAAGTTTCTTCATTCTCTTTCACCTTCTTTGATGTGAAGTTCTTCTTTAGTCGTGCAATAGGCCATAGTAAAATAGGGTAGACAAAGATCACGTAAAATGCAATTTGTCCAAATATAGTATTAATCGTATTAATCTGCGTACGGGTTTGAATCAGTAATGTTGCAATCAACACAATGCATGAAAATAGCCAAACAAACATTTTTTCACTTATCGGAAATAAACGAATTGCTCCACGGTATGCGGCCCATAAGTAAAGACATAGATTTGGTAAAATAATCAACATCCAAAAACACACGGCCACAAATTCAAAGCGTTCCATAAAAGGGAAGCTGATAAAACTAAATAATGTCAAGGTTGCCCATATGGTTTTCAAGAGCTTGCCCTCGCTATAATAAGCAATCGACACCATCATCACCGCTAAATAGATGATGGTTGTAGCTAATAGTCCTAAATGAACAGGTTTCCTAATTTTTTTCTTGTCTTTTACAAAGGGGTAAATCACGTTTAGGATTTCAAAGCCGATAATGGTAAAGGTCATCGATTGTGCTCCTTTTAAAATGGAGCGAATATCATTTTCTAAAATAGGGAATAGACTTTCTGCTGTAGCAAACTTCATCGGAAAGGCCAACATTGGGAAAATCCATAAGGAGAGTACGACACTAAAAAAAGACACCCCCACAATGACTCGAAGTCCTCCCGTAAAGGCATAGATAATAATGATTAGTAAAGTTGCTGACAAAAACCAGGTCTGGATACTTGGAAAGATCCACGCCTGGATAACCTCAATATAATTTCGTAAAACAGAAAAGAACGCTATGGAGCAATAGATGACATAGATCGCATTTAAAAAATTACCAATCCATTTACCAAAAATATCAATTTGGATTCCGTATAGGTCATCAGAACCGTAGATTTCTAACGTTTTAATCATACAAAATGTAACGATATGTGTGGCAATCCCAGCCAGTAGAACAGAAATCCATGCATCCTGCCTTGCATCCTGATAGATAATGCGTTGAAACCCCTGTATACCCACCCCGACTTGAGCGCCGTGTACCACAAAAAAAAGCAAATAAGCATTGATCATATCTTTAGGGCTAAGTTGTATAGATTTTGCCATTTATTTCACCTTCAGTTCAACTTTTTTCTGGTTTCACTGGCTCAGGGGCAAATTTATGTTCATCTTTCGGTCTTGTCAAAGCAGGTCTTTTCGATGTTAATGGGACAGGCATTCGAATAATACTATCTCGCATTTCCTTCAACCTTGGTGGGTAGAAAGGAGACATATACGGGGCTCCCAAGCTTGACTGACGTAACAGATGAATAAGAATAAAACAAAAAGCCAGCATGATACCATAAAAACCCCAAAATCCGGCAAGTATAATAATAGGGAAGCGAATAAGACGAATCACATTGCCCATCATATAGCTTGGCGATGTGAAAGATGCTAGCGCACTTAACGCAATGATAATCAGTAATATATTACTTGTAATCCCTGCCTGTACAGCTGCGGTTCCAATTACGATACCACCAACAATACCGATCGTTTGTCCAATTTTAGTAGGCAATCTAGCTCCTGCTTCTCTTAGCAATTCAATAATAAATTCAAGGAGCAATGCCTCAAATATAGGCGGGAAAGGAACCAAGGCCCGCGATTCACTTAATGGGACGAGAAAGGCTTGCGGAATCACTTCATAATGAAAGGTTAGAGCAGCTACATAAAAAGGTGTTAAATAAACGGATAAAAAGAAGGCAGCCAGTCGTAACAAACGCACAAAGGTAGCAATTTGCCACCTTAAATTTTGATCTTCCTGGCTTTGGAAAAACTCGGTAAATGTTTGAGGGCCAACGATAGCCATCGAGCTTCCATCTACGAGAACGCCCACTTTTCCATCTAAAAGGCCATCACAAAATCTGTCAGGTCTTTCCGTCAAAAGCATTTGAGGGAAAACAGATAATGAATTATCATCAATCATTTCAGCTAATACGGCACTATCAAGCAGCTCATCGATATTAAGATCTGTGATTCGTTGCCGCAATGTTTGGACCATTTGTTCATTAGCAATACCACGCATATATAAAAGAGAGACGGAAGTACTTGTCCGTGTGCCGATTTTTACTTTTTCATTACAAAGATTGGGACTCACTATGTAGCGACGAATCAAGGAAATATTGGTTGATAGACTCTCATTAAAACCAACCTGTGTACCAATTACTTGCGATTCATTTTCAGGGGCTGACAAAGCTCTAGACTCTCTGCTAGCAATATTGGCTAAAATAGCTTGTGGGTAACCATCTATGTGAATTACCACAAAACCATTGACCATCGATTCTACTGTTTCCCTTAGTAGACTGGATTGATTGACTTCAGCTACAGAAAGGACCCTCTCAATCGCCTCTGGTGTTTCATGCGGTTTACTCTGTAAATTAGCGATAATATCATTATTTAAAGTCTGATCATCAATGAGATTATCGATGTAAATAAGGGTTACGTTTGGTGGAAGAGATTTAATGATTAAATCTGCTGGATGATTCGTAGCATTTTTAATCGATTGAATAAAATGATCTGTGGCATGAGCCACTCTCACAAGGTTTTCTTTAGGTGCCTCTTTGACTGGTGGTGGTTGTTTTTTGCTGAAAGGTAGTTTAAAGTTCATATTGAATGGTAGGCTCCCTTCATTGCTAACTTCGTTTCTAGAATTGGCTTTAAAGGGGTATTCTATACTTATTTCATGTATTTTCATCAAGTAGACATGTCTAACAAATAATGGTAAAATAATAGTATTCTTAAAAACAGAAGGGAGATTAGCCGTTTATGCTAAAACTAATTATCGCAAATTAAATTCCAATGAATTTAATAGAGGGGCCATTCTATAATTTTTTTGAAAATTATAGGGTTTATTTACTATTGCCCTTTTGCGATAAAGAAGAGAAGCATAACGATGTCTAATCCACAGTTATATTGTGTATAACAACGGACTTTATGAGCTTGTTCTCATAGAGTCTTTTTCTGTTTTTAGGAGGTGATAAATCCCATATAAATAAGCGATTGAAACATAAATTTGGAGGGAATAGACGTGGAAAAATACGAGTTAGTTAGTGATTATCGTCACAATGAAAAATTAAAGGCAAGTTTTAATGATTTAGCAATCCAAACATTCGGTTTAGATTTTCGAGACTGGTACAACAAAGGCTATTGGAATGACCAATACATTCCCTATTCATTTGTACAGGATGAAAAAGTCATCGCAAATGCTTCTATAAATAAAATGTCAGTACGAATAAATGGAGAGCGATTAAACGGCATTCAAATTGGAACAGTGATGACTGCTGAACAGTATCGCCATCAAGGCTTAGCGAAACAGTTGATGCAACATATTCTCAAGGAATATGAGAGTGCCTGTGATTTCATCTATCTTTTCGCCAATGACAGCGTTTTGGATTTTTATCAGAAATTTGGCTTTACACGCGTTCATGAAAGCGAATTTAGCTTAGACCTTACAAAAAATCCTATTCAACCAAAGAAGGTGCCCAAGGTACGTCAGCTGACAATCGAACAAGATCTCGCACTGTTAGAAAACTATGCGAAAAATCGACATATAAATTCTAGTATTTTAGCTGTTGAACACAATGAAAGCTTATTAATGTTTTATTTCACTTTAGTATTTCAGCATACCATTTACTATTTAGAAGACGTAGCAGCCATTGTATTAATGGAAGAGGAAGAAGGGGTGTTACATATTTTCGATATCATCTCTTTACAGGCAATTAATATAGAGGCTGTATTAACAAGCATTATTAAGGATACAACCAAAAAAGTAGTATTCTATTTTACACCGGACTTTACAATCGCAGGCATGACAGCCACTATCACGCCGAATGATGACGACGCACTTTTTATCCTAACGAAAAAACCATTACTACAGGGGCATTTTATGTTTCCTTTAACATCCCATTGTTAGGAAGCGTTTCTGAAGGCTGTTTGATCACTTCAAGTTGAAATCGGAGCGCTGTTGATTAAAGAATGAGCGCTTTTAGCTGAAAAGGGAGCGTTTTTGAATAAAGAGTGAGCGCTTTTAGCAAGAGTGAGAGCGCTTTTGGATAAAGTATGAGCGACTCCTGTCACATACCATAGCAGCTTTTTTAATTGCTACTATAATTAAAAAGGAGTATTGCTCATATCCATACATTGTTGCAATACGAGTTACTGATGGTGGTGTTGTGAGCACACTTTTTACCATTCTAGAAGACATGCATTTAATAATGACAAAAGGCTTAGGAGGATTTCTTCCTAAGTCTTTTCATATTCTATTTTGCCATTGAAAGCACAGGCCCATTCGCACTTTTATTGCCAAATAGTGCTACTAAAAATAAATCCTTTAGCACCATCTTCACAGTGATTGTCTAACTATAATAGATAATGTTTCAACAATCTTGAGGAGGAATTGACGATAATTGAAGGCTTCTAAACGATATAAACGATTTGTAAAAAGAGCGAATCTGTACGATATGATTTTTATGAAACGGACTGCTATAAAAGTCATGTCCTCTGCATTAAAGGAGCCATTAACAGATCATGAAAAATCAAGTGCAATGATTTATATGGGGCTTTTATACGGAGAGCTAAGAGAATATGAAAAGGCTTCCGATCATTTTCATAATGGGCTGAGTCTTGTAGAACATCAAGCATTTTATTACAGCCATAATTACAAGAAAATACTGAGTATCTTCTATAAGAATAATGATTTAGAAAGAGCAGCCTATTGGTTTGAGAACTTTAATAGAAGAAACGCCTACGATAAAAATTTTGAACAGCTCGAAATTTTTTCAAAAAGAAAATTAAAATGAAATACCTTTTGATAAGGTCTAATGAATGGAGTCCTAATGGAACAAAGAAAAAATAAAACACTCACGCATTTATTATTTAGCAGTTATACCATTGGCTTTGTATTAGGTGGCTTTACCTTTTTGATAACAGAAACGAGCATGACTGTTTCAAAGGAAGGTATTTTTAGTTTTATCCTATTGCTTCCTATTATTTACTGGACATACCGTTATTCAGGGATAGTATTTAATGAGCAAAGTATGAAAATAAAATTCCTTTACGCTGTACTATTTTTGATAGGTATATGTTTTGGTGTTCTATTTTTTTGGTCCATGTGCTAATAGCTTTGAGACAAAAAGTGGGCGTCACACGGATGACGCCCACTTTTTCTGTTAGGAAAGAATGCGAATAGTTGTTTCGTTTTTTGTTTTTACCTTTAATGTTAGGAGCATGAGGACAACTATAATAAATAATAGTGCAAAAAGGGCAACGTCAAATGTATTGGTTACATCTTTTATGACCCCAACAAGCATCGGAATAATACCACTAATAATATAGCCACCAAATTGAATCATGGCTGTCCATTCACTTGCATCCTTTGGGGTAGTCGTTGCATCTAAAGGTAGGATCATCGCTAATGGGAATAATCCACCTGCACCAATCCCCATTAATGTGGCACAGAAAATAGGGGAAACTCCACCCGTTATTAGTAACAGAATGCCGATAAAGGAGCTTAACGCACATAATAGTAACCAAGGCTTTCTCTTCACACTATTATTAATGATAACCGGAATTATAAAGCTACAAATCATTTGCATAACAGAAAAAATGGTAGCTGTCGTTGCGGCATAGCCATCACTATAACCGATGTCCTGAACTTTTGGCGCAAGCCATGTCGCTAGCGAATAGTAGACACCCGATTGCAAACCAAACATCACCATCAGCAGCCAAACATATTTATTTCCCCAAGGTAAACGGCTTTTTTGACTGATAGTTTTTTCCTTTGCAGCTTGCGATTGATTTGATTTTTTGATAATAGGAATCCATACAATGATCCCCACTAGTGCAAACACAGACCATATCGCTAAAGCTGCGTTCCAAGATTGATGAAAAGCATGCATAACGGGCACAACTAAACCAGCACTTAGAGACGCACCAATCCCCATCCCTGCTGAATAAACACCAATCATTGAGGAAGAAGATTTAGGAAAATGCTTTTTAATATAACCAGAAATGAGTGGTCCTGTAATGGCAATGCCTATCCCACTAAGAATAGCTGTTAATAATAACAGCAAGGGAGTTGTTGCCACTAGACGCAATGCTGTGGAGACGCCAATTAATAAAACCGACAATGCAATCGTCAACTCTAGGCCCCAACGTTCGCTTAGCTTACCAGCCAAAGGTGCAAAGAGCCCCATACAGAACACAGGGAGGGCCGTTAGTAGACTGACCACTACACTCGACATTTGTAAATCAGTCTGTATATTTTTCAGCACTGGTGAAATGGACGTGATAGAAGCTCGTAGATTCATAGAGAGTATGAATAAAGAAAAAACGCTCCAAATAATAGATAGATTTTTTGATTTTGCCATCATAGAAAGCACACCTCTTTGTATAAATATGAATGATTATTTGATATACTATAGTTAACTTTTTATACAAAAAATAAACTATAATTAATCGACTTGTATACTATAATATACTTATTATGTGAAGTCAATGGAAGGGGTGCGCAAAATGCTTGAAGAAAATATTGACTTATCTGGTCAAGTTGGCGTTAATCTAAGAGAAATTCGAAAAAGCAAAAGAATGAGTTTAGAGGACCTGGCGACTATCAGTAATGTCAGTAAATTAACGTTAGGGAAAATTGAACGAGGGGAAACGAATCCAACCGTTAATATTCTTTGGAAAATATGTAGAGGACTTAATATTCCACTCGTTTCATTATTAACATTCGAGGAACATACAGAAGTCCATCGTTTTGGCTCTGACTATCAATTTGCAGGGCATAATAACGACTGGTTTGTTGAACCATTATTTAAAACACATGGAACAGAGTGGTATAGAGGCTGTATCGAGCCACATAGTGAATATAGTGAGTGTCACCTAGCAGGGTCCGAAGAAATTGTGCTTGTGTTAAATGGACAATTGGACATGAAAGTAGGGGAGAAAAGTCATCAGTTGAACCAATGGGATGTCATTAAATTTAAAGGCGAAGAACTGCACACGTACATCAATCGCTCCAATGAAAAAGTACATTTGATGTTGTCGTTAACGTATACAACGCCATAGTTTTACCATAAAAAATCGTCCTTACTTTGAATAGTAAAGGACGATTTTTTATTATTTATTTTTAGATATAACCCCAAATCATGCATAATAATGTTCCGAAAATCGTCACGAGAGCGATGATTAATGCATAATAGATGTTGGTATAAATCGCAGGCTTATCCTTTGTTTCACTAGCGTGCATAAAGACCACTAATTGTAAACCAGCCTGAATAAATGCTGTGACTAATAAAATGGTCATGGTAATAGCAAAAGGTAGATCGAAAAAATATACACATGCTGCGATTATCGTAAGGATAATCGACATGCCAAACCCCATGACCTGTTTCAGTGGGAATAAATCACTCATGTTACACCATTCCTTTCAAGTAAATGAAGCTGAAAATAAAAATCCAGACCACATCTAAAAAGTGCCAGTATAAGGAGAAGATGAACGATTTATTGGCAGTTTCTGGTGTCAGGCCACGTTGGATAAGTTGATAGACAATAAACATTCCCCAGAATACCCCAAAGGTAACGTGTGCACCATGTGTTCCTAATGTTGTTAAAAGGGCAGCAGTAAAGGCACTCGTCTGTAAGCCCGCACCAACATGAATATAGTGCATAAACTCGTAAACTTCAAAACCAATAAATACGATACCAAGTACTAGTGTCAAAATATAGAACCCTATCATCGCTTTTGTATAGCCCTTACGCATAGCATGTATACCTAAGCCAATGGTAAAGCTACTTGTTAAAAGAATAAACGTTTCAAATAAAACAGGTGTAATTTCAAAAATATCCGCTCCTGTCGGTCCATTTCCAGTACGGTCCACTAAGACAAAATAACCTGCGAATAATGTGCCAAAGAGCATAATTTCAGCACCGATAAACACCCAGAAGCCTAGTATATTCAATTGATTTTGCTGAGTACTATATTCTAAAGGAAGTGATTGATCGATTTTCATAATTGACTACCTCGCAATTTCGATTCCGTTGCTTTCACTTTTTCGACAGGTACATAGTGTCCTGGATCTTTTTCCAATGAACGGTGAGCCATGCATATAAAAATACCAATGGTTGTGAGAATCGTCGGTATCCACATACCAAAAACAAAGGAGAAGCCCCATGCAAAGAAAATACAGCCTAATATGAAAGGCACACCACTATTATTCGGCATATGAATCTTTTCATATGGCTCTGGGAACAAATCATGCTGACGATATTTTGCATCCCATAACGCTTCTGTCGAAATCACGTGTGGTACCTTGGCAAAATTATAGTACGGCACTGGGCTTGGTGTAGCCCATTCTAATGTACGAGCATCCCATGGATCTGAACCAACATTTCTTGGTGAATAGCGAATACTGTAGATAACATTGTAAACAATTAAGATAAAGCCAATTGTCAGGCCAATTGCGCCGATAAACGAAAGCATATTCCACAACCCAAAACCTGTAGAGGCAGAATAAGTATACATACGACGTGCTTGTCCATCTAAGCCAGAGAAGAACATGGGCATAAAGGCTAGCAGGGTACTCATCGCAATAATCCAAGCCGTCCATTTGCCGATTTTTTCATTCAGCATAAAGCCAAACATTTTTGGCCAATAGTAATGTAATCCAGCTAGCATAGCAAAGACAACACCAGGAATAATCACCATATGGAAGTGGGCAACCAAGAACATTGTGTTATGGTATTGATAGTCAGCTGCTGACATGCCGAGCATTACACCCGTTACACCACCTATTGTAAAGGTAGGAATAAATAACATGGAGTAAAGCATTGGTGTTGTAAAAACAATTTTTCCTTTCCAAAGGGTGAATAACCAGTTAAAAATTTTCACGCCAGTTGGTACCGCAATGGCCATCGTTGTAATTGAGAAAATGCTGTTTGTTAAAGCACCTTGTCCCATCGTAAAGAAATGATGTGTCCACACTAAAAACGATAGGAAGGAAATAATCACCATGGAGCCAACCATTGACTTATAGCCATAGAGATTTCGTCCAGAAAAAGTAGAGATAATCTCACTGTAGATCCCAAAGGCCGGTAAAATCAGGATATAAACCTCAGGATGCCCCCAGACCCAGAAGAAGTTTGCCCACAGCATATCCATACCGCCATCGGACGTTGTGAAAAAATTAGTAGCAAATAGTCGGTCAAAGGTTCCCATCGTTAGGGCTACCGTTAAAACGGGAAAGGCGAAAACGATAATCACGTTTGCCACTAACGAAGACCATGTAAACATGGGCATTTTCATGAGTGTCATGCCTGGTGCTCTCATTTTGAGGATCGTCACAATCATATTAATACCAGTAATTAATGTGCCAAGACCTGAAATCTGTAAGGCAAATAAATAATAATTTGTACCTACAGATTGACTAAATTCATTATTTGCAAGAGGGAAATAATTCGTCCAGCCAGCATCAGGAGAGCCACCTATAACAAAGGAAATATTTAATAGCATAGCCCCCATGAAAAATAGCCAAAAGCTTAAAGCATTCAACCGTGGGAAAGCAACGTCTCTTGCACCGATTTGTAAGGGCACAATATAATTCATAAAGGCCATAATAAAAGGCATGGCCATAAAAATAATCATCACTGTTCCATGTGTTGTGAAGATTTCATTATAATGCTGCGCATCAAGTAATGTATTGTCAGGTACAGCCATTTGTGCACGCATCATAATCGCATCTGCTCCACCACGGAAAAGCATCAGAAGGGCTGAAATTAAATACATAATACCAATGCGTTTATGATCAACGGTTGTTAACCATTCATGCCAAAGGTAGCCCCATTTTTTAAAGTAGGTTAATCCAACTATAATCGCTATAACCGTCAGCCCAATCGCAACCATCGAGGCATAGATAGCTGGGCTTGGATGGGGTATAGCAAATCGTTCGAAGTACTCCATATGACTATGTCTCCTTTTCATTAATGATCATTTTGTTGAGAAGCATGATCTTTCGTGTGTGATGTGCCATGTTGATGTCCACCATTTTCACCCTCAGGTGCTGGCAAAAACGTTAAATGTGTGCCAGTATAGGTTGATTGGCCAACGTGTCCTGGTTCTAGCAACGTATTAAATTTTTCTTCCGTTAATGGTTCTGCTGTTGCTTTTACTTCCTTCACCCAATCAGCAAACTCATCCTGAGTCACCGCTGTTACGTTAAACGTATTTTCAGCGAACCCTTTACCATTAAAGTTTGCATTTCTTCCCATATACTCTCCAGGTAGATCCGCAGCCAGATGCAATGTATTCACCATATCGGCCATTGCATATTTTTGACCACCTAGTTGAGGAATCCAGAAACTTGTAATCGGTCCGTAAGAATAAAGTTTAAATTCAATGGGACGCTCTGCAGGAATATACAAATAATTCACGGTTTCAATATCTTCCTCTGGATAACTAAAATGCCATTTCCAGTTCGATGTTGAAGCATAAATGATTAACGGCTCTTCCTGTTTGTATTTCTCTGGTGTGGATTCCACCTTATAGTTACTTTCAACAGAAATAAAGGATAGGTACGCTACAATTAAAACGGGTATACCTACACAAATGATTTCCACCTTTGTACTCCCTTTAATGTGGGGAGGCTTATAGTCAGGGCTTTGCTTAGATGCACGAAACTTCACTAACATATAAGCTAACAACACAAAAACAATGAGTACGATAAAGGACATAATCCCTATCGATAGCATAATATCTTTGGCTTGCACTTGAGCTTGAGGTCCTTTTGGATCTAATACTAACAATGGGTCACAACCAGTTAGCATAGTGACAATAGTGGAAAGACCAATTAATCTGAGCCAACTTTTTTTCATAAACAAACCCCTTTAACTGATTCATTGAAGTGCTATAGGCTACTATGGGTTTGTATGGAATTCGATTCACAATTGATTTTTATAATAGGGGCACTTCATTTGAAAGACAAGGCGTTTTGCCAGATTACACAGAATGTTCTCAAACGAGAAAAATAATTTCAGTATAATTTTATAGAGGGAAATACGCTTCAAGTAAGGGATTTTATCAACTGCAATGGATTGAAATCGAAAGTGGATGGTGAAAGTAATAAGGAAATGGATGGTTAGTTTCAAATATTGTTATAGTATGATTGCCTTTTTAGCTTATTTACGAGAGCTAAGAAAGGAGAAGGCATAACTGAGGTGAGTAAATATGGATTGGAAACCTGATCGAACAGCAAAAAAAGCGATCTATAAACAGCTCGCAGAATATATTGAAAAGGGGATTGCAGACGGAACATTTCCGCCCGATAAACCTTTACCATCTGAGCGTTATTTAGCAAACGCTTTGAATGTAAACAGAAGTACGGTAGTTAGTGCATACGACGAATTGGAAGCAATGGGGCTGATTGAACGGAATCGTGGGAGTGGCACAACCATTAGCAAGGACATTTGGGGTATCACAAGGAAACGAATTCCTAGCTGGAATCGCTATATTGAGGCTGGCTCCTTTTTACCCAATCTTCCTGTTACGCAAAAAATTAGAAAAGAGGCTATTGAACATAAATTAATTAATCTCGCTACGGGGGAATTATCAGAGGATCTTTTTCCAAAAAGCGCCTTGAGAGAAATCACGGCAACTCGTTCATTTATCGGTAGCCTTGGGTATGATCATCCTTTAGGGAGTGAAATATTACGGAAAACCCTTACACGGCATATCAAAAACAGCAGAGGAATTGAGACCAAGCCTTCTTCCATACTGATTACATCAGGAGCCCAGCAAGCCTTACATTTGATTGTCCAATGCCTGTTAAAGCCTGGAGATGCAGTCGCGATAGAAGACCCCTCCTACAATTTTAATCTACCTATATTTAAAACGGCAGGCTTACAAATCCATTATCTTCCTGTCAGTAAGGATGGCATTAACCCGGATGATTTGCAAGTATTATATAAAAAACATCGAATTAAAATGATTTTTCTCAATCCAGATTTTCATAATCCAACGGGGTCTTCCTTAGATTTGAAGAAAAGAGAAGCTGTTTTAGACATATCCTCTAAGCTAGGCATTCCCGTAGTAGAGGATGATCCCTATAGCCTAACAGCCTTTTCAGGGGATAAAATGCCTACGCTTAAATCCCTCGATAAGAATGGGAACGTCTTATATATTAGCTCTTTGTCCAAAATTGTAGCCTCAGGCCTACGAATCGGGTGGATTGTTGGTCCTACATCTGTTATTGAGCGACTATCTGATGCCAAGCAGCAAATTGACTTTGGTCATTCTAGTTTCACGCAATGGATCGCCAATGATTTTTTAGAGTCACCTAATTTCAATTTGCATATGAAGCATTTAGTGAAGGAATTAGAAACACGACGAGATACCATTGTCCAAAGCCTCGATATGTATTTAAAAGACCAAGTAGTTTATTCCATTCCTCAAGGTGGGATTCATTTATGGTGTCACGTTTTGAAGGAATATAACGAAACGCAATTACTTGAGGAATCCATAAAACGAGGCGTTATTTATGTTCCTGGATCTACGATGGGCTCCAAAAAGGGGTTTGTCCGCTTTACTTACGCAAGGGAAGATGTCCATTCAATCAATGAAGGGATTAAAAGGTTTGCTCAAGCTCTTAATAGCTTCTAGAAATTTTGTAAATTATAGACAAGTGGATGACTGAAAAAGCGCTCAAGTGGATGGTTTAAAATCGAGGGAAAGAATTTAAGATAGAGTCATGGATAACAACTATCCATCAAGGCTAACTACTATCATGGAAGTGTGGATGGATTCACAATTATTCACACAAGTAATGAAATCTATTAATGATCTAGAAGGTGATAGGACAAACCTGTTGGTAGCAAGAGAAAGGCACAGGTGAAGAGGTAGTTCACTCGATTTGCTATGAAAAGGTTGATTAAAATAAGAACTAACTTCTAATAAAGAGGTTATAAAAATTCACAACAAGTATCGTTGATTTTCTCAGTTTTACCTGTCCAAACAGTCTCAATCGTTAGCTTTTGGCTGCTGATGAGAAAACATCAAGGCAGTCACACCTTATTATATTTTAATTCCCACAAAGGTATAGGAGGGAAATAGGCACCTCTTCTATACGGACACTTAAATCTTAGTTAAAAACACCATCCAGCCACTTAGTCTCGATATTCAATCGTTGCTAGGTGGCTGGATTTGTATACATAAATATTCATCTCAATAAGATAATACAGTTTAAGAGTTGAGAAATGTGCTAATAAGTTTTAATATTCAGATTATAATAGTTTATTTTTTGGCTCTGTAGGAGGGTTAAGGATGGTATTACAGGTAGGCGAAAAAATTACGTTTGAACGCACGTTTACAAGGGAAGATGTTGAATTATTTACGAAGGTATCTAAGGATGAAGGGGTTCATCATATTACACCAGATGAACAAGGTCGTTTTGTTGTGCAGGGTCTTTTAACAGCCACACTCCCGACGAAAGTTGGTGGTGACTATAACGTATTAGCTCGCACCATGAATTTCGAATTTTTACGGCCGGTTTATAGTGACGACACCATTCGTTGTGATGTCATCATCGAACAATTTGAACCAGATGAAAAAAATCGAACAGCTATCAGCACCACCTTTACCTGCATCAATCAACTCGGCAAAGAGGTGTTAAAAGGGAACTTCTCAAGGATTATTTTATAAACTTTTAGTGGGGGTTAGCGTATGAAAACTGCAGAAATTCTGTTTTTCGAACGACCATTTCCAAGTGCCAATAGCATCGTGATTCAAGACCAACAAACATTTTTAATTGATACAGGCTTTGGTAGTGATGTGATACGAACGGAGAAACTGTTATCTGATGCTGGTATTTTACCAAAGCAGTTAAATGGCATCATTAATACACATTATCATAGCGACCATGTTGGGGGAAATCATTATTTTCAACAGCACTATGACCTACCGATTGCTGCCCATCTTTGGGAAGGGGAAATGGTGAATCGCTGTGATTTAGAGTCTTGTGGTGCTCAATATTTAGATCAGCCTGTCGAACAATATGTCGTTCAACAGCTCCTTGTAGATGAACAAGAAATGACAACGGGGAATAGTGCTCTTCAGGTTTTACATACACCTGGGCATACATTAGGACATATTGCTTTATACGAACCAAAACAGCAGATTTTAATTTGTGGTGATTTATTTCAATACAATGATGTAGGATGGTTAAATAGTTTCCGCGAAGGTACAAATAGCGTAAGGCGTTCTTATGAAAGTTTAGAACGGCTCGCACAACTATCCATAAAAATTGCCTATCCTGGTCATGGACGAGCTATCGAAGACCCATTAAAAATGATGGACAAAGCGAGAGAACGACTTGAAAAGTGGATGGAGGCTCCTGAAAAAATGGCCTGGCATGCATGTAAGCGCATCTTTTCTTTTACACTGATGTTGAAAAATGGGTTAACAAGCAAGGAGATCACGCCTTATCTACTAAGCTGTGGCTGGTTTCACGATTTTGCTGTTCATTCCTTCCGCTTAAATCCTATAGAATTTGTCCAGCCTTTATTGGATGAAATGATCCGCTCTAAAGCAGCCATCTGGCATCACGATAAATTAATGGCGACCGCACCATATGAAGCACCAGATCCAAAATGGATAGATGAGGATTGGAAACCAAGTATTTGGACAAAATAACTGTGCAATTTTGTACTATAATGTTTTAAATAATAGATGTAATAATTCAAAGAGATAAACTTGAAAGGGAGTTTGCTTCTTGAATATTACATCTTTTTTAATGTACTGTTTTATTATTACGGTTACACCAGGACCAACTAATATTGTCATTCTAGCAACAACACAGAATTATGGTATGAAAAAAGGTTTACATTTTTCCTATGGTTCTACGATTGCATTTTTCATGCTACTCGTATTATCAGCTTTTCTCAATACATTGTTTTCAACATGGATTCCAAATGTTTTGTTCATCATGCAAGTTGTTGGTACAGCCTATATGCTCTATCTTGCTTACCAAATATATACTATGGATACGACTGATGCGAGTGAAAATAAAGCAGGCAATTTCTCCACAGGGTTTTTGATGCAGTTTTTAAACCCGAAAGTCGTATTATTTACAATGACAGTTATCCCAAGCTTCGTTTTACCTTATTATGATTCGACTGTCGCGTTATCCTTAAGTGTACTAGGGATTACCTTTATTGGTTTCATTGCTTTCTTATTATGGGTATTATTTGGCGCAATCTTTAAACAATTTTTACAAAACCATAAAAAAGTAGTCAATGCTTTTATGGCCATCTGCTTGGTTTATGCAGCCATCATGATTTGGATTTAAAAGAGGTGAAAACAATGCAAAGTTTTACATATAAAAAAATGGAGGGCATTACCGCATTAAAGGCTAGTTTTACGGATTTTAAATACAAAAAGCATGCCCATCAAGAATATGCATTTGGTGTCACGCTAAAAGGTATTCAGCACTATTATCTAGATGGAAATCTACAGCTCTCACATCAAAACGGTGTGATGTTTTTTAATCCAGAACAAGTTCATGATGGGATGGCCTATAATCATGAGGGACTGGAATATGTCATGCTTTATATTGATCCAAATTTCTTTTTAGAAGCAATTCAAAAGAAAGATTTTATCCGTTTTGAGAAGCCCATTATCTATAATCATCATCTCAAGCAACATCTACTAAATCTGTCGGACGCCATTTTAACAGAAAAAAATTCCCTATTATGCAACGAATTATTTTTACAGTTATCTGACAGCTTAGTAGAACAAGATTTTAGTGCTTCATTGAAAAAGGATAGTTTTGTAATGAACAAAGCTAAAGAAATTATCCATTCCTATGCTGAT
This sequence comes from Lysinibacillus sp. PWR01, assembly GCF_043359455.1. Classification (NCBI taxonomy): domain Bacteria; kingdom Bacillati; phylum Bacillota; class Bacilli; order Caryophanales; family Bacillaceae; genus Lysinibacillus; species Lysinibacillus sp. PWR01. The sequence continues at coordinate 209,199 of NZ_JBHERJ010000073.1, read as the reverse complement.
AACATATTGAAGCTAGAAGATATATGCGAGGAGCTACAATTGACGACATTCCAATTCATTCGCTTTTTTAAAAAGCACACAGGGATCACACCTTACCAATACTTTTTAAATTGCAAAGTAGAACGTGCAAAATTGATTATCGAGCATACAGCCGATATTTATGCGGCAGTTGCACAATGTGGCTATGTGGATCTCACCCATCTCAATAAGCAATTTAAACGAACTTTTGGCATCACAGCTTTTGAGTACCAATCCTTAGTTCATCATAAATAGGCTACAATGAAATTGACTATTGATAGAATTATATGGTAAATTAAAGCTACTTATTAGGAACGGAGGGTGAAGAATTTGAGCCATTGTTTATTTATTAGAAACGCAAACCTCATAATAAATAAACAAGAAGCTAATTTTCACCTATTATATAGTAAATCCACCACTCTATGATGTTCTATAACTAGAGTGTATAGTTTTATTGCGCAAAGATGCTTCTGTTTATAAACAGAGGCATCTTTTTTGTTTTGATCAAATTTAAGGGTGATGCATATGAACAACTAACAATGAAAGAGTAATCAAGAACAACGAAAGGAGCATCTATCATGATAGAAATTCAAAACCTCACCATCAAGACGATGAAAGAAAGTCGGACGTTAATCGATCATCTGCAGCTTAGTATTCAAAAAAAAGACAAGATGGTCATCATAGGGGAAGAGGGGAACGGCAAAAGCACCTTACTGAAGTGTATTTACAATGAACAATTAATTGCTGATTATTGTACTTATGAAGGGAAGATAATTAAAAATGATTGTTCACTGGGCTATCTTTCACAGGAGCTATCGAAACATGAAAAAAAGTTGACCATTACTGAATTATTTTCAGAAAACAATTGGCCAAAAGAAATGTTGAAGGCAATGGATGAATTTCGGATTGAATCCTTTGTTTCAGACAAAAAGATAGCTGATTTTTCAGGAGGGGAACGATTTAAATATCGCTTTTTAAAATTACTCGCTATGAATCCAGATGTTCTTTTATTAGACGAACCAACAAATGATTTGGATATTGGGACAATCAAGTGGCTGGAAAAATTTATTCAAAAAACGACGAGACCTGTCATTTTTGTATCCCATGATGAAACCTTTATCAAGCATACAGCTAACGCGATCCTTCATATTGAACTAACCCATCGCAAGCAGCTACCTAACTATACGTTGACGAGAGAGCCCTATGAAACCTATCTTTCCCATCGAGAAAACAATTTGCATAAGCAGGAGCAAATAGCGAGAAAGCAAGCAGCAGATTATAAAAAGCAAATGAAGAAATGGCATGATGTTTGGCATAAGGCAGAGCATCAGCATCGAAATGTTGCACGGTCAGATCCTAGACTACAAAAGAAAGTCAAGTCATTAAAAAATCAAAAGAAACGACTAGATAAAGAAACAGAAAATTTCCTAGAGATACCCAATGTAGAAGAGGCAAGCGAATTTCATTTTGACCCCTCGATCCATGTGCATCGCCACAAAAAAATTCTAGAGCTGACATTAGATAAACTGCAAATTGCCAATAAACAATTGGCCCAAAATATAAAGTTATCCATCAATGGCGCTGAAAAAGTGGCGATTATTGGGGAAAATGGGATAGGAAAATCAACTTTATTAAAATGTATAGTGGCTTCATTAAAGGAACAATCCTCGTTAAAAATTGGATATATGCCACAAAATTATGAGGATGTATTGGACGCAAATCAATCACCGATTCAATTTCTAGTGACGAATGGTGATAAAAAGGCCATGACAAAGGCTTTTACCCTTTTAGGTAGCATGAAATTTACACCTGATGAAATGCAGCAAACGATTGGGCAATTGAGTGGGGGACAAAAAGCAAAGCTACTTTTAGTCAAAATGATGTTGGAGCGTTGCGAGATTTTAATTTTGGATGAACCAACCAGAAATTTTAGTCCTTTGACGACACCTGTCCTTTGCCATGCTTTAGCACAATATGGTGGGGCCATCATTAGTATTTCGCATGATCGCCGCTACTTACAAGAAGTCGCCACGACCATTTACGAATTAACAGGGGAAGGATTAATTAAAAAATAATGACAACAAAAAAGTCGCATTCCTGTAGTTCAGGAATCGACTTTTTGTAAAAAGAATTTATGTAAAACGCATTGAAATATGAGTAATATTATGATAAATTTATATAGATAGACATTGTATAATTAATACACCGCGCATTATCCCTATCTTAATTATACAATACAATCTATTCTTTCGTCAACACTTTTAATTTTAATTTTTTTGAGGGGTGGTTGCGATGAAATCAGCAGGGGCACAACAGCAGATTGGGGGAAAAATAAACGAAGCAGCTCAATTCTTTGAGACAATCAAAGGCTTCCTAAACATGTGAATGAAATTGAAAAAGATAAAGAAAGTAGGACGGATACTATATGTCAGAGAAAACCATTTCAGTTGAGACAAAAGCGCCATACGGCATGATTGCCATATTATTTATCGGGGCCTTTGTTGCTATTTTAAATGAGACTTTACTCAACATTGCGCTACCAGCCATTATGGACGAATTCGATGTGAATGCTACTGCGGTACAATGGCTTTCAACAGGCTATATGTTGATTAACGGTATTTTAATTCCCGCCAGCGCGTTCTTCATTCAACGCTTTACGGATAAAAAGTTATTTATTACAGCGATGGCTCTGTTTACTTTAGGTACATTTCTAGCTAGTATTGCGCCTACATTTGGTGTGTTATTAGCAGCACGTATGATTCAAGCTGCAGGCTCAGCGATCATGATGCCTTTATTAATGAATGTTATGCTGACTGCATTTCCAGTTGAAAAACGAGGAGCCGCAATGGGGATGTTTGGTCTTGTCATGATTACGGCTCCAGCAATCGGCCCGACGCTTTCTGGTTGGTTAATCGAGCATTACAGCTGGAGAATGTTATTTGATCTTGTGCTACCAATTGCTATTTTAACTTTAATTTTTGCGGCCTTTAAATTAAAGGATGTGACACCACAACGTGCCATTAAGCTCGATGTGATTTCTCTTATTCTTTCAAGCATTGGATTTGGCGGCTTGCTTTATGGCTTTAGTTCCGCTGGTGAAAAAGGATGGGATCATATCCTTGTATATGGAACAATTATTATTGGAACACTTGCTTTAATTACCTTTACCCTTCGTCAGCTACGAATGGATGAGCCAATGCTTGAGTTTCGTATTTTCAAATATCCAATGTTTGCTTTATCCTCAGCCATCTCCATCGTCATTTCGGTGGCGATGTTCTCGGCTATGATTTTAATGCCTATTTACGTACAAACCATTCGTGGTATTTCACCAATGGATTCAGGTCTACTCATGCTACCTGGTGCCATTGTGATGGGCATTATGTCGCCGATTACAGGGAAGCTCTTTGATAAATACGGGGCAAGAAGCTTGGCTGTATTTGGCTTAATCATCACCATCGTAACGTCGTATTACTTCAGCAAAATTAGTATGGATACGGCTTATTCTACATTAGTGCTTCTATATACATTACGTATGTTTGGGATGTCGATGGTAATGATGCCCGTGATGACAAATGGTTTGAATCAGCTACCAGCGCACAATAACCCACACGGCACAGCCATGAACAACACATTACAGCAGGTTTCGGGTGCGATTGGTTCTGCGGTGCTGATTACGATTATGAACAATAAAACAACGGCCAAGGCAGAGGAATTGGCTGCAGGTGCGATGAACAATATGAGTGCCAATGCAGCACAGGCTACGACACAATCTGCCAGCGAATTAAAGCAGCAAATCTTAAACGAAGCCATGCTACATGGTATTAATTATACGTTCTTCCTATCTACATTGATTGCGGCGATCGCACTCATACTAGCTTTCTTTATTAAGCGAGTTAAGCCTAACTATGATAATCACACAGGTGGGGAAGTTGCTGGAAAGCAAGTAGAGGAATAAATGCAAAACGGGTGTTGCTCAACTGAAGCAACGCCCGTTTTTTATTAAGGGATGTTATATAGAGGTGGGGGAGTCTAGAAAGTATAAAAAAGGCATTTCATCCAAAAATGAAACACCTTTTCTAGTAGTTATTGAGCTAATCGTTGGATAAAAGCATCTAATTGGGCCAATGTGACATTGTCGTTCACACCGAATGTGCCGTCACCTTTACCTACGGTTACTTTATTCGAAGCAAGGATCGCTACATAATTATTTGCCCAATGTGAGCCTGGAACATCAATAAATTGTTCAGCTGTTCCTTGCTGTGTTAAATGAAATGCTTCCACTAAGACTTTAGATAGTTGCCCACGTGTCATTGGAGAACCAGGATTGAATTTTCCATTATCATCACCCGTAAAAACGCCCATTTTTTTAAGTGCCTCTGCAGCACCTGCATATTTAGATGATGGCTTAATATCTGGGAAACTTGAATTTGTATTACTCGTATCTAAATGTAATTTATTGGCTAATCGAAGAGCTACCTCTCCACGCGATGCATAAATACTAAAGTCAATTTCCGCATCTTTTACTTCTCCATAATCAGAGAAGTTGGCAATACGTTTTGCCCCTACATAACGTGAACCCCAATAGTAAGGGTCATTGACTGTATCTACCTTAACACCGGAACTTGTAGTAGCTGAAATGAAATTATTGTCACCTATGTATATGCCAACGTGTGAAACACCGCTTCCAGAAGTATTAAAAAATACGAGATCACCCGTTTTTAAATTGTCTTTTGAGATTGACGTACCTTGCTGGTATTGAGCTTTAGATGTACGCTCTAATGACATGCCTAGCTTAGAAAAGACTAATTGCGTATAGGCTGAGCAATCCACACCTGTCTTAATATCTGTTCCTCCATATTTATAAGGAGCACCAATATATGCTTTTGCTGTAGTAGTTATATCTGTTATTGTTGCCGCTTTCGCATCATGAATACCAATACCTGTAAAGAACATAAACGATGCGAAAATGGGTAGTAACCATTTTTTCTTCAATTCTATCTTACTCCTTTCAAAAAGCTATCGCCTTTGAACTAAAGTAAGAATAGCATGAAATAGGGTAGAGTTATTTTTCAATAATATTACCGATTACCCCTAAACACCAAATTTGAAACCTGAATTTTAATTGTGTAAAACTTTTGCAATAATAATGGGCAATTTTACTAAAAATATATGAAATTAATGGATTTATAGGGACATAAGTGCTTTTTTTATATTTTATCCAATTCTGTGAACCGTAAAATTTGTGGAATGATATTTACTAATAGTTATAATGTGAAAGCATCTACGTTAATAGAAACCTTTTTTCAAAATGGGAAAATAAAGTTGGCAAGATGTTAGTTAAAATTGTATCACAGAGGTGTATTATGCAATTATTTGGATTGTTTTATGACACGATTAATTCCTGTAATCGTCGACCGCTTTGTATTTTTAGAGATTAGTTATGCCAAAGCTTTTGAAGCGATGGTCCATTTTCAATCAATACAGAGTGGAACTTGAGGAAGATTAGGCGTCACAAAACCAGAACTCATTCTTGAGCGAGTATCTGGTTTTCTATTTTAGGACTTATTCAATATATTATCTAGTATTCTCCCAGTAATGGGCATAAAGAAATGCAGGATAAAGCCACCTAAACAAACCGTTAATAATGTACCGATACCGATTGGGCCTTTACAAATGATCGCCAACACTAAGAATAAGAGGTAAATAGCTGTTCTTGAGAAAAAAATCGTTTTTTTCGTTAATTCTTTAATAATTAAGGTTAGTCGATCTACAGGAATTGGCGCAAAATTTGTATGTAAATAGGTTGCCGTTCCTAAACCAACTACAACCAATCCTATGACAAAACAAACGGCTTGGCTATACCAAATATCAGGGGTTATAACATCGTGGAATAAAAATAACCACATATCGATCCCTATACCCGTAATAAATGCGGTGATCAATCCTAAAATTTCTGGCCTTTGTCTAGCTAACAGGGAATTACTACATATTAATAGGAGCGCTAAAATGATTTCCCAACTTCCTACAGTTAGCCCCACATTTTTAGATAATCCTACGAGAAGAGCATCAAAAGGTGATGTGCCGAGGTTAGATTGAATCGTGAGCGAAATACCTAGCGTTAAAATTAAAATGCCCACTACATAAAAGACATATTTCAAATAAAAGACCTCCTCTCATTAATTTTATTGCAAATACAATAAAATTACGTTAAATTGACTATATACTCTTTTTATTGCATTTACAATATAAAATTTAAAAAGAGTTTACGACAAAGGAGTGAAATCAATGACTATTAAATTAGAGAAATGTCAACAAGCAGATTTAAAAAAGCTACAAGCAATAAGTATTGAAACATTCCATGATACATTTAAAGATCAGAACTCTCCTGAAAATATGAAGGCTTATTTAGAGCGTGCCTTTCATGAGCAGCAGCTAGAGAAGGAGTTAGCCAATATGGATTCGGCGTTCTATTTTATCTATTATGAGGAAGAAATAGCTGGCTATTTAAAAGTAAATGTCAATGAAGCACAATCCGAACTAATGGGTGCTGAGTCATTAGAGGTGGAAAGAATTTATGTTCGACATCAATATCAAGGAAAAGGGCTAGGCAAATACCTTATGAATAAAGCAATAGAGGAGGCTGTGGCTCAAAACAAAAAAAGCATTTGGCTGGGGGTTTGGGAGAAAAATGACAGTGCCATCGGTTTTTATCAGAAAATAGGCTTTGTCCAAACAGGAGCCCACTCATTTTATATGGGTGACGAAGAACAAATCGATCTTATCATGACCAAAACACTAGCCTAAAATTTTTATGGCAGAAACGTTGATTCACAACATTTCTGCCTTCTCTTTTAATTGCTTCTATTTTTCTTCATGGCCGCAGCCACCGCATCAGCATGTGGATCTTCCTCTTTATAGAGCTCATTTATAATATTGGCGTAATCACTCGCATTACGATTTTGACTTAATTTATAGGCAGCTTGCACTTCTTCTACCTTTATTTTAAACCCTTTTATTCCTTTCATTTCTTGCTGCAGAAGCTCCGGAGATAGTTTATCCCACAAGACAGGATTTTCACGGAATGATTCATATTTTTCAAGTAAGCTAGACAAATCTTGTTCTAAGTCTTTTCCTTCCATGACATTTGCTTTTCCATAAACATGGACAGCTTGATAATTCCAGGTTGGCACATTTTCATGCTCATACCAAGAGGAAGAGATATAGGCATGTGGACCATTAAATATCACCAGAATGTCATGCACCTCCTCAAAGGTCTTCCATAATGGGTTGCCATAGGCTAAGTGACCTGTCAGATAATAGTCATCCTCGATTTTTTTCAGGAGTACGGGGATATGAGCTGCTATTGGCTTACCTTTTCTAATTGAAACAATTGTTGCAAAGGCATTATGCTGAATAAATTCTTTGATTTCTTCTAAATCCGTTACTTTGTAATACTTAGGAACATACATGGAAATCTCTCCTTATACATAAAATCATCGCGAGTTTTTGGAATAAACAAATAATTGTGTATGGACGTCTTTACATTTTCTACTCAACAATGTAGATTTTATTATAATCAATTACTGGCACCTCTTAAAAGTGCCAATAACGCTATTTCCAAAGGAGCCAAGAAACCATGCTCGAAATGACACCAAACCTGAATAGTGAAGAACCGCTTTATCTTCAATTATATAACTATATAAAAGCTGAAATCCAAAATGGCAATATCTCAGCTCAAAGCAAATTGCCGTCTCAGCGTAGTCTAGCTAAACATTTACAGATTAGTCGCAACACGGTAGATGCAGCTTACCAGCAGCTCCTTGCAGAGGGCTATGTGGTTAGTAAAGAACGAGAGGGACTATTTGTGGTCGATCTTGAAAAAGGTTATTTCCAAGCAAACCCTCATCATTTTGAACCTCAATTAACAACTCAGCAAAAACAAGAACGACCCGCTATTAAGTACGATTTTAATTATGGGGATATTAATTTAAAAGATTTTCCCTTTAAAATATGGCGTAAATTAACGATGCAAAGCCTTGATGAAGAACAGGCTCAACTGCTTTTATACGGAGATCCACAGGGCGAGCTTGAATTAAGGAATTATATGGCAAGCTATCTTTATGAAGCTAGAGGGGTGCAATGCAGTGCAGACCAAATTGTTATTGGTGCAGGCCTGCAGTTTCTTATGGGCATCGTATGTAACTTAATTGGGCGAAATGAACTTTTTGCTATGGAAGATCCAGGTTATTATCGCGTTCGCCATCTGTTTAAAGATAATGCTATAAAGGTGAAACCAATCTCTCTTGACAATCACGGGATTCATATCGACCAATTAAGGAAAAACAAAATAAAGGCTGTTTATGTTACGCCCTCCCATCAATTTCCCCTTGGAACGGTTATGCCTATCTCAAGAAGATTAGCATTACTAGAGTGGGCAAAGGAAGAAAATGCTTATATCATCGAGGATGATTATGATGGGGAATTTCGATATGCTGGAAAACCGATACCTGCTCTACAAGGATTAGATTCGAATGATCGGGTCATCTATATGGGCACCTTTTCAAAATCTTTGATTCCCTCTATCAAACTAAGCTACATGATATTATCAAGAAAATTAATCAATATATTTCATCGCAACAATTACTATGTTCAAACTGTATCGAGACTCCATCAGCATACGTTACAACTATTTATGGAGAGTGGGTATTGGGAGAGACACTTAAATAAAACACGCAATAGCTATAAGCGAAGATATGAGGCTTTACTTAAGGCCATTCATCAAACTTTTGGGGAAAATGTGAAAATATATGGGGCTAGCAGTGGCTTACATATTTTACTAGAACCAAATAATAAGATGTCTGAAGAGGAATTGATTGATACAGCAAAAATGGCTGGCGTTCGGGTCTACCCAACATCCATTTTTTATGCAAACCCCTCGATCTTACAGCCCGCAAAAGTTTTACTTGGATTTGCTAACCTAGCGGAAGATGAGATTGACACGGGCATTAAGCTATTAAACAATGCTTGGTTTGATAGGTGTCATATGTTGTGAATCTTTCAAAGTTCTATTTCCACATTTCTTGTATATACATAGTAGCGATAGGTGGGAGGGGGATTTTCATGCAATTTTATTATGGCAATCAAATGCCGTTACGTGTATTAGATGAAGCTGAATTTTGGAAGCATCAAGAAGAGGAGCATACAGTAGTAATAAGAGAGCTTGTAAAAGATTTGGAGCAGCAATATGTCGATGCGTTAAAGGAATGGGAAAAAGCTTTCGCTCAAACACATCAGCAAGTTGTAAGATATATAGAAACAGTCAATCGTTCACAGGGACAAGTTTCCCCAGCCTTGTTTCAGGATATTTTACAGCTAACTACCTTCTGTCTACAACAGAGTGATCAATTTATCCAGTTTTGTCGAACTCTAATGGAAGAAAGTCAACCGATAAGCGCCAATCCGACAGCTAAAGTTGTATTAAATCATATCATTGTTGAATCCGAATATTTTATCGGAATTGCTCAAATCATTTTATACCAACAGAAATAATAGGTTTTAGCGTGGGAAAAATGGAGTTTGGAGAAAGGACACTTGCCACACTCCATTTTTAGTTCGCTAGTTCCATCACCATATTAACTATTGGGAATTTTCTCTTTATACTTAAAAGAAAGGAGACTTAAAGAATAATTCTTCAGTGTATCTGTGTTAACAAAGTCATTTAGAATACTTTCAATTGAACTACAATGTTGATTGATTAAATTAATTTCTTCTATATAAATTGAATCAATCAAAACTTCTCTTAATGTTTTAAATACTACTTTTTGCTCATTAAATAAATAAACCAATTCAAATCTAGCGTTCACTATTAAGGTGGTAATCTCAGGGAAAACAATTCGATCCTTTAATACTTCAAGAATGGAATCCACGGATTTTACTCCTTCAATAGCCTGTATAGATGAAAAAACACCATTTAATAGCTCTTCAAAATCAACCTTCATTCATTTAAATCCTCCATCAATCTTAAATCCTTTCTGATAATAACATTTTTTTAGAAAAATTTTAATGATTAATATTTTCCTTCAATAATGTGGAAGGACTGTTTAAAAATTTCTAGATACCGCTTGAAATTAATTTTTCAAAATAATAACAAACTAAAACTCCTATAAGGCGTTATGATTCTTTGTTCAGATTTTGTTCAAACTTAATATGCTACTATCTCAAAGGGTGAACAATATGATGTAAAGATACATCTGAATGGGAGCTTGGTAATGAAAAAATATGATTATTGTAATTATAGCCATGCGATTAGTGATAGTTTTTTCATTCAATAACCAGCCACAAATCATACATAAAAGAGGTTTTAAAAGTTACCTGAAAATTCGTGCTATGCTCCCCATTAGGTAGACAGATTAAGAAATAAAATCTGTTTATCTAAGGGGCGTTTTTATGTGGCAAAGCAAGTATCCAATCGAACTAAAACTACAAATCCTTCAATTGTTTGAAGAAGGTCACTATTGTGTGAACGGTTTTCATTCAATCTTCAAACTTTTTATAGCTCAAATATGAGGCTGGTGGATGTGGAGGATAAAAGAAGCTAATTCATGAAAATCCTTTTCAAAAAGGTGAAATTAGTAGTTGTTGAAGACTATATTCAGGGAAATTATTCAAAGATGAGTGTTGATGAATATGAAATTAGCAGTACTTCCGTTTGAAAAAAAGTAGGTAAAAAAGTATACTATTCATAGTGGATGAAAAGATTCAGGTAAAAGGATGCGTTCAACTATGACGGATGGGAATGAAAAAAGTACAAGAATCGGCTTTATGAATCAATTAAAGACATTTAAATTAATAATAAATGCTAGTTTACGAATATACAGCGAAGAAGGAAAGGGAACAACAATTGTCGTTTTATTACCAGAGGGTGGTGGCACATGAATATAATGATCGTTGATGATGAAAAATTAGCCATTGATATTTTAACGATCATGGTTAAACAACTTACTCAATTTCAGATTAACATTAAGGGGACATTTACAAATTCAACTGAAGCCCTCCATTTTCTTGAAAAAGAAAAGATTGATGTAGTGTTTTTAGATATTGAAATGATTGACACACACGGTATGCAACTTGCGAAGCAACTACTACACAAGCAACCATCCTTACAAATCATTTTTGTGACGGCTCATACCCAATTTGCAGTGGAGGCCTTTGAAGTAGAGGCAACAGATTATTTATTAAAGCCTGTACATGAAAAACGACTTATTATAGCGTTAACAAAAGCACAGAAAAAAATGGTCGTCGCTGCGGTACAATGGGAGGAGAAGGAAAACTCATTATATGCGCATACTTTAGGCAGTTTTTATTTATTGGACGTTCAACATAATGTGATGAAATGGCGTACAAGAAAAGTACGTGAACTTTTTTTATATTTATTATTTCACCAAAAAAGGCCCATGTTAAATGCCGTCCTTTTAGAGGAATTGTGGCCAGATTTGAACTTTGAAAAGGCAGCAAGTAACTTACATACAACTATTTATCATTTAAGAAAGATATTAAAGGACAATGGCTTACAGAATCCCATCCTATTAGTCAATAATCATTATAAATTAAATGCAGTCATTAAAACGGATTATGATGAGCTCAATCAATTATTAGAGAAGGACCAACATGATGAGAAATCCATTCAGCAGTTATTGAATTGCTATGAAGGGGATTTTTTAGTGGATGAAGAGTATTTATGGGTTAATCAAATCAGGCTTCGCTTAAAGCAAGCTGTCTTACATGTGCTTGAACAGTATACGGCTCGTACAAACGCTGACCATGCTCTATTAAAATATAATTGCTTACAAAAGCTATTAGAGCTTGATGAATACAATGAACATTATATGTTTCAATTGTTGGAATTCTTAATTCAGCATAATAGGAAACAGGAATGTTTAAAATTCTATAAAACTATAGAGGCGAAATTAGCTGAAATTGACCTCTCTGTGCCAGAAAAGATTAATAGAACATATAACGAATACTTACTCAATCTATAATGGATGAAAGATCCGTTATACAAACAATTTGAAATAAAAGAGGCAAGCGAAAAGGATTGGGAAAAATTAAATTCCCAATCCTTTACATATACCAAGGCAACAAATCCTCCATCTTCTTACCTGGCTTACTTGCTTTATCTGTTACGATCCATGTGCCATCTTTCTTTTGCAGTTCATATTTTACATTTGTTCCATCCGCCCTTTTAAAAAGCATATAGCCTGTATTACCTTTGATAAAGGTGACAGGGTCTATGACATTTTTGTAGGGTATCTTTCGCTCAGGAAATAAAATATTGGTGGCTATTTCCTCTGCAATTGCAGCAAGGGGTTTCATGTCATTATTGATTTCAGCTTGGTATTGCAATTGATCGTATCTATAGGAAATATACGATGACAAGTCCAAATCAATGCTTTGCTGTATATCTGAAAGTGTTGCGCGATAGAATGCATCTATTGCTTTTTCTATATCATCCGCCTCATGTTTATAGCGAAGTGTGCTGACACCAGTTGGACTGACTTCAAACGTAATGATTTCCTTACTATTGGGTGGGGAATGTGCATGTCCAAAGGTGGTGACTTCAACGTTAACTTTAAAGCCAAATTGACTTTCTCTGACAATCTTTAAAATTTTCACATCATATAAGCCATACTGCTTAGGATAGCCGTAGTAATGATCAATTTCCTTTTCTATATATGGATTAAGGATTGTGATCAATGTGTCAGCAATCAGTTTCTCATCAGTTTGTTCACTTTGTGCATACATCTTACTGGGCAGCATCAAAATAGTTACGATAGCCATTAAAACATAAGTGATTTTTTTCATGGAATAGGAGCCTTTCTGTAGGATGATACTTTATAGGATGCGCCAATCACAGTAAATTATCGAGCATTTTTAAGAAAGGGAGGGGATACGTTGCGAAAAATAATGATGCCCTTTATATGTATGCTTTTGTTATTTCCAACAGCATCTTTGGCGTCAGAACCTGAAGGCTTAGTATGTCCAAATCCAGATGTATTGATGAAAACCACGGAGAAAGACAAAGATGAGCTTATTCAATCATTGGCTGACATCATTCCAAAAGTATATGGCTCAAGTCCTGAGTATCAGGAGTGGCAAATTGAGGTGATAAAACCTATGCCATTATTAACTGGCATGGAGGAGAATTACTATAAAATGGCGATGAACTTCTGTGGAGAAAATGTGGCGAATCACTCCTGGTTTGTTCGACTAAGGTTTCCAAGATTACTCCCAGCGCAAAGTGCATCTCTTGGGGAGCTATATATTGTGAAAGAAACAAATAATAAATGGGTCCCTTGGTTCCAATATCATTAAAAAAGAAGAATCCATAAATTGGATTCTTCTCTTCACTACATAGCTATCGTTTTCGTTGCCACGGCTTGTTGAAATGCCTGGTCATGCTCAACTATCACCATTGTGAGATGAGCGCTTTGAATAAGCTCTTCAATCTGCATACGTGAATAGATATCAATAAAATTGAGTGGTTCATCCCAAATATATAAATGAGCTTTCTCACACAAGCTTTTAGCAATCAGCAGTTTTTTCTTTTGTCCACCAGAATAATGAGAGATGTCTTTCTCAAATTGAATTCGCTCAAAATCCATCTTGCGCAGGATTGATTTAAATAACGTCTCATCAATACCATGCTCTTCAATAAATTCCGATAATAACCCCTTCAAATGGGATGTATCCTGTTGAACATAGGAAATGACCAGACCTGAAGCTAATTTAATGGCGCCTGTATGTTGGATGGGCTTGCCTAGAATAAGTTTTAGAATACTACTTTTTCCGCTTCCATTTTTGCCATCTATAACAATGCGATCACCTTGTGCCACTTGGAAGCTAATAGGCTTATTCACGATATGGTCATCGTACCGAATCGATACATCCGTGACAACAACCATTTCCTTTGATGGACATGCCAATGGCTCTACTTTCAATGACTCGGTTTTTTCAACATTTTTTAGCAGTTTTGATTTTTCCTCAATAGCTCTTTGTTGTCTGGATTCTAGGTTCTTTGCTCGTTTCATCATCTTGGCTGCCTTATGTCCAACAAAGCCTTTGTCCAGCTTGGAACCTGAATTGGTTGTCCCGTTTTTGGAGGCTTCCACTTGATTAGACCAACCTACCGAACGCTTTGAGGACTGTTTTAATCGGTCGATATCTTTTTGCAGTCGTTGATTGGTTGCTTCTTCATGTTCCTGCTGTCGATCAAAATTGAGCTTCCAAGATGAGTAATTACCACTTTGAACGTCAATATTGGCTCTATTGATCGATAAAATATGGTCAACGCAGCCATCTAAAAAGCTTCTGTCATGCGAAATTAAAATAAATCCTTTTTTCCTACGAAGATAATCTGAGACCGTCTTTCGTGCATCCGTATCGAGATGATTGGTAGGTTCATCAATTAATAAAAATTGACCCTCTGTCAAAAATAACGCCGCAAGCAGCACCTTTGTTTGCTCACCGTTGGATAATGTTTTAAAAGGACGATACATAACCTCCGCATCTACATGTAGATAAGCTATTTCACGTAAACATTCCCAATCCTCTGCCTGAGGGCAAATTTCTTCAAAAATTTCGTGTGTATATTTATTTGGATCCGAAACGGGGTAGGGGAAATAAGTAAAGTCTACGGAAGAGATGATTTTTCCGCTATACTCATAATTGCCTAATAGCAACTGAAAGAATGTTGTTTTACCTCGTCCGTTTCTCCCGATAAATCCAAGTTTCCAATCCGTGTCGATTTGGAAGTTTACCCCTTCAAAAATATTGTCAAAGCTACTTGGATAAGAAAAAGTTAGGTTTTGTACTTGTATCATGGACATGATAATTCCTCCTTTGTATTGCAATAGTTTTCCTTTTCATACAAAGTCGGTCTATCCATCTATGCTTCATTGCTCCGTATAAGTAGATGGATATTAACGACTTATACGGAGTATTACATGCGTCACAATAGTATCTGAATCGCTCATATTATCTCTCTCCTTTACGAGTAGATGAAAGGTACAGATTCAACGATGAGAGCAAGAAAAAAATCCCTCCAATCGTGCATTGGAAGGATTAGTCTTTCACTGAATAAAGTCGATTTGCCACTCGTATCATGACAAATAAAATGCCAACTGATTGTTAAAAATGGATAGACTAACCCTATATTTTGGTTTGAAATCATTCAATTCAAATAAAAATATAGTTTAGTTCAACATTGTCCATTCATCAGTCCTCTCATAATTGTCTATTTATAGTAACAAATTTTTTAACAAAATACAATGTAGCCTTATCTTAGCGGAGATATTTAATAATTCCTAGAATATTTATAGAAATAATTTATATAATTGTTTAAAAATAATTTCTACTATTCTGAAATGTATGCTATAGTAGGAGCATAATTGAATAATGTGTAAGACTTGGTGCCAAATGAAAGTTTGGCTTAAAAGGGAAGTCGGTGCAAATCCGACGCTGTCCCGCAACTGTAATTCGGAGCAAATCACAAATGCCACTGGGGAAACTGGGAAGGCTGTGAGGCGTGTTGATGAAAAGCCAGGAGACCTGCCAATTTCTAGTACACACCAAATACCTACGTGGAAATAGGTGGTGAAAAGTGACCAAATAGGCACTGTGCGATAATGTTTATGTAAAAGTAGATACTTTTTCGTATTGTTTTAGCATTCATAATTTTAACATGCAGCCATTTTCCAAATAGGAGAATGGCTTTTTATTTTTTCTAAAAAGGAGATTAAAACATGACCTATACAAGCACACTCATTGGTTACCCCTATATAGGGGAAGATCGCGAATGGAAAAAAGCATTAGAATTATTTTGGCGTAATGAACTTTCTGAAGAGGACTTTGAGGAAAGATTAAAGAAGATTCGTTTAGCGAGAATCGACAAGCAGCTACAATTGGGTATCGAAATGGTGACAGTTGGTGATTTTACGTATTACGATAGAATGTTAGATACGGCTTTGATGTTTGGTCTAGTACCAAAACGCTTTAACTGGCAAGGTGGTAAAGTCGATTTACATACCTACTACAGTGTAGCAAGAGGGAATAAAACAGCCGTAGCGAGTGAAATGACAAAATGGTTTAATACCAATTATCACTATATTGTTCCTGAGTATGAGGGACAAGCCTTACAACTAACAGAAAATAAAGTGTTAGCTGACTTTTTAGAGACGAAAGAAGCATTCGAGATCATCGCGAAGCCGACATTGATTGGTCCCTATACATTTTGTAAGTTAACGAAAGGCTACAACAAATTAACACAGGTTGAATACTTATTAGCCTTATTACCGCTCTATACACAGGTATTAAAAGAGCTAGTGGATGCAGGTGCCGCTTGGATTCAGCTAGAAGAGCCATCCCTTGTTACAACCCTTGATCCAGCAGAGATAAAGCTGGTGCAAGAAATTTACGACCAGTTAGCCGTTGCTGTTCCAGGGGCTAAGATTATGCTACAAACTTATTTTGAAGCATTATGTGCCTATGAAACATTGATTACGCTGCCTGTTCAAGGATTTGGCCTAGACTTTGTTCATGGCTATAAAGGGAATATGGAGTCACTGCGTCAATTTGGTTTCCCGCAGGATAAAGTATTGGCAATTGGGGTTGTAAATGGCCGTGATATTTGGCGTTCAAACCTTGCAGAGGTCAACGCAACGATTCAAGCCATTGAACAGCTAAGTCAGGCCGAAGAGCTATGGATTCAACCATCAAGTAACCTACAGCATGTTCCAATCACAACCTCTCTTGAAAATGAACTTGACCCTGTTTTAAAGCAGGCTTTGGCCTTCGCAGATGAAAAAATCGTAGAAATCACGGGGCTAACTAAATTTAGACGAGATAAAGATGGTTCCTTACAACATAATTTTTCAGAAAGTATGAAGGCGATTGAGGCTCTAAAAAATCATCCAATCCGCCAAAACAAGTTGATTCATCAAGCTGTTCAAACTGTGACAACGCAAGATTTTGAACGACAAAGTGATTTTACGCAACGTCAAAATATACAACAACAGGCCTTAGCGTTACCACTGTTCCCAACGACTACAATCGGTAGCTTCCCACAATCTGATGAGGTGAAAAGAAATCGTAATGCTTGGCGAAAGAAACAACTAGCAAATGAAGACTATGAGGCATTTATAGAAGAGGAAACTAAGCGCTGGATCACTATACAAGAGGACCTAGATATCGATGTACTCGTTCATGGTGAATTTGAGCGTACAGACATGGTAGAATATTTTGGTGAAAAACTGACTGGCTTTGCCTTTACAGAAAAAGCATGGGTCGTTTCATACGGGTCACGCTGTGTGAAGCCTCCGATCATTTATGGAGATGTTGCGTGGGCCTCACCCATTACCGTAAAAGAATCAGCCTATGCTCAAAGCCTAACAAAGCGATTTGTAAAAGGCATGCTGACAGGGCCTGTGACGATATTAAATTGGTCGTTTGTACGCGATGATCTTTCCCGTCAAGATGTCGCTTATCAAATTGCATTAGCACTTCGCAAAGAGGTGGAAGCACTAGAAAACGCAGGTATTTCAATTATTCAAGTGGATGAGCCAGCACTAAGAGAAGGCTTACCGCTTCGAAAAGAAGAGTGGGGGGCTTACTTAGATTGGGCTGTCAATTCCTTCAAGCTTGCTACATCTAGTGTCAAAGATGAAACACAAATCCATACACATATGTGTTACTGCGAATTTAATGATTTCATCGAACCGATTAGCGCACTAGATGCAGATGTGATTTCCATTGAAACATCGCGAAGCCATGGGGAACTCATCACGTCACTACAAGTGCAACCCTATAAAAAAGGAATAGGTTTAGGTGTCTATGATATTCATAGCCCACGTGTACCAAGTGAGGAAGAAATGCTCACTATTATGAAAGATAGTATACAGGTTCTTGATCGCCATCAATTTTGGGTGAATCCAGATTGTGGCTTAAAGACAAGAAAAGAAACAGAAACCGTTGCAGCTTTAGCCAATATGGTTGCTGCTACTAAAACATTGCGTCAAGCCGTACAACAATCTACATCAAGATAATGAAATGATTTATTTAATCTACTACATCTACTCTCCAAAAGATAATAAAGGCCAGGGTAAGTTACCTGGTCTTTTTATGTTGTTTGGAGGAATTTATTATATTCAGAAAATAAAATTGACGTGAACATGCGAGCATGTTATGTTTATTACTAATTTCATAGCAATCATTACAAGTTTGAATGAATTCGTCTTTCATTCAATTAAAAGGAAAATGGGTGAAAATCCCATGCTGTCCCGCAGCTGTAAATGAGGAGTTTTGTTTCAAATACCACTGAGTAAGTACTTGGGAAGGTGAAGCAAAATCATGATTCATGAGCCAGAATGCCTGCTTGTAAGAAGATTCATTGATGATCTACGAAAGATAGGGAGATGGATGGAGACTTGCTCATCGTGAGTTTTTCTGTCCTTATTCTTTTTTAGAATAAGGTTTTTTTATGCCCTCTCTTCTTCAACAAGTAGATTTATTTGCACTACGAATAGAGATAGGAGACAGAAAATGAGATTGACTAAGTATTTACTTCCTTTACTGCTTGTGCTGATGTTCAGTTTACTTGCTGGCTGTACAAGCACGGATGAAGAAAAGGGGAAGACAGCGACACCACAAACAAATGAAAAAATGATAACAATTGGCTGGCCATTAGATGTCGGTCCATTGAATCCTCATACATATTTACCGAATCAAATGACTGCCCAAGCCATGGTCTATGAATCCTTGGTGGAATACAATGATGATGGCACGGTTACGCCAAAGCTAGCAGAAAGCTGGGACATCTCAGAGGACAAAACTTCGTATACTTTCCATTTAAGAAAAGATGTGAAGTATTCAGATGGAACTGCTTTTAATGCCGATAATGTCATTCGTAATTTTGATGCCGTATTAGCGAATCGAGACATGCATTCTTGGATGGGCATGGTCAACCATATGAAAGAGGTTGTAAAAATGGATGATTTTACCATTCGTCTGCAATTGGATGAACCCTATTATCCTGTCTTAAACGAACTTGCCTTTGTCAGACCTTTCCGCTTTTTAGGGGATAACGGATTCCCAGAAGGCGATACGACGCAAGATTCTATCAAGGAACCGATTGGGACAGGCCCATGGGTGTTAACTGAATACAAAAAGGACGAATATGCATTATTTAGTCGCAATGAAAACTATTGGGGAGAAAAACCACTAGTAGAACAAATAAAAGTAAAAATTATCCCTGATTCAGAATCTATTTCATTGGCATTTGAAAACGAAGAATTAGATTTAATTTATGGTCGTGGCATTATTAGTTTAGATAACTATACGTATTTAAAAGACAGTGGGAAATATAAAACAGCTACCTCTGAGCCTTTGTCTACGAAAGCACTGCTGTTCAATACACAATCTGGCCCGTTAGCTGAATTAAAGGTACGTCAAGCCATTCAATATGCTATTAATAAGGAGCAAATGGTAGACAGTATTACACATGGTACAGAAAAAGTGGCAAACACATTGTTCTGGGATGCGATTCCTTATGCCAATATAGATTTAGCGCCTATATTATACAATCCGGAAAAAGCGCAACAATTGCTAGATGAGGCAGGGTGGACGTTACAGAATGGAGAAAAAATTCGTTCGAAAAACGGACAACCACTATCATTAGATTTAATTTACATTGCATCCGATGCGATTCAAAAACCAATGGCAGAATTAATGCAAGGTGAATTAGCAAAAATTGGCGTACAGTTGAATTTAGAAGGTGCAGATGTGATGGTCGGTCTTCAAAAATTGATGGATGACCAGGTAGAGATTAATTTCTGGCGTACCAATGGACCGCCAACAGACCCTCATAGTTTTGCAAATGAATCAGCTACACCAAATGCTAGTGGTGTGTATGAGGCGAAATTAGGCTTACCAAATGCCAAAGAAATTGATACGAAAATTCACCAATTATTAGTAGGGACAGATGAAGAGGAACGCGTGCAGCTTTATACGGATATTTTAACGATGTTCCATGACCAAGCACTATTCTATCCAATATCTTACGAAACAAATAATGTGATTTATCAACCATATCTAAAGGATTTTGCCCCACGTGCATCTGAATACGATATACCTTATGCACAAATGGCTACAGAAAAATAAAAGTGGAAGAGAGAGTATGTCTAGCAAAGACAGCTCTCTCTTTATCATAGGATTGAGTAGGAAGTGACAGCATGTATGAGTCGACATGGATGTTTTGTTTAAAAAGAATTTTGACTTTGCCCTTTGTCTTATTAGGCGTTTCCATCCTAACCTTTGTATTTATTCGTTTCGTTCCAGTAGAGCCTGCTGAAGTCATACTACGTTTGGCAAGAGTTGCGCCAACAGAGGAAGCCATTCAGGCATTACGTGAAGAACTAGGGACGGACAAGTCGTTTCTTCTTCAATATTTACTATGGGGAAAAGGCGTATTACAGCTAGATTTCGGCACATCTTTTGTTAGTAAATTACCCGTGGCACATGAGCTATTTGCGAAATTACCCGCAACCATTGAATTAGCGATTGCTGCGTTTGTCCTTATTTTAGGGCTAAGTATCCCATTCGGGGTGATAAGCGCATTGTATAAGCACACCATCATCGATAAAATCATTCGATTCTTTACCATCCTGAGTGTGTCGATTCCAACCTTTTGGCTAGGTTTCCTACTACTCTATTTATTTAGCTTGAAATTAGGATTCTTTCCGACAAATGGGAAGGGCACACTATCTCATTTGGTTTTACCCGCATTCACACTGGCTTTACCAACAATTGGCTTGTTCGTTCAATTTATCCGTTCAACCATCCTAGAAGAATTACAGCAGCAATATGTTCAATATGCACAGTTAAGAGGATTAAAAAGCTCTGTGATTCTTATCCGTCATGTGTTGCGAAATGCTGCTATTCCATTGACATCCCTGTTAGGCATGACCCTTGGGAATCTACTAGGTGGAGCCGTCATTGTGGAGCAGGTTTTTAGCTGGCCAGGACTCGGCAGGTACTTAATCGAATCCATTATGAACAGGGATTACCCAGTTGTACAATGCTATGTATTAATTATCGCTGTTATCTATGTGCTTGCCAATTTATGCACAGATATATTGCATCGTTTATTGGACCCTCATCTAATGATGAAGGGCAGGAGAGATTAAAAATGAACTTCGTACGAACAAAAAGTGGCAATTTGATAGGATTCATTAGTCTATCGCTCCTTGTTATCATTGGCTTGTCGGGGCTATTTGCGCCAATTTTAATGCCACATGACCCTTTAGCTGTCGATATAGCTAAGAAATTTTCGGTTCCGTCTTGGGACTATCCATTAGGTACAGATCATTTAGGAAGGTGTATCTTGTCACGCCTCCTTTTAGGTATTCGTTATTCATTAGGATCAGCGCTCGTCATTCAGCTAGTTGCCATTGTTTTAGCTATCCTACTAGGTGCTTTTGTAGCGTTAAAAAGGGGCTTAATCGATTTTCTTTTTATTCGACTATGTGATATTTTATTAGCCTTTCCAACACTGGTACTTGCATTTGGACTGTTAGGTATATTAGGCCCTAGCTTAAAAAATGTTATAATAGCACTCATTTTTACACAGCTTATTTATTATGCAAGAATGGTCCGAAGTTTGTGTATCGGTATGAATGAGAAAGACTTTGTTCAAGCTGCAAGGATTTCAGGCACTACAGGTATCCAATTAATTAGACGCCATTATATACCCAATATATTGCCATCTATTGTCACGATTGTTGCATTAGATATCGGGAAGGTGATTTTAGAAATTGCGGGCTTTTCCTTTATCGGACTTGGCGTGCAGGCACCGATTCCAGAATGGGGCATGATGATCAATGAAGGGAAGCACTACATGCGGCAGCATCCTGAATTAATGCTTTATCCTGGACTTGCCATCATCCTTGTTGTTTTATTGTTTAATCAGTTAGCAAATCGTTTAAAAAAGCTTGACTAGTAAAGGGGAAGTTATGGAGAAAGTTTTAGAAGTGAAAGACCTCACAGTCAAAATGGGGGAGAAAAATATATTAACCTCTATCAATCTGACAGCTTATAAAGGGAGAGTCTTAGGAATTATAGGGGAAAGTGGCAGTGGAAAGACCATGCTTTGCCATGCCATCATGCAAACATTACCGTCCTTAGCACAAGTCACCCAAGGTGAAGTACTCTATCAGCAAGAAAATTTATTGAACGTTTCAGCTGCTAAATTGAGAACTTATCGTGGCCGGCATCTTTCGATGATTTTGCAAAACCCATCTACTGCATTCGATCGTATTCAAACGATTGAAAGTCATTTTCGAGAAACATTAAAAGCACACTTTAAGCTGACCAAAAAGGAAATGAGACAGATTGCCCTTGATGCTCTGAATAAAGTCCATTTACCTCATCCAGAGCAGCTTTTGTCCTACTATCCTTTTCAGTTAAGTGGAGGCATGCTACAGCGCGTGATGATTGCCCTGTCATTGGCGATACAAGCCTCTCTCTACATTGCAGATGAACCTACGACTGCTCTTGATACTATCAATCAAAAACAAGTATTAACACTTTTTGATTGTATTCGCTCAGAAACAGATGCAGCCATACTCCTTGTCACGCATGATTTAGGTGTCATTGCTGAACTTGCTGACGATGTGGCTGTGATGTATCAAGGAGAAATCATTGAGCAAACGAATGTTTTTGGTTTTTTTGATGCGCCTCAGCATCCCTATACAAAGAAGCTTTTACAAGCAAGAATGCTATTTTAGAGGTGAAAAAATGACGCTGCTAGACGTGAAAAATATAGACATGCATTATGCTCAAAGACCAGCCCTATTTCAACGAGGACAAAAAATTCCTGTATTACAAAAGGTGTCATTCTCACTTCAGAAGGGCGAATGTCTGGGAATCGTCGGTCAAAGTGGTTCTGGAAAAAGCACATTAGGACGCATTATTTTAGGGATTGAACGACCAACAAACGGAGAGCTGCTCTTTCAAGGTGTCAATTTATACGAAGCACCCAGCAAAGAGAAAAAAATGATACGAAGAAATTTACAGGCTGTTTTTCAAAATAGCTATCATTCATTTAATCCAAAACAGACGATTTTCGAAATACTCGAAGAACCGTTTTTGAATTTCGAGCATTTTAGCAAAGCAGAGCGACAACAGAAAGTAAGGGAATTACTAGACTGTGTAGAGTTAGAGTGGGCAATGGCTCAAAACTATCCCTCACAGCTAAGTGGGGGACAGCAGCAACGAGTCAACATCGCTAGAGCTCTTGCATTAAAGCCGAAACTGATTGTTTTAGATGAAGCCATTAGTAGTCTTGATATGATTTTGCAAAAGACGATTATAGAACTATTACAATCACTGCAAAAAGAGCTACAGCTTGCTTATATATTCATTTCACATGATTTACAAGCCACACGTTTTATGTCAGATCGCATCCTAGTGATGCAGCATGGCCAGCTCGTGGAGGAGATTGGGAAGGATGGAGTATATCAGCATCCCGCTTCACAAGAATTATACAATGCTATTTTGCCATCACACCCGCGAGAAAGAAAAAAGAAGGATAGACCAAATTAAACAGAAACTCCATTTTGAAAAATTCAAAATGGGGTTTTCTTAATTATTAAAGCAATACAGAAATAAAATTAATAATATCAATTATAAAATTAACTTTATTTATATTTTGATTCAAATAATTAATTTTTATTATTTACTTCTTTAAATTCTTTGTTATATAATCAACTTAACTTAAAGGAAGGAGTTCACTATGGCTTATCAAGTAATCACAAATTGCCCTGTCTGCAGTAAAACTTTGAAAATTACCAAGTTACAGTGTTCTCATTGTCACACGACGATTGAAAATGAATTTGAATTATCTAAGCTCGCATCTTTATCAAACGATCAGCTTCATTTTGTGGAAGTATTTTTAACCTGTCGAGGAAACATTAAAGAGGTTGAAAAGGAACTGGGGGTTTCGTATCCAACAGTTCGAGGCAAGCTAAACGACATTATTTCATCCCTTGGCTATGCTCAAAAGAAGAAAAATGAAATAGACGAGAAAAAAATTGTAAGCATGTTGGAAAATGGCGAAATCACAACGGATGAAGCCATAAAGCTTTTAAAAGACGAATAGGGAGGAATGGACCATGAAAGAGGAAATTACAAAAGTGTTAACCATGATTCAAGAGGGGAAAATTGATGCGGATAAAGGTTCAGAGCTGATTCAAGTGTTACAACAGAAAGAGGAATCAGGAAACAAGTTTGTGGAAAAAACAAAGTATTTAGATAAAACATTAAAGGTCCGTGTTGTATCCACCGAAAATGATAATGTCACGGTGAATTTGCCGATTAAACTTGTCAAAGCCGTACTCATGGCTGGACACAGCATCGCAGCGAGTATTCCACAATCGGAAAAATACGTGAAAGATATCGACATCAATCTTCTTCTTGAAGCGATCGAAAATGAACTAGATGGACAAATTGTAGATATAAAATCGGCAAACGGAGATACCGTTGCAGTCTTCATTGAATAGAGGCGACGAATGATGCATGTAAAAGTGAAAGCAAAAGACGTTCGCTTTACCGTCCCTGTTCCCTATGCTGTGCTAACCATTGTCCTCTCCATTGTAACTTCCAAATGGATTCAGCAACAAGTCAATAAGTGGACAAAGGCATACTTCGATCAAAAGAAAATAGACTTTACCTTTCCGCTCATCGACAAAGAAATGCTCAAGCCGATTATCAAGGAACTACAAAATTATAAAGGGCTCGTGCTAGTCGATGTCAAAGCTCAGGACGGGACTGAGGTTAAGGTTAGACTATAATACCCAACAAAGAATGATTAGAGCATGTTTGAATAAAAAGCATGCTCTTTGTTATTTAAAGAATATCCTTTGCAAAAGAACTATCGAAATCCCACAATGTATCTTCCAGATTGTTTAATAGCAGTTTCGTTCTTTTCTCAAGTTGATCTGGTAGCTCATTTTTACTGAAATAGGTAAGTTTCAAGCTCTCATCATCCTTTATCTCCAATATACCCCTTACATTTTTCGCAATATAAAGATGAATAACTGTATAGACTTCATCCCCATTTGGATATCGGAAATAATAATCTGGCCCTGAAAAAACACCCACCAAGTCAAATTCATTCGCTACAAGTCCTGTTTCTTCATGAAGCTCACGAGCAGCAGCTTCTTCTAACGTTTCGCCTAGTTCCAATGCACCGCCAGGTAATCCCCAATCCAACGTATCTGATCGATGTTGAAAGAGAATTTGCTTGTCATCGTTAACCACAAGAATGGTCGCCCCAATACTGATAATTGGTCTACTACCGATGTGTTTCCTTAATTCTGTAATATACCCCATATTAGCTCCTCCTATAGATCATAAATAACGATTCGCCTTTCTTCCTTTAAAAACCTCTATTTTCCTTGTGATGCTTAAAATTGGATGTATTGGGATAGATGCACAATCTTTTTTTGTACAAAATATTGCTAAAAAACGCAGAATAGTTCATCAAAGATGAAAAATAGCTTTTTATAATCAGTCTTTTCTGAATTTTACCTATATTGATTGTTTTGAAAACTCTATGTTAAGGTAAAAAGACAAATTGAATATGCTAAATTTTGGTGGTTCAAATGGGAGTTGATTCTATTTGATTAAAAGGGAAGTTGGTGAGAGTCCAACACTGTCCCGCAACTGTATTTAGGAGCTCGAAAACAAAGCCACTGTTTTGTTTGTCAAAATGGGAAGGTGTTATGGGAGCGTTGATCATAAGTCAGGAGACCTGCCACGAAAAAAGCATCAATTGACCTACGAGGATAGGGAGGTGTTAGCTACTGCATGATTGTGAATTCATGTAAATTCACTGTTTTTTTGGTCTGTCATGCTTTTGTAGATTAACAACTTCTAGAAAGGGATAGGAGTTGTTTTTTTGTTGTTCTGTCGTGTTTGAATGGTAACGCTTACAAGAATAATTAAACAAAGGGGCTGTCATTAAATGGAGTTAAATTATTCACCAGGTCTTGATGGAATCATTGCCGCTGAAACAAAGCTATCTTTTTTAGACACTGTAGGAAGTCAAATAGTTATTCGAGGTTATGACTTGATTGAATTATCTCAGCGATATTCGTATTTAGATATTGTTTACTTATTGCTGCATGGAGAAATACCAACTACCGAGCAACAGGCTGATCTACAGGACAAATTGAAAGCTCATTATCAGGTTCCACAAGAACTATTTCAAATTTTTAAGCTATTGCCCAATGAAACACATGCGATGGATGGGCTTAGAACAGGAATTTCCGTTTTAGCAGGCTTTGATCAGCACATCAATGATC
The DNA here is from genome assembly GCF_043359455.1 of Lysinibacillus sp. PWR01. NCBI lineage: Bacteria > Bacillati > Bacillota > Bacilli > Caryophanales > Bacillaceae > Lysinibacillus > Lysinibacillus sp. PWR01. The sequence continues at coordinate 182,767 of NZ_JBHERJ010000073.1, read as the reverse complement.
GTTCGACTGAAATGAATTTATCGCGAGCATATAGACTTTTAGGTGGTATGCCCAACATCGTAGCAAATAGCTATCGTGTATTAAATGGACAAGAAGCTGTCGAGCCGGATAGTCAACTTTCCTATAGTGCCAATTTTTATTACATGATTACGGGCAGAAAGCCAACTGCGTTAGAAGAAGAAATTTTTGATCAGTCACTCGTTTTATATAGTGAGCATGAGATGCCAAATTCGACATTTGCAGCTCGTGTCATTGCTTCTACACAATCTGATTTGTATGGCGCTTTAACGGGAGCTGTCGCATCGTTGAAAGGGAATTTACATGGAGGGGCTAACGAGGCAGTCATGTACATGCTTCTTGAAGCCAAAACAGTAGAAGGCTTTGAAGCATTGTTGAAAAACAAGCTACAAAGTAAAGAAAAGATTATGGGCTTTGGCCACCGTGTCTATATGAAAAAGATGGACCCAAGAGCGCAAATTATGAAAGAAGCCTTGCACAAATTATGTTTGGAGCAAGGGGATGATCGCTTATATCACATGTGTGAAGCTGGTGAAAAAGTGATGGTACAGGAGAAAGGGTTGTATCCAAATTTAGATTATTATGCAGCACCCGTGTACTACATGCTTGGTTTGCCGATTGAAATCTATACGCCAATCTTCTTTGGCTCACGAACAATTGGCTTATGTGCCCATGTGATTGAGCAGCATGACAATAATCGATTATTTAGACCTCGTGTCAATTATATTGGCGAGCGTCATAACCTTGAAAAATTGTCGGTATAATCAAGTTTTAACAACTCGCCATAAAGCTAATGGGCATTCTGACCAATGCCCATCAGCATACTAGTATATCAAACTTAAGCCTTGAAAGGAAGATATAGATGATTAAAACAAATGACATAACGAAGACAGATCAATTACTTACAGATATTGCGGATTATGTACTAAATACAAAGATTACAAGTGAAGAGGCATACGAAACGGCACGCTATGTTCTATTGGATACTTTAGGCTGTGGCATTTTGGCCTTACAATATCCTGAATGCACGAAGCTTCTTGGTCCAGTAGTACCAGGCACAGTCGTTCCTAATGGTACACGTGTTCCTGGAACTTCTTATGTTCTTGATCCAGTAAAAGGCGCTTTTAATATCGGGTGTATGATTCGTTGGTTAGATTACAACGATACTTGGCTTGCGGCTGAATGGGGGCATCCATCTGATAATTTAGGTGGCATATTAGCTGTGGCAGATTATTTAAGTCGCGTGCGTGTGGTAGAGGGGAAGGCGCCTCTTAAAGTGAAAGATGTTTTAGAAATGATGATTCAAGCACATGAAATACAAGGGATTTTAGCACTAGAAAATAGCTTAAATCGTGTTGGGCTAGATCATGTTCTGTTTGTCAAAATTGCAACAACAGCTGTTGTGACAAAGGCATTAGGAGGCACGCATCAGGAAATTGTCAATGCATTGTCCAATGCCTGGATTGATAATTCAAGCCTACGAACATATCGCCATGCACCGAATACAGGTTCTAGAAAATCATGGGCTGCTGGTGATGCAACAAGTAGAGCAGTGCAGTTAGCGATGATGGCTGTAAAAGGTGAAATGGGCTACGCAACGGCCTTATCTGCACCAGGCTGGGGATTCCAAGACGTTCTCTTTAATAAACAAGAATTAAAGCTTGCTAGACCACTGACATCTTATGTGATGGAAAATGTACTATTCAAGGTTTCTTATCCAGCTGAATTCCATGCACAAACAGCTGCTGAATGTGCCGTTCATTTACACCATGAAGTGAAAAATCGTTTACAGGACATTGAACGCATTCAAATTACGACACATGAATCAGCAATACGAATTATTGATAAAGAAGGGCCTCTTCTTAATCCAGCTGATCGCGATCACTGCCTTCAATATATTACAGCTATCGGACTTATCTTTGGTGATATTATTGCAAATCACTATGAAGATGATGTGGCAGCAGATCCTCGTATCGATGAGTTAAGAAATAAAATGGTGATTGTGGAAAACGCTCAATATACAATCGATTACCTAGATCCTGAAAAACGTTCGATTGCCAATGCTGTTCAAGTTTATTACAACGACGGCACATCATCTGAGCTTATTGAGTGTGAATATCCTTTAGGACACCGTTTCCGTCGTGAGGAAGCATTCCCTCAAATCATTGATAAATTCCAGCAAAACATCAGTACCCATTATTCACAAAAACAATTACGTAAAATTAATGAGGTTTGTGCTAATCAAGAGCTTCTTGAAAATAGTGCCGTCCATGAATTTGTTAATTTATTTGTTTAACTTTCTAGGCGATTCTGGACGTACTTATGGCGAGGCATCATTGATTATTAGGGGGTTTTTATAGATGGCGTGGATTGTAAATGAAGCGATAACACAAAAACAACTGGCTGAGCAATTTCAAGCGCTCATTAATCGTTCAACGATTTTGCAAATACCAGGCGCTCATGATGCAATGGCAGGTTTAATGGCTAAAAAAGTTGGCTTTGAGGCATTGTATCTTTCTGGAGCTGCCTACACGGCCAGCAGAGGCTTACCTGATTTAGGAATGATTTATTCCAATGAAGTGGCGCAGCGAGCGAACGATATTATTCGTGCTACGAATTTACCAATGCTCGTGGATATCGATACTGGCTTCGGTGGTGTACTAAACGTTGCCCGTACAGCGCGTGAAATGATAGAGGCAGGGGTTGCTGCTGTACAGCTAGAAGATCAAAATCTTCCAAAAAAATGTGGTCACTTGAATGGAAAAACGCTTGTTTCCCAGGAGGAAATGATACAAAAAATAAAGATGATTAAGCAAATAGCCCCTACTTTAGTGATTGTTGCCCGCACAGATGCGAGGTCTGTAGAGGGCTTAGAACAGGCTATCTTAAGAGCTAAAGCCTATGTAGCAGCTGGGGCAGATGCTATTTTTCCAGAGGCGTTACAAACAGAAAAAGAGTTTAAACAATTTGCCCGTGAGCTGGATGCTCCCTTATTAGCTAATATGACTGAATTTGGACAAACGCCTTATTATACCGCTAAGGAGTTTGAAAAAATGGGCTATTCGATGGTGATTTATCCCGTTACATCCATGAGAGTTGCAGCCAAAGCCTATGAGCAAGTGTTTACCTTAATAAAAAACACAGGAACTCAGAAAGATGCTATTGAGGATATGCAAACGAGAAGTGAATTATATGAAACCATTTCCTATTACAAATTTGAAGATTTAGATAGTGAGTTGGCGAAAACCATCTTACCGAAAGAGGAAATAAAGTAGGAGAAAAGTTGTTTTTCTCCTTTTCTTTCAAGGAGGGCTAGTATGGATAAACTAGAGGACAAAATGACCATCTTTACACCAGAGGACTTTCAAGATGAGGAAGAGCTTATCGCAAAAACGGCAGAGCTCTTCATTAAACAGGATGTCTCACCTAATACTACAGCTATTGAAAAGCATCAATATGAAGTTACTCGTCAGTTATTTCAAAAAGCAGGTGACCTTGGTTTACTAGCCATTGAGATACCCGAAGACTATGGGGGGCTGGCACTCAATAAAAAAATTTCAGGGCTCGTTGCAGAAAAAATGGGCTATGGCGGCTCATTTAGTGTCTCTTACAATATTCATGCAGGAGTCGGCACATTGCCCTATGTCTATTTTGGAGATGCGTCACAAAAGCACAGATACTTACCAAAGTTGGCCTCAGGTGAATGGATTGGAGCCTACGCACTGACTGAGCCAGACGCAGGTTCAGATGCATTACATCCCAAAACAAATGCGATTTTAAATGGAGATGGCTCTGCATGGATCTTAAACGGTGAAAAGCAATGGATTACCAATGCGCAGCTAGCAGATATCTTTGTTGTTTTTGCCAAAACAAGTGAAGGCATGACTGCTTTCATTGTAGAGCGTACCTTTACAGGGGTATCTGTGGGACAGGAAGAAGAGAAGATGGGCATTAAGGGATCTTCGACGGCTACCCTTATATTAGAAGATGTTAGCGTACCGAGGGATAATGTACTTGGCGAGGTTGGAAAAGGCCATAAAGTGGCGATGAATATATTGAATATGGCACGTCTAAAGCTAGCTTTCTCCAACATTGGCACTGCCAAACAGGCTCTACAATTAGCTGTGAATTACGGGAAGGAACGGAAGCAATTTCACAAGCCAATTGTTGATTTTACTATGATACAGGAAAAGCTAGCGGACATGGCCATTTCGATATATGGGGCTGAAAGTGCTGCCTATCGGACAGCTGGAGAAATGGATGATGCGATTGAGTTAGCTAGTAAAGAGTCGATGGTTCATAAAATAGCCGATTTCGCTTTGGAATGCGCCCTTAATAAAGTTAATTGCTCAGAAGCCCTTGGCAAAATTGTAGATGAAGCTGTACAAATACATGGTGGCTATGGCTATATGCAAGATTATGAGGTAGAACGATTGTATCGTGATGCGAGGATTAGCCGTATTTTTGAAGGGACAAACGAAATCAATCGTTTAACCATTGCGAAAATGTTATATAAAAAATATACACTCGCACCTTCTACGTATAATGCGCCTGAAGCCTATAAGACAGCTGAAATAAATCAGCAATACATCCAGCTTTCCAACTATTTAAGGCAAGTAGCTTTTACTGTCATTACAGACGCACAGATCCATTTGGAACAAGAGCAGGAATACATGCGTCTGTTGGCTGATATAGCAAAGGATTTTTATGTTATGGAAGCTTCTTTACTGAGAACTGAAAAAAACGTAAATGAAAAAACGAAACACTTGATGACTGATATCATCTGTCAGGAAGGCTACCGTAGAATAGAAAAAAGTACAATTGATATTATTTGTGCTGCTGAAACAAATGAACAAAAGCGAAAAATATGGCTAGATGCTATTCCACAACTAAACATCCCACTTCATCAAAATCTCTTTATGAAAAAGCGAGAGATTGCTAGAAGTATTATTAACAATCCAAAATCGATAAGTTAATTAAATAGGAGGGAAACGATAATGGTCGATACTTTTGCCAATGTAAGCAAGGAAGGTGCCATCACGATCATTCATTTAGATCATCCACCAGCAAATACTTTATCATCCGCATCGATTGAAAATCTTCGACTCATTCTCAAAGAGTTAGCTGTGGACGAACAAACGAATGCTATCATTATGACAGGCTCTGGACGATTTTTTGCCGCTGGTGCAGATATTAAAGAATTTGTTTCTACCTTTGGGCAACAGGAAAAAGCATTGCAGATGGCTGAGATAGGTCAAGCACTATGTGATGAGATTGAAGCCATGAAAAAGCCTGTTATTGCTGCTATTAATGGTCCAGCTCTTGGAGGAGGATTAGAGTTAGCATTAGGCTGTCATTTCAGAATTGCATCAAATAATGCCATTGTTGGTTTACCAGAATTAAAGCTTGGCTTATTGCCGACATTCGGGGGGACTCAACGATTGAGCAGAATCACGGGGCAAGCAAAGGCACTACAATTGATTTTAACAAGTAAACAACTAAGTGCCAACGAGGCACTACGATTAGGCATTATTCAACTGGTGACAGAACCAGAGGAGCTTCTGCCAACTGCAAAAGCGATTGCGCAGTCCTTTGTTGAGGGTAAAAGTATGACAAGTGTGTCCCGTACAATTGAATGTGTCATACAGGGCGGCAAAGATCATCTCCAAAATGGGCTAGAACTTGAACGAACACGTTTTGCAGAGTTGTTTTTAACAGAGGATGCTAAAGAAGGAGTTCAGGCATTTATTGAAAAAAGACAGCCAGACTTTAAACATTCTTAAAGGAGGGAATCGATATGACGAACGAAGTACTATTTTCTGTCAGTGATGGCGGTGCAGCAACCATTACACTAAATCGTCCTAAAGCCTTAAATTCACTTTCTACTGAAATGCTAAAGCCCATCGGAGAGAAACTGAAGGAATGGCAAGCAAATGACCAAATTCAGCTAATCATCCTAAAAGGAGCTGGTGAGAAGGGATTTTGCGCAGGTGGTGACATTAAAACACTTTATAAAGCTCGCTCCAGTCAGGAAGCTTTCAAAAATGCTGAAATCTTTTTTGAAGAAGAATATCAAGTAGATATGGCGATCTACCACTACCCTAAGCCCATTATTGCCTGCCTTGATGGCATTGTCATGGGAGGTGGGGTCGGGTTAACCTATGGGGCAAGCCACCGAATCGTTACTGAACGAACGAAATGGGCTATGCCAGAAATGAATATTGGCTTCTTTCCGGATGTTGGAGCAGGCTATTTCTTAAATCAAGCACCAGGCTATGTAGGATACTACTTAGCCTTAACTGCATCGGTCATCCAAGCTGCGGATGTTCTCTTTGCCAATGGCGCAGATTGCTACATGACAAGCGATCAGTTAGACACTTTCCTAGCGCGCATTGATCAATTAGACTGGCATACATTGGAGACCAGCACAGCTCTAGGCCAATTAATGGCGGACTATTCAAGTACACCTTTAACAAACAGTGATCTTGCCCACCTCCAACATAAGATCGATCAGCATTTTTCAAAATATACTGTGGAAGAGATAGTTGAATCCTTAGACAATGATCCAAGTAAATTTGCGCAAGAAACAAAGCAGTTCCTTCTATCTAAATCTCCATCATCGTTAAAGATTACGTTAAAGCAACTGATAGATGCTCAAGATAAGACATTAGAGGAATGCTTTGCGACAGATTTAATCTTGGCTAAAAACTTTTTAAGACATGAGGATTTCTTTGAAGGTGTACGCTCTGTCGTCATTGATAAGGACCGAAATCCACAGTATACCTATCAAACATTCAATGAATTTACAGATAAAGACCTAGAAAATTTCTTTCAAGATCGTAATGCGACAGTAAAAAAGTAAAAACAAGTGGATTTTCTATTGATAAACGTTGAAACCATCTACTATTTAAAAGGTAGATGGTTTCTTGTTTGTAGTGATGTGCGAAGTAAGTTAGCAAAGAGATTGATATGTTATACTATAAAAAACGGAATAACAGGATAAAGGTACAAATTCATAATGAGTTTGTTTAAAAGGGAAGTTCGGTGAAAATCCGGCGCTGTCCCGCAACTGTAATTCGGAGTACATTTTCAAAGCCACTGTTATGTCATGTAATGGGAAGGGAAAATGTGTGATGATCATAAGCCAGGAGACCTGCCTTTGTCTAGTACAGCCAAAAAACCTACGAGGATAGGGGGTGTTGAGTGTGACGAATTACCTTCATCATACTCATAGTGCGACAACCAAGAAAAGGGTCTCTATTCAGTATAGACGACTTATTTTATATTGGTTGAAGAACTATGTAGTATTTAAGTCATAGCTAGCATCTTACCTAAGGGGAAAGATGTTTTTTTTATGAACGAATAGGAGTGAACAAGATGACATCACATTCAATTTTATTTTATGAAAATCAGTTAAAGCAGCAAATAATGAACAACCTTTCTAGTGAGCACATGATTTCCCTACAAGTTTATATCAAAATATTAATACAAGAAAATCCTGATGATTACAAAAATATTAATTATGCCTATTTAAATATAAAACGTGAGTTAGTCGGGGCAATAGAATGCTGATAGATGAAAAAATTTTAGAGGATAGCATTGATATTGATCAACATACTCTATTTAGTAATTTGGATCATTTTGAGCTAGAGAGATGCTTTGTATTAGAATATTTAGAGAAACTTTTAAAGTGGAATAAACAAACACACGCTATTTCTGAAGAGAAACTTCAAAAGCTTTGGATGAAACTGATAAGAAAATATAAATTTTCTCTTGATGAATGGGAAAGAAATGCTGGAAATACGAATATTCACTCGTATCTTGTGAAAGAACAAGGGCATGGTCTACAAAAATTAATTCGTTTTTACAGGGACCGTCATGGAGTGAAATGGTTAGAAAATGCCTTTGATTATGGCATGACATTGCTAATGAAAGGTGGGGAAATGCCAGCATTAGAAATGTTTTTCCTCACAAATTTAATATGTTACAAGTGGCAACTAGACTACTTAGAGGATAAAGAAGTGCAATATTACTTTTCTCATTCAGTAAATGGGAAAGTGAAAGAGGTCTATGATCGTTTTAGGGCTTACGATAGAGAACAGAATCTATTAACTGCAACTAAATTATATAAGCTTTTATCCAAATATAATCCTCAATTTCATACAAATTCTGCTGCAACGCCGGAATTTTATAAGGAATTGGCCCTGTTTATTGTAAAGCACTAATAGATGTTCGTAGTGTCAAACAGTCTATTTTTCTTCAGAATATAGACTGTTTCCATAGCTATTCAAGATTATTTTAGGCATTCTATAAATGAATAGTTTTACTGTAGATAGAATTTAATAGAAAATCTCGTACATCGTTTAAAATATCTATTTTGTTTAGGTATAAGTAATTAGTGATAATCTATTTCGAACTACATAATCAAAAATACTGAATAATCCAAAAATAAAGAAGTTTAGAATCTAGATTTACTTTTCATTTGAAGGATGGTAAACTTAAAACTATTGAACAACAACAATATATTGTGTTCGTTTTACTAAGGTACTACTATATGTAGTTTAAAAGGGAAGTTCGGTACAATTCCGACGCTGTCCCCGCAACTGTTAAGCTGACGATGATAGCATCCACTGTGCATGCGCATGGGAAGGAAATCAGAGAATGAAGCAAAGCCAGGAGACCTGCCTTTCTAAAACAAATTAATCATTTCTTCGGGGATTAAGAGATGGGAACGTCGGTATTTTTAGTATGTTAACGTTTCCATTTTAGCTATCTCTCTTAAAGAGATAGCCTTTTTATTTTATGAAAAGAGGGATTTCTATGAAACTTTATACGAAAACAATTTGTCCAAAATGCCTGTGGGTAAAATCTGAATTACAACGTGCAGGACTTGAAGCAGAAATTGTTAACATTGATCACGATGAACAAGCTAAGCAAACCATTATAGATGCAGGTTTTTTAAGTGTGCCTGTTTTAGAAATGAATGAAACCTTTATAGGAGATGTTCAGGAAATTGTTTCTCAAATTGAGTTGATTACCCTATGATCGTTTATGCAAGTCGTACAGGCAATGTCCGAAATGTTGTATCCAAATTAAAGGCAGAAGCTATCGAGCTCTCTGAAGAATTGCGACTGAATAAGCCGTATCTTTTAATTACCTACACAGATGGTTTAGGTGACATTCCAGCGAAGGTGCAACGCTTTTTAGAAAAAAACAGAGATTTTTGTAAAGGAGTAGTTGCCAGTGGCAATAGTAACTTTGGCCATCATGTATTTGGCGCTGCTGGTGAGAAAATTGCTACTACCTATCATGTACCCTTAGTAAGGAAATTAGATTTACGAGGCAATCAAACAGATTATGAAGCAATACAAACGTTTTATGAAACGAGGGTAATGAGATGAAAACCTATTTAAAGCTTAATAATGACGTACTGAATCGTTATAGTACAACTGGATTACTTGAGTTAGAAAAAGATCGTGAAGCTACGCGCCGCTACTTTTTAGAGTATGTCAACGTACGTTTGCGTTATTTTATAGATATTGAGGAAAAAATCCGCTATTTAGTTGATGAGGGCTACTATGAGAAAGCATTTATCGACATGTACGAAATGGAATTTATTAAGAAGTTGTATAAAAAAGCCTATGATTATAATTTCCGTTTCCCATCCTTTATGAGCGCCAGCAAGTTTTATGATAGCTATGCTATGAAAAGTCGTGACGGCGAAGAGATTTTAGAAAAATATGAGGATCGTATTGTTATTATTGCTTTGTATTTAGCTCAAGGCAACACAGCTTTAGCAGAACGTTCTGTCGAAGCGATGATGGAAGCCTATCAACCTGCCACACCAACTGCATTGAATAGTGGCAAGAAAGCACGTGGTGAATTAGTAAGCTGCTTTAAATTATCAATGGATGACTCCATGAATAGTATTGCCGAAAACATTGGCTATTGTTTAGAGCTATCACGCCTTGGTGGTGGGGTTGGGGTCAACTTAACAGATTTACGCCCTTTAGGGGATCCAATTAAAGAGATACTGAATCGTGCAAGTGGTGTCATCCCAGTTGCGAAACTGTTAGAAAATTCTTTCAGTTATTCGAATCAGCTAGGGCAACGAAATGGCTCTGGTGTTGTTTATTTAAATATTTTTCATGCAGATATAGAAAATTTTATTTCATCCAAAAAACCGAATGCCGATGATAAAATTCGCCTCGCAACCCTTTCAACAGGAATTATTATACCTAGTATTTTCTTCGAACTGATGAAACGCGATAAAGATATTGTTTTGTTTAGCCCATATGATATATATAAAGAATATGGCAAACGTATGTCTGAGATCTCCATCTCAGAAATGTATTACGAGCTACTTGATAACCCTAAAATTCGTAAAATCAAACGTTTGAATGCACGTAAGCTTTACACAGAGGTGAAAAAAGCACAATTTGAATCGGGCTATCCGTTTGAAATCTTTGATGATAATGTCAATAAGGTACATCCTTTAAAAAACATTGGTCGCGTAAAAATGTCCAATCTATGTACCGAAATTCTGCAAGTGCAAGAGACAAGTATCATTACGGACCAAGATCAACCAAATGACTATGGACTCGATGTATCGTGTAACTTAGGGTCTATTGATATCCATGCAGCAAGTAAAGTCAATGATTTCGGCGCATTAGTCGATACAGCCATGCACTTATTAACGAATGTATCGCAAATGACACATATCAAGAATGTACCGTCAGTTGCAAAAGCCAATCAATTAATGCATTCTGTAGGGCTTGGCTGTATGAACCTTCATGGGCATCTCGTGACGGAGGGCATCTTGTACGGCTCAAAAGATTCGATTGATTTCATGGATCACTTTATGGAAGCGATGAACTATTACTCACTGAAATCTTCGATGGAAATGGCGAAAGAAAAAGCTGCAACCTTCTACCGATTTGAGGACAGTGATTATGCATCAGGTAGCTATTTTGACCAATATATAACTAAGACTGAAGAAGAGCTATCACCTGTTGTGTTGAAAGCACTTGGCAATATTCCAATCATTACGAACAAGATGTGGGAAACGTTAAAGCAGGATGTAATGCAATACGGTCTATTCCATTCCTATCGTTTGGCTATTGCTCCAACTGGCAGTATCTCATATATTCGTAGCTGTACGGCTTCAATCGCACCATGTACAGAGCGCGTAGAGGTTCGTGATTATGCTGATAGTAGAACGATTTATCCAATGCCTCATTTAACAAATGACAACAGCCATTTATATGTGGAGGCATATGATGTAAATCCGTATGATTTAATTGATTTATACGCAGCTTCTCAAAAACACGTTGACCAAGGTATTTCCATGACGCTTTATGTGACGGACAATTGGACAACCGAACAATTGGCTAAAGTATACATTTATGCATGGGTAAAGGGCATTAAATCCGTTTACTATGTTCGTCAACGATTACAAAGCTTAGAGGAGTGTGTAGCATGTCAAATATAATCTATGAGGCCGTCAATTGGAATAAAGCAACAAGTGAGCTTGCCCAAATATTTTGGGATCAGCAATGGAAGCAAATTTGGTTTCCTGAAGAAATTGCGGTCAGTAAAGATATTAAGCAATGGAAAAGCTTTGAGCATCAAGACACATATAAAAAAGTATTTGCAGGATTAACCTTACTAGATACTGTACAAACAAATATAGGGATGAATCGTGTTGCCGCTTATACAGACGATTTACAGGAGAAGGCTGTCCTAACTGTTTTTGATGCATTTGAGGCCATCCATGCCAAATCTTACTCTTATATTTTCACAACGCTTTGTACAAATGAAGAAATAGACGAGCTATTTGAGTGGGTCAAGAAAAATGAATTCCTACAGTATAAGGCAAATAAAATTGCAGATATTTATAATAGTATTGAAGAAGGCAATCCAGAGAGTTTATGGAAAGCAATGTTCTCATCCGTCATGCTCGAATCCTTCCTTTTCTATTCTGGCTTTTTCTATCCATTGTACTTAGGAGGACAAGGCTTCCTACGAAACAGTGCTGAAATTATTTCACTTATTTTGCGCGACGAATCTATCCATGGTGTAGCAGTTGGATTTTTTGCTCAAAATCTATTCAAGCAATTTTCAAAGGAAAAGCAAGAAGAGCTACATTTATGGGGCTATGAGCTATTATTAGATTTATATCAAAATGAAATGAAATATACCGATGATATTTATGCGGAAACAGGATTATCGCCTGAAGTGAGAGCGTATGTACGTTATAATGCTAATAAAGCACTAATGAATGTCGGCTTCGAAGCCATGTTCCCAGAAGAGGAAGTCAATCCGATTGTGATGAATGGTATTCGTAATGAAGGCTCCACATATGATTTCTTTTCACAAAAGGGTGCTACCTATGCCAAGGCAAAAGTTGCGCCAATCACAGATGACACATTTAATTTTAATCGTTAAGGATGAAGCACAATGAATCTAGAAGTAAAAATCAAAAAAATTCACGATGATGCCATGCTACCAATGCAAGCCAACCCTGGTGATGCGGGCATGGATCTCTATTCCATAGAAGCCATAGAGATCCCAGCAGGCGTAGCCAAACTCGTTAAAACAGGTATTCAGATTGAATTACCTAAGGGAACGGAAGCACAAATTCGACCTAGAAGTGGACTAGCATTAAAGCATAGTGTAACTGTACTCAATAGCCCAGGCACAATAGATGAAGGCTATCGAGGCGAAATCGGCGTTATTTTAATCAACCATGGTCAAGAACCATTTATCGTAGAAAAATCCATGCGTATTGCCCAAATGGTTATTCAATTTGTTCCATCCATTCAATTAGTGGAAGTAGACGAATTATCTCAAACGGTCCGTGGGGCATCTGGATTTGGAGCAAGTGGCACGAAATAGCGTGGCTATATACAAATAGAAACTTCATAAAGATTGCTTAAAAATCCTGCGAAGATGCAGGATTTTTTTGTTGTCATTTATAATAGCAGAAGGAAATGTTAGGGTTCTTATGGAAGAAATGCACCATACTTTTATAAAAAACAAAGGCAGTAAGGTCGAACAGCCGGCAAACTTCACATGGTCTGTCCACAGCACCGTGATTGGAGGTTATTATAAAATGGGCCAATATGATTTCCTCAATCAAGAAGGCAGCAGCATAGCTCATTTTGATCTCTATTCATTGGTACAATCCTCAGACAAACCTTTGACTGGAAAGCCAGACGTTTTGATTTATGATGCAACGGTTGACCAATGGCATGTGTTTAACAAAACAGATAGTGATGCCATTTTTCCGTTAATGGGAACTGCTGCGAGAAATGGCTTTGTGACAGTTATTAGTAATACCGTTCCATGATTTTGTAAATCCATTAAAAACGCTTTAATGAATGAATAGAAGAGCACATATATTAGTACGAATGATATGTGCTCTTCTTTATTTTGTTATTTAAGGAGAAGAGTTTATTCTATTAAGATAGTGAGGATAAAAAATGAATAGGAAGAATGAAAAATACTCTTTAACAGAAGATGAGCTGGAGGTATTTGAAACCTCTTTTCAGTATGGGAATTTAAAGAATGCTAATTATGTTTTTGTTGGGATGGAGGAAGGATTAGGGCGTTTTGGTTATCAAGAAAACCTAGAGGGCAGACTAAATTTTTTAACGAAGCACAATCATTATGTGCATTACATCGATGCTGAACAGGATTATAGAAACGGATGGTATGTAACAGATATTGAAGATTCACCTGCGCTCCTGACAGCCATCAATAGTAGTTTAGAAAATAGAGGAATCCCTATAAGCTGGGAAGTTGATAGAAAAATTTACCCAACCATGAGAATGCAAATTCGTTTAGCTAAGCTACTGGAAACAAATATGGATTTCTCTACTCTGGATTTATTTCAAAGTAATACAGACTATTCTTCGTATCCCTTACATACTAAAGACGGAGCAACCGCAATGTTTGATTGGTACCCTCTACCAAAAAGAAGTAAAAATGATTTTCCCTATATAGTTTCTGGAAAGTTTGACGATTTGAAATCCTATTATAAATATTATGATACTCAAGACACAACTCGAATAAATATTATTAAAAATATGTATGATACGTTGCCATTAAATATTAGTTTCGTTTATGTAGGCATACAAAGGGGAAAATTTAAATTACAAAAGCATTTTGAAGATGTGTTAGGGTTCCAGTTTGCTCCTTATAATACAGGCTTAGTGCCTGCTAGCTTTTCTACACGAATGGACCCTAGCCAGAAGCCTAAGCCTTTTAGTATAGGTCAAAGAATACGAGATGATGGTCACAGACAATTAGCCGTCATGACACCTTTTTGGGGAATGGGTCAATTTGGATTCGACGATATAAATGCAATGGCAGCTTGGGTTTATGAGAAACAAAGCCAATTCAATCTTGCTTAAACAGTTGAATTTGTAAGTTATGGAGAAGAAGAGATTACATTAAAATTGGATTCGGTCTGTCTATAGAGACCTAAATGCAGGAAGAAAGATAGTAGTAAGCTTAAAAACAAGTTAACCTTTGTTAAAGGCTAACTTGTTTTATTTTGAGAAGGGCTAATCATTTTTATTTAGAAAAGTACTAGGCATTACGACAAGAACTACTGTACCGCGAGCACAAAGCGTATCCTGAGCGTAAACTTCGGTTTCAACCTTCCATTTTTTCGGATGAATTTCTTCAACAGTCCCAATTGCTTTTAATGGAACATGTTGTGGTGTTGGCTTGAGGAAATCTACATTAAGGTTAGCCGTTACAAATCGAGGTGGCTCCGCTCCATCACCAATTTCATGTCCATTTTTACGATGCAATGCAAGCGCAGCTGACCCTGTTCCATGGCAATCAATTAATGAAGCAATTAAACCACCGTAAATAAATCCTGGAATACCCATATATTTTGATTCAGGTGTATAGATGGTGATCGTCTTTTCTCCTTGCCAACCCGTGCGCAGATGATGACCATCATCATTCAGTCGGCCACACCCATAACACCAAGCGATGTCATCTGGATAAATATCTTGTATTGCTCTTTCTACGCTTAATTCTTCCATTTTGCTCTCCCCAATACTCTAGTATTATCTGTTTCTAAACGAGCGTTAATCATTTAAGTATAATTAATTATTTCCATTCCATCAACAAAATTCTAAATATTCTATCTATTTTAAATTATTTAAACTAGAAGCATAACTATGAAGAAAACTCGGTTTGGCACTCCCATAAAGTTGGACAAATTTTATTAGTGACAGGTGGGGAGGGCTGGTATCAAGAAGAAGGGAAGTCGGCACAGCTTTTAAAAACGGGAGATGTCGTGAATATTCCACCGAATGTAAAACGCTGGCATGGTGCGACAAAAGAAAGCTGGTTTGTTCATTTAGCCATGACACTTGGTGAAACAGAATGGCTAGAACCAGCATTGGATGAATGGTATACTAAACTATAAAAAGAAAAACGTAACGGATTACTACTTAATTCGTTACGTTTTTCTTTTACCGCGCTGAAGTAGTAATAGAAGGAGACAAAAGGTATGTCATTAGGAAATATAATCGATTGTATTTGTAAGGAAGCAACAAATAGAGACAGTAAAAAATTAGAGCAATTACTAGAACAACTGTATGATTATGAGAGTCCCAAAATACTTGATATTTTCCCTTATCAGATAAAAAGTAATGAAAAATATAGTCAAGTAGAAATATTCTTCGATAAATTAGAGATGATCGATTTCCAACAAAAAACGCAGAATTATCATGCATATCAAAAAAGCCTAGAAAAATTTGAGAGATTTTTTGAATTAATCTGGTTAAGATCATCTGAATTTTATGCATTTTATTATTTACCAGAACCTTTATATAAGGATCAATTGTATTATAAAATCTACGAGAATGAGTGGAATCAAATTATACCTAAAGATCTTACAGAAGGAATTTTATTAAACATTGATGAGTACTCTATGTTAATTTCGCTCATTAAATTAGCTGTTTCGGACCATCTCTATATACATTTCATTATACTTGAGGAGAATATTGTCTTTAGTGGGAACGGATTAGCCTTTTTGATCTATAGCCAACATAATCTTGATTTATTGGAAAAGATAGCTAATACTGAAGGGCTCTATATCCGTTGATCCCATCCGATACGCCAAGAAACAATTAATTTGTAGCTAGTTGACGGTATTTTGCCGTTGACTAGCTTGAAATTTTTGTATTTGTATCGTCTGCATGACTTTACTAATTTTTTTGAAATGGATAAAAGTGTTGTAATTCAGAACATAAAATCATAATATAAGAATATAGTTATATAGTGATTAATTTACCTTTCATCTAGGTGATTTTATTATAAACAAAATATAAGAAAATAATTATATAAGGAGTGGAGATAAATGGAAAACACACTAATTGAAAAACAATTAAAAGCAGCAGCTGATTTAAATCGCATTAAATTGCTTGCATGTATGAAAAATGGGGAGGTATGTGTATGTGATTTTGTGGATGTGCTAGGCATATCACAACCAGCAGTTAGTCAACATCTACGAAAATTAAAGGAGGCTGGCATTATTACGGAACGAAAAGTAGGGACTTGGAAACATTATCGTTTAGTAGAGGAGCAAACGCCATTGATGAAGGGCATTTTAGCACAAATTCAACCTTTAAACGGGTGTAGCTGTGGCACAGATTGTTGCGATGTAAGGGGAACTGATCATGAGTAATGATTCTTTAACCAAGCAGCTTTCTTTTCTAGATCGTTACCTCACCCTTTGGATATTCGTTGCGATGGGAATAGGTGTTGTATTAAGTATCACCATGCCTAATGTTGGTGAAGCTTTAGAGTCCATGTCTATTGGCACAACGTCCATACCAATTGCAATCGGGTTAATTGTCATGATGTATCCACCATTAGCGAAAGTAAAATATGAGGAAATGTGGCGGGTCTTTAAGGATTGGAAAGTGCTTTTGCTATCCCTTTATCAAAACTGGTTACTCGGACCGTTCTTAATGTTCTTTTTAGCCATCATCTTCCTACACGATTATCCAGAATATATGGCTGGACTTATTATGATTGGTTTAGCTCGCTGTATTGCAATGGTCATTGTATGGAATGATTTAGCACGTGGAGACCGTGAATATGTAGCTGGGTTAGTTGCCTTTAACTCCATCTTTCAAATCGTAACGTATTCAATTTTTTCTTACTTTTTCTTAAATATATTACCTGAATGGTTTGGTTTAGAGAATTTCGAAGTATCTATTTCCATGTGGGAAATTACTAAAAGCGTACTTATTTTCTTAGGTATACCTTTTGCTGCAGGGTTCCTCACACGTTGGATAGGGATTAAAGCAAAAGGGAAACAGTGGTATGAGGAAAAGTTCTTGCCGAAGATTTCACCACTGACTTTAATTGCACTGTTATTTACGATTGTGATGATGTTTGCCTTAAAAGGTGAGCAAATAGTTGAACTACCACTCGATGTAGTACGAATAGCTATTCCTTTATTTATTTACTTTGTAGTGATGTTTGCTGTTTCATTCTTCTCTTCACGTAAAGCAGGTGCATCTTATCCTGTCACAGCCGCTCTTTCTTTTACAGCTGCAAGTAACAACTTTGAGCTAGCCATTGCGGTGGCAGTTGGTGTGTTTGGCCTGCATAGTGGCGTGGCATTTGCCGCTGTTATTGGTCCACTTGTAGAAGTACCTGTACTTATAGGACTTGTATGGGTTGCATTACGTTGGCAGAAAAAGTACTTTAAAACCATTAACTGATAAGGAGCTAGTATGATGAAAAATACACTATATTTCTTGTGTGTGGGGAACTCATGCTGTAGTCAGATGGCTGAAGGCTGGGCAAAAAAATTACTGTCTATTGATTGGATAGTTAAAAGTGCAGGAATAGAAGCGCATGACGTCAATCTGAATGCCATTCAAGCAATGGCAGAGTTAGGGATTGATAACATCAGATTTAATTAATGTTGAGCTATTAAACAACGCAACATTCGTTGTCACGCTATGCGGTGATGCAGCTGATAAATGCCCAACGACACCACCTCACGTTCGTCATGAACATTGGGGCTTTGAAGATCCAGCGAAAGCGAAAGGTACTGAAGATGAGAGGTGGGCTATCATCCAAAACGTACGTGATCAGATTGGTAGACGTATAGAAAAATTCATTACTGAGGAACTGTAGTATCCAAAAAAATAATTACGTCTAGCTTATTGCTAGGCAAAAAAAGCATCCTTAATATAAGGAAATAATTATATACTAATTTAAAGAGGAGAAGGGATAATCTATGAAAACATTTAAAATAGTAAATCAAAATGGCTGTTGCGGTTCAGCAAAGAATGTTGAGGCAACCGAGAGTGTTAGTAATGTAGGAAAGGCTTTACCCATTGCCATTATTGGTGCAGGTCCAATTGGATTAGCTGCGGCAGCGCATTTAGTGGAACAAAAGCAAGCATTTTTTTTACTAGAGGCAGGGCATGAAATAGCACACAATATTCGTACTTGGGGACATGTCCAATTATTTTCACCATGGCGATATAACATCAACAAAGCTGCTAAAGCTTTATTAGATAGCTCTGGTTGGATAGAACCTAATCTAGATACATTACCGACAGGACATGAATTGATTGATCTATATTTAAAACCTTTGTCTGAGCTAATACAAATTAAGCCCAACATTCACTTGAAAGCGAGAGTAGTGGGAATTTCACGCGAAGTAAATGACAAGATGAAATCAAAAAACAGAGCTGATCAACCCTTTAAGATTTATGTTGAACAAAACCATGACATTCATATTATGGAGGCGAGAGCAGTTATTGATGCAACGGGAACGTGGGGGAATCCAAATCCAGCAACTTCTACAGGCGTTTGGCTGCAATCTGAGCAAGCATTAGTCGAGCACATTGAATATGGAATTCCAGATATAGCTAGAAATACTGCGAGATATGCCAATAAAAAGATTGCAGTTATTGGTGGTGGCCATTCAGCGATCAACACCTTATTAACTTTAGCTGATTTACAAAAGGAAAATCCTTCAACAAAGCTAGTATGGATTATGCGTAAAAAATCTGTAGAAGAAGCCTATGGTGGCGAAGAAAAAGACGAGTTGGCAGCACGTGGAGCACTCGGTATACGTATTCACGAATTAGTAGATACAGGAAAAGTAGAGGTAATCACACCTTTCTATATTTCACAGGTGAAGAAAGATGACAACATCAGTATCATTGGTACGATACATGGAGAGCAGAATGTATTAACAGGATTTGAAGAGCTTATTGTCAATGCAGGAAGCCGCCCAGACCTTACTATTAATAGCGAACTACGCCTTTCTATTGATTCAGCAACAGAAAGTGTGTATGCATTAGCACCACTAATCGATCCGAATGTGCATAGTTGTGGCACAGTTAGAGCGCATGGCGAAGAAATACTAAGGCAACCTGAAAAGGACTTTTATATAGTCGGTGCAAAAAGCTATGGACGTGCACCAACCTTTTTAATGGCAACTGGCTATGAGCAAGTTCGTTCAGTAATAGCCTTTTTATCAGGGAATGAAGAGGCTTCAAAGCGTGTGGAATTAGAGTTACCCGAAACAGGCGTATGTGGACTTAGTCTTACTAATTCATGTTGTTAAAAATTAGCGTTTATTACGTAGCCTAAGGCTCTTAAAAAACAACAATCTGTACGAAAAACAGATTGTTGTTTTTTAGGAAGAAGATTTAATAGAAATCATTTATTTTGTTCTTGATAATTAATGGCCTCTTTAAATTCATCGGTAGCTAGGATATTGTAAAACATATTCTACTGTTTACATTTGCTATTGTCACAGTGACTGTATTGTCTATCCATAAATAGTATTCATCATCATAGAGTTTAATCTTATCCTGCGGAGCAATTTCGTTATCGACTTCACCAAATTCTCTAGCTTTTTTAAATGGTTTCTCTATAACTTTCATATCCTTCACATCAGAGATTTGTTGTAAGGTATCGGGTTGTACGTCATCGAAATTCATTAATTCTTGAATTTCAATAACCATTGATGCTTCTTTCTGATCGTTACAAGCAACTACCCCTAAAAAATCATTAACAACAAAATTATTTTTATTTTCACCCCTTTTTATTCAATCTAGCATATTCCCTTATGAACACTTCTTCAAACAGCAAAACCAACCTGTTAAAAGCCATTAATTTATTGGAATATAAAAAGAAGTAATAATTCAATTAAAATAATAGCTAGAGTACCTATACCAACAAAAAGCATCTTTTTTTGAATTTCATTTTCGTGTGACCTTATTTTACAAACCGAACAGCTTAAGGCTACTCTTGATGGATTGACCATAGTCATCAAAGAAGAACTTACATTTTGAGCACACGCTACTAGGATAGGTGACATACCTATATGAAGGGCTGTTTCTGTTTGTAATCTAATAAACATTGTATTGGAAGCCGTGTTACTTCCAGTTAAAAAGCCACCAATTGCACCGACTAATGGAGAAATAAATACATAAAATTGCCCAAAGGATTGTGCAGCTAGTAAAGATAGTAACTGAATCATTTTTGCCTCAGACATGATTTCTGAAACAACTACATACAAAAAGGTTGTCAGTATAACCGGATAACATTTTCTAAAAGTTGAAATACTACTTTCTCTTATTTCGAATGCTTGTAGTCGATAAAAGAAGATCGTGAAAATACAAACGATAAATAGAAAAAAACCAGGCGAATATAAAATTGATAATTCGAAATTATATTTTTCAATAGTTAATATCCATGTATTGGATAAATACTCTTTAAGAGGTATGACAATTCTTGATATAAATAAAAGTACTATTAAAAGCAGATACGGCATTATATTTTTAATGCTATTCGATTCTTTTTCTAATTTAGACGTGCTAGACGTTTTTTTATTTTGCTGTTTAATCATTAAAAATAGAACGGAAATGACTGCTAAAGATCCAAACAATCCAGCAAGCTCCACACTAACAAATCGATTACATAACCAAACTGAAGCCCCTAACAGAAAACCCACAAATAGGATTGTGAATAGTCTTTTTTTCAAAGCACTTAGCCCTGCACCTATGTAAACCACTACTAATGCATAATAAATATAAATGGGAACACACATCAAGGCACTT
The DNA here is from genome assembly GCF_043359455.1 of Lysinibacillus sp. PWR01. Classification (NCBI taxonomy): domain Bacteria; kingdom Bacillati; phylum Bacillota; class Bacilli; order Caryophanales; family Bacillaceae; genus Lysinibacillus; species Lysinibacillus sp. PWR01. Next base: position 161,618 of record NZ_JBHERJ010000073.1, on the reverse strand, counting down.
CCCATTCCCATCTTGTCAAGCTCTACATTACCTAAGGTTGCGCCAATTATTGTTCCCATGGCAAGCGTTCCCCAGGGAATAATACATAAACTAACTAACGCAATAAGGGAAGACTGAATCGGACTAAACCCTAAAGCAATTAGTAAAGGAGCTATGACAATGACTGCTAAACCAAAGCCACTAACAGATTCAATTAAAGGCGATAATCCCAATGCTAAAATGAGAATTTGATAAATTTTATCATTAGTCGCTTTCGTAATAGAAGAAGCTATGCCATTAATTGCACCTGCTTTATCCATTAAATGAAATAAAAAAATACCGAAAAATAAAATATAAGCAATAATTGACGTAGTAAGAAAGCTTTTTATAATAGGTTCGGTTAAATTCATTATGTTACTATTAAAAATAGGGGAAAGAGCAATTGCTGCCGTTAACATACAGGCAACTATTCCAGTGAAGATGGAAGATTTTTTTAAAACGAAAATCATAAACATAATACTGATTAAAGGTAGCAAAGCAAGTAGCACTTTCAACAATTAAATCACTCCTACTGAATAACAAATTTTATACTATAGCGTAAACGATTATTCTATAGTGTATTATTTTACGTTAAAATCCTTAAAAGGGAAGTGTTTTTTGAATTTTTTTATAATTCCTAATAGAAGAATGGAGAAATACAAATGGAATTTGGAAAACAAGTAAATTTAATAAGAAAAGAAAAAGGCCTGAGTTTGCAGGAGCTTTCTGCGTTGAGTAACGTAAGTACGTCCATGCTATCTCAAATAGAACGTGGTGAAAAAAACCCAACTATTTCAGTAGCTTGTCAGATTGCCGAAGCTTTAAATACTACTTTATCAGCCCTATTAGATCAGCAAGAGAAGAGAGAAACCATTGTTATAAGAAAAGAAAATAGACCTGTGTACCATGATGAAAACTCTGGTTTTCAAAGACATTTATTGTCACCTTCTTTTCCGTCAAGAGGAATTGAATTTGTGAAAAACGTGATGCCACCTCTTTCAGAATCAGGCATTTTTCCGGCACATCAATCAGGCGTGAAAGAGTACATATATGTAGAAAAAGGGACTTTAAAGGTTGAACTAGGCAAAGGTCTTTATAACGAAGAATTATATGAGGGGGATTCTTTCTTTTTTGAAGCCGATACAGAACATCGATTTATTAATGTTTTGAATGAGGAATGCCATTATTTTTTAGTTATTGATTCAAGCCAAAGTAAGAAGTAAGAGAACTATTCGTTGCTGTTTTTCAACATCCAATCATTGTTTCTAAATGACTGGATTTTTGTATTTAGATAAAAATAGCCCAAAATCATGTCTATTCATCTGAGAGCTTTCCCCTTGACTGGAATTTATAGTATGCTGATTAAAAGAGAGGAGAGGGATTTTATGGTTAAACAATTAATGATTGGGGACACAACACAAGAATGGGCTTCTACGCGTCGCATGCTGGAACGCTTGCCTGACGAGCATATGACATGGAGACCACATGAGAAATCGATGACACTCGGAGGTCTGGCCACACACCTAATCAATCTGCTCAACTGGCAAATTGCGATTTTACAATACCAGGAGTTTGATCTTTCGACTGTGCCGTTGCGACGGGAGCCATTAGAAAAATGCGCTGATATTCTGGGAGAGTTTGAAGCAAATGTCGGCAAGTTGGAAAAGATACTTGCCGAATGTGATGAAAAAATGCTAGGCGAAGAATGGACGCTACGTCATGGTGACCATATCATTCGCCGTGAGCCCCGAGCAATTGCGTTCCGCACCTTCGGATTAAGCCACATGATCCATCATCGAGCGCAGCTTGGGGTATACTTGCGACTTCTCGATATCCCAGTTCCAGGCATCTACGGGCCCTCTGCAGACGAGGAAGCCTAGTAACCTACATCCACGAATCGATAGAAACAAGGGTGAAAACAATTGTTTATCATTTGGAAATAAAGTATTGATATGTGAGGTGTTCGATTGAATAAGATAATGACGAAGACAGAACGATTAATTATTCGATTAATGGAGGTGGAAGATTATTCTTCTTGGCTTACGCAATATGAAAACCGTTTACCTTCTCAGCATAAATACGATGAGGGTAAATTAGATATGAGCATCTGTACGAAAGAATGGTTTTGTGATTTAGTTACGAAACATCATCAGATGGCTGAGGATGACAAGGTATATGTATTTGGCGTATTCAGAAAAACAGATAATACACGCATTGGTTTCGTGGACTTTTCAACAATTATGAGGGAAGAATTTCAATGGGCTAGGTTCGGGTATACAATTCATAACCATTTTTGGAGAAAAGGTTATGGTAAAGAGGCTGTAAAAGCAGCGATTGATCTAGCATTTGAAAAATTAAATTATCATCGAATAGAAGCTCATATAAACCTCGACAATACGGCATCTATAAAATTGGCAGAAAGTGTTGGAATGCTTTATGAATGTACGAGGAAAGCATTCATATACGAGGACGACAAGTGGACTGACCAATTAGTTTATTTTATAAACGCAGAAGACAAGCCATTCTAATGAATTAAAAAAGCGTCAAAAATTTTTCCCATTTAAAAGGGAGGAGCTGTATGTACGAAATGGAGAACTCTTTAGAAGTGCAAAAGAAAGAGGATATAAAAATTTCAATTGTCATACCAGCCCATAATGAAGAAAAATACATTGGAAAATGCTTAGAATCTATTTTAAAAGCTTCCACATCATTTGAAAATCAAGTGGAAATTATTGTTGTCTTAAATCGATGTACAGACAAAACAGAGGAAATTGCAAAATCGTATAATTGTATCCTATTAAAGAATAGCGATAAAAACCTTTCTAAGATTAGGAACGCTGGTGTTGACATAGCAAGAGGGGAAATCATCGTTACAATCGATGCAGATACGCAGATGAACGAGCATGTGCTGTCAAAGGCAAAGGAGAACTTAATCACAGGAAAATATATTGGCGGTGGCGTTACAGGGAAGTTTGAAAGAATGTCCTTAGGAATTTTTGTTTCAGCTTTATTATTGATTGGGCCACTCTTCTTTAAATATGGCGCAATTTCTGTGGGAATCTTTTGGTGCTACAAAAAGGATTTTCAAGCGATTAAGGGATTTAATGAAAATATGCTGATGGCAGAAGATGCCGATTTCGCTAGACGATTAAAAGATTTGGGAAAAAAGAACGGGAAAAAATACGGAACGATTCAAAATGGAATGATCACTTCAAGCAGAAAATTTGATAAGCATGGCGACTGGGTTTTGCTTAAACGTCCTAAAATGATCCTAGCTTATCTTAAAGGAACAGATCAGAAATATGCGGATGAAGCCTATTATGAAAATGAAGATAGATAAAAAGAAACCGTGACGTTAATCGAACAAGGATTAACGTTTTTTTATTACGATGCAATCACACTAGCTAGATTAAAGAAAAGAATTGAATAATTTTTTATAATAAATTATTCTTTATTCATCAATATTGATCAATCATTTTAGCGAAAGGAATGGATTGATATAGTTGACGTCAATGTGTCAATCCCAAACAGTCAGAATGATGAATAGCTTTGAAGATTTAATAAAAAAAGAGTATTCCAATATAGCAGGCATTGCTATTAGAAAAGATAATCATCTAATTTACGAAAAATATTTTGATGGGTACACCCAAGATGATGCTTTGCATATAGCATCTGTCACTAAAAGTATCATATCCATTCTTATTGGTATGGCAATCGATAAAGGATATATGAAAAATATAGAACAGCATGTATTAGATTTTTTTCCGAATTACACAGTGAAGCGTGGCGAAAAAACCATTCAAAATATCACTATAGCCAATTTATTGTCAATGACTGCACCTTATAAATACAAATCAGAGCCATATACGAAAGTATATACAAGTGATGACTGGGTAAAAGCTGCATTGGATTTGTTAGGGGGCAAAGGTAGTATTGGGGAATTTAACTATTCTACCGTTGGCACACATATTTTATCAGGTGTTCTTACAAATGCCACTGGTCAATCTGTTCTTGATTTCGCTACAGAGAGTCTGTTTAAACCTCTTGCAATCAAAGCTCCCACTAATACAACTATACAAAATAAAGAAGACTATTTCGCTTTTCTGAAGGATAAATATGTCACTGGCTGGATAGTAGATCCTAAGGAAGTAAATACCGCTGGTTGGGGACTTACGTTAACGACCCGGGATATGGCCAAAATAGGTCAGCTCTATTTAAATGGGGGTGTATGGAACGGTCGCCAAATTCTTTCTTCTCAATGGATAGAGAACAGCACAAAAGTACAAAGTCGATCAGGAGAGCTGTCCTATGGTTATTTGTGGTGGATACTTGATGATTGCTATGCAGCTTTGGGGGATGGTGGAAATGTAATTTTCATAAATCCTCAAAAGAAGATGGTCATTTCGATTGCTTCGCGCTTTATGCCACGTGCCAAGAATCGTGTTGAATTGATTAGAAAACATATGATGCCATTGTTTGAATAATAGCTAGGGATAATAAAAACTCCATTTTGATCAGCATCAATCAAAATGGAGTTTTTATATTGAATGAAGGGTATTAATGAATCAATTTTGCAAATCATCTTTAATGGGCATAAAAGCATCTCCTTTATTGACTACAAAAATAACACAAGTGAAAAATTACAAGCCATCCAAAACAGTTTTGGGGTTCTGTTCAACTTTGTTCAAAATGAGATTAATTTTTAGCAGTATAACCAATTAAGGTATAGCTTTTTTGATCAATTTTTTATTAAACTAACAATAATACTTGCAACACCCATTTTAGTACTGTATAGTACTAATTATGACAAAAGTAAAATTAATGAATCAAAAACGTGTGATTGAAGTAGCTGCAACATTATTTTTAGAAAAAGGGTTTGCTTATACAAGTATGGATGAATTAGTTCGTGTAAGCAAAGTTTCAAAGTCTAATGTGTATTATCACTTCTCTAATAAGGAAGAATTGTTGGAAGGGGTCGTTGATTATTGGATTGAAATGTATCAATCTGCAATAGAGGACTTACTATCTCAAAACCAATTATTAGTTGAAGATCGTATCCAATTGTTTTTAAAGCAAATATCACAAGGAGTTCAGACCAGAGAATATAAGGGGAGCTGTCCATTTATTACGCTTTATATTCAAAGTCCTACAAATGCCACAAAAGTAAAAGAAAAAATAGGTCTTTTTTTTAAAGGCTTACAAACGAAAGTTTCTCTATTCCTTAAACAAGGGGTAGAGAATGGTGAATTTAGAAAGACAATAAATATTGACGAGGTTGCATCTCTTTTTATTACAAATCTTGAAGGAGCGCTATTTATTTCAGAAACACTGGAGGATGCAACTGTAATCATGAAAACAGCAGATCATTTGTTTAACTTGCTTCGATAAAAGAAGCATTTTTTTTACATCAAATTAGTACTACATAGTACTACTAGGAGGATTTTTATGAGAACAGTATTTTTAACGGGTGGAACAGGTTTTATTGGAAAGCAATTAGTGAATGAATTAGTCAAAGAGGATGTGAACATTCTTCTTTTAGTGAGGTCGAAAAGTAAAGCAACACACATTTTTCAGGAAAGAGGCATCTTAAAAGAGGAAAATATGCACTTTATTGAAGGTGATTTAACGAAAATAGACTTAGGTCTAAGTGCTGAAGATAAGGAGTTGGTATTGAAAACGGATGTGATGATTCACGCAGGAGGCTCCATGGATATTCAAGCGACAAACAAAGAGGCAACTTCTGTATTTTTGAATGGCGCCAAACATATTAGTGAATTCGCTAAAAGTATTCATCAATTGAAGGGCTTACAGCAATTTATTCATGTTGTAGGTTATATGAGTCCATTTGATGATAATAATAGCAAGGTTGCGATAGACGTATTTAAAGAAGGAAACAAATTTTTAAAAATAAAAAATCCATATGAGAAAACAAAATTTTTAGCTGATCTTTATATCCGTCAACAGGCATCAGTAGTAGGTTATCCGCTGTCTGTCATTAATCCGCCAACTGTGGTTGGGAGTAGTAAAACAGGGAGTACAGAGCAGATAGCAGGATTAGGTTTGCTTGTGACAAGTATGCGAAGAGGGCTCATGCCAGTGATTCCTGGAGGTAAGGGATATAGGTTGCCACTGATTTCAAACGATGAGTTTGCGAAGTTTATTGTGCAGGTTTTCAAATTGGAGCAGCCGGCTATTCAAACATATACACTTGTTGATGACAAAGAGAACGATCCGAACATTGCTGAATTACTAAGTGTTATGTCGGAAAGTATGAATATGAGGGCACCAAAAATCTCTGTTCCAATGCCGCTTATGAAAACAATAATGAAAAGTGGAGTAAGTAAAATAATAAACATTCCTTCTGATGGACTGAATTTTATCACAAAACGAACATTTTCAAATGGTTCGGTGAAAAACATGAGGGGGGGAGATTGGTTTAAGAAGAGGAGTGTCATGAACTTTTTCCCTGCCGTAGTAGCTGATCTGGATTATCGATTGATGTATCAAAATGGAAAGCATCATCATTTATTTGAGCGAACATTATGCGATAACAATACCCTTTACCAATTACAAGGAGAGGGGAAACCGTTTATGTTATTACATGGTTTATTGAGTGATGGAGAGGATTTATTTCCTTTAGGAAAAGAGCTTCATGAAAAAACAGGCCGTCCTGTATGGATCATGGATCTTCCTGGTTTGGGACGTTCTCCTTTTAAACGAGAGAAAAATCTTTTAAATATCTATTTGAATGTAGTAAAAAAGTTATTGGAGAAAGCTACTAACGGTGCCCATCTAATTGGTCATTCATTTGGTGCGTATATTCTTTTGGAAGCATTAGTACAAAAGTACATAGATAAGAAGTATACAATTACTTTACTTCAGCCACCTGTTGCCAAAAAAAATGCCAAATCAATAAATGTTCCTCAATTTATAAACAAATGGACATTGAAATTCGCAACTACTAATTTGATAGAGCGTTATTTATTAAGTAATGGTTTATTTGAAAATATGGAGAGCATCCCTGAACATTATATTCAAAAAATAAGTAAAAGTTTTACTTCTCCCAGAATTTTAAACACTACCGTTCAGCTTAACAGTTTACTATCGAAAAACGTTCAAGGTGATTTCAATGAAGTAACAAAGTATAATCTTCATATTATTTGGGGGGATTCTGACAGAGGCTATTCTGCTCCTTCGCATCTGGGTAAGGTTGATTTTGTTCCATATGGTCATCATTTTCCTCTTAACCATCCGAGTGAAACGGCTAATTTGGTCATAAAAAATAGTAGTACTAGAAGATGAGCGTGTGGGATAAATAAAAAGCATGTAGTAAGATCGTTGTGTCTTTGAAATAAAGTGGCTTTGTGAAGAAATATTCTTAAACTCCCATGAAAGAACGTTTTTTAGAAAATGAACTTGCAAATGAAGATGAGATCTTTCTTCGGTAAAAACTAATGTTTAGTATCCTTTGATATTACAGTCGAAAAAGTATACACCTAACCAGTTGTCGAAATTTATTTGACGACTGGTTATTTAGTATTGTTCTTCAGAAGAAATTATAATGAACTTCCATGTTGTTTATCATAAGTAGTTGAAGTTATTGGTAAACTCAAATGTAATCAAAATTATGCTGTTAATTAAATTTTTCAAGTAAGTTGAAAGAGTTGATGCTTAAAATCTTACTTAGATCCAAAGTTTTTCATCTAGTTCAAGGGCTGTTACTAGAAGATGAATTGCTTACATTGAGAGAACGGTTGAAAAGCGCTTTGGTAGACCTCAAGTGAAAGTAAAACATGCACAAACGATGAAAAGAATATGAAATTGAAGTAATTTTAGAAATTGCATAAATTTTATACAGTTTCTTCTTTACTTTTAAATAATTATTTTGTAAGATAAAGCCAAATTCAAAAGTGGCCAGACCACTTTTGAATTCATTCAGTATGAGACCCCATCATCTGAAGGTGGTGGATTTTGTTTCTTTATAGTAGGTATCCAAACACCTATTGAATGAAGATAAAGTCTTTGGATGCAATGTTTATCTGCGCGAAAGGAAAGCGACAGCGATCATTATTCCAAGGCGAATAGATTGACCGAGGAGTTGATCGTATGGATAAAAAAACCGAACAAAAGAAAGTGTTTTTAAATATCGTCCAACAATTACGACAACTTATAAAAATGAAAAAAATACGGGCTGGTGAAAAGTACCTTCCGAACGAGCCCTTTCAGAACATCTGGGTGTCGGGCGAACCTCTGTGAGAGAGGCATTGCGAAGTTTAGAGTTGTTAGGTCTTATTGACACAAGAAATAGGGGAATTAGTTTCTAGCTGCTACACAAAAGCATCGGCTCGTAGAAATATTGTCGATGTTTATATTAGAAGATGAAACCAAAAAAGGATGTCGAATTAACGCGACAAATTCATGACATGGAAGCCATTCACGTTATAAGTTGTACAGTGACTCTGCGAACACTACCTATGTGGGACAGTTTTTTTTGTAAAGCTAGAGATAGAGGTACGATTAATTGTCTGGATGTTTTACGAGAAATAATCATTACGTCAGGAAATCGTCTTTCACTAAAGGTCGGGTTTCAGTTAGCAGTTTATGACGGTGACCGTTTAAATCGAAACACAACAAAAGTAGCAAAATTAATTATTCAAACTATGTTGAAATCGATGCAGCTTGGTTATGAAAAAGAAGCATTAAAAGCTTACGAACAGTGGATGAATGCTGAACAAGGCATTTAGACAACAAAGGGGGAGTAAATCATGGTAATACGTAGCTTATTTAGTAAAAAGAAAGAGGACGGACAGGAAAAGGGATTTCCAGAAGGACTTATGACCAAATGTCCAGAATGCCGTCACATTCAGTTAACAAAGGAATTAGAAAGAAATCATAAAGTGTGTACAAAATGCGACCATCATTTCAAAATGACTGCACAGGAGCGCGTAGCATATTTCTTAGATGAAGGTTCATTTGTTTCAATGGATGATCATTTACAAACAAGTAATCCACTCAATTTCCCTGATTATGTAGAAAAAATTTCAGTGGCTAAACAACAAACAGGATTAAGTGAAGCTGTACTGACTGGGGTAGGTACTCTTGATGGAGAAGAAATTGTTGTAGCCATTATGGATTCTCATTTCCGTATGGGCTCAATGGGCTCCGTTGTAGGAGAAAAAATCACACGTGCCGTTGAAAAAGCTATTGAATTACGTGTACCGGTTATTATCTTTACTGCTAGTGGTGGAGCGCGCATGCAAGAAGGTATACTATCATTAATGCAAATGGTAAAAACGAGTGTGGCATTAAAACGTCATAGTGAAGAAGGACTATTATTTATTTCAATCATGACGCATCCTACATACGGTGGCGTTTCAGCAAGCTTTGCTTCTGTTGGAGATATTAATATTGCTGAACCACAAGCATTGATTGGCTTTGCTGGTCGCCGTGTAATCGAAGAAACATTAAGAGAAAAACTACCAAATGATTTCCAAAAGTCAGAGTTTTTACTAGCACATGGTCAGCTTGATGCAGTTTTCCATCGGAAGGATTTACGAAACCAAGTAGCAATGCTTGTAAAAATGCATACAAAAGGCGGTGTGCAACATGTCTAAAAATTTAGCTTTTGAAGAACCGGTAGTACAATTACGAGAAAAAATTGATGAATTAAAAACGATTGCTACAAAGGCAGATGTTGACATGACAGGCGAAATCGAAAAGCTTGAAACACGTCTAACACAGCTAGAACAATCTATTTATGCCAATATGAAGCCCTGGGATCGTGTACAGGTTGCTAGACATCCAGAACGACCAACAACTTTACAATATATAGAAGCTATGTGTGAAAACTTTATTGAGTTACATGGAGATCGCGCATTTGGTGATGATGCAGCTATTCTTGGAGGAATTGCTCTCTTTGAAGGACAGCCTGTAACAATTGTTGGACATCAGCGCGGAAAATCAACTAAAGAAAATATTCGACGAAATTTTGGTATGCCACACCCTGAAGGATATCGTAAAGCATTACGCTTAATGAAGCAGGCGGAGAAATTTAAGCGCCCAATTATTTGTTTTATTGATACGAAAGGTGCCTATCCAGGTAAGGCAGCCGAGGAACGCGGCCCGAGTGAAGCCATTGCCAGAACTCTTGCTGAAATGGCGATTCTAACAGTACCAGTTATTAGTATTGTTATTGGGGAAGGCGGAAGTGGCGGTGCAATTGCATTAGGCGTAGCTAATCGAGTCTTTATGTTAGAGAACTCAACGTATTCGGTTATCTCGCCTGAAGGGGCTGCATCGATCTTATGGCGAGATGGTAGCCTAGGGAAGCAAGCTGCAGAAGCAATGCGGATAACAGCACCTGACTTAAAAGAGCTTGACGTTATTGATGGAATAATCCCTGAAATAACGGGTGGAGCACACCGCAATGTTGCGAAGCAAGCATTTAATATAAAAAAGTGTATAAGCGTCACACTAAAAGCATTGAATTCTTTAAATGGCGAACAATTAATTGACGATCGCTATGAGAAATTTAGAAAGATGGGACAATATACAGAAGCTTAAATTTATTTTTAGGTTTTTGGACATGTAAATTTGTTCGTAAAGAGATAAAAAATCAACGTTTGCAACAAACTTTTAATCAAACTTTATTCCAAACCAACATGAGCTAATATCGATTCTATTTAGAAAATCGTGAATTAAAGACTAAAATATACAAAAGTTAATTATAATAATTCGATATTAAAATAATCGTTTTTTATCAATCATGTTTTCATGGGTTATTTTTATTTTTATAGTTAAAACATTTGAGTGTCTATGTAAATCCATTTCGTCTCACTATTATTAGTATACTTTTCAATGAAACAAAACTTCCTATAATTTATATTATGTAAACTAAAATTATTTGGCGAGGAGGAGGGCTTAGATACGTCAACTACCCATAATATCTGTACTTTTCGACTTGTCATTCTGAAGTTCCTTATAATTATCATGTGAACGATAACTCTCCTTTTTTACGATAATGGGATGATTTTGTACCAGATAATAATTATTGTTTAATACGATTTCTGGAGGTTTTATACTTGCAACTACATGCTGCCATTGATGAATTTGTTTTGTATATCGAGATTGAAAAAAATTACTCAGTTAATACGGTTACGAGTTATGAATACGATTTACAGCTCTTCTTAAGCTTTTTAAAGGATCATGGCTGTTCAACCAGTTTAAATGAGATTACCAAGACCCAAGTACGTCGCTTTATCCAGTATTTATGATAATCACTAGAACAAAAATCTCGTTCGGTCAAACGTAAAATTTCATCCTTAAAATCGTTTACCCAATATTGCTTAAACAATACCTTTCTAAGATTTTACGCGAGGGATTGAATCGCCAAAGACCGCTGAAAAACTTCCTGTCTATTTGACCTTAACAGATTTAAGCAGCTATTTGACTATTTAGAGCGCGCCCAATCACACTTTTCGATGCAGAAATGAGCTAATTGTTTAAGTTATTAAAAACTGGTCTAAGTCGTTCTGAACTTGTTTCATTGACATGGCAACAAGTTTATTTGATCGTTTATTTGATCGATGAAACGGTTCGAATTGATAAAAAAAGAAAAAAAGAGGGGATATTAACCCTCCATCCACACTTAATCTCCCTTCTGGCACCCTATAAAGCGTCTAAAGTCAGCGCTCCCACCTACCCGCTTCACGCTGCATCATTGCGGCACATTTGCGACACTGATGTGGACAAAATTAAGAAAACGTTGACTTACGAACACTTCAAGAACTTCTTGGTCATGAAAGTATTACATCAACTCAAGTCTATACCCATGTTGAGTTTGAACAGAAAAAGAAAGCCATCGATTCTTTTCGTATTTTTTTATTGCTCTACATTTAGATAGAAAGAAATTAACCGTAATTATTTTAAATACATATGAAGTTGTTAATAGGTAACCAAAAATTTTATTAATTCATCATACATTCTTTCCGAATCATGCCCGAGCCAAATTAAATGACCCCAATTTTGAAGAATACAAAGTTTCGAATTTGTGATGTTATGTTGTGCATGATATGCATGTTCAACAGGTGCAGCACTATCATTTATACTATGTAAAATTAATGTAGGACACTTAATTGAGCGTAAATCAGCTACAGAAATTGTTCCAGTTTGTGATAAGTCAATCATAAAACCATATCCAGAGCGTTGTCTATTGTTCATTTTACGAAACATCTCAATATCAACATCAGTAATTTGAGCGACTACTTCAATATAAGGCAGTTTACTAAAAGAAGGGACCATTTGTTTAAACATAAATTCGGAAAATCGGTTACTTAAGTGACTAATTATTCTCCAAGTATATTTTTCTATAGTAGGACGAAATAAAATTTTGGCTGCTTTATATTCCATATCTTTAGATGCAAGCCATTGTTTCGTTACGGCCGATTGTAGAGTAAGACTTCTTACACGTTCTGGATAATTAGAAGCAAAAAAGATTCCACTTGGTCCTCCAGCAGAAATGGCAATTACATGTACCTTTTCGATATTCAAATGATTGAGTATAGTTAAATAAGCATGGCAGGCTGTTTGAAGATCTTTCCCGAGAAGTGGATCTGTATTACCATATCCAGCTCTAGAAGGAGTTATTATTGAATAACCTTGTTGCAATAATTCAGCGTAGCCAAACTCTTCTTTACAATTAGAATGGCCACCATGAAACACAAGTATTGGTGTACCTTTTCCGATAATTGAATATTCCATTTTTCTTCCAATATCGTCAATGAAATGATCGATAACTCTTTCCTGATAAAGCTCCGTTTCCCCCATTGAAGTCTGCACAACTTACACCCCTTTTTTTTAAAAAAACTTAGAATATTGATACATATATAGGATCTAATATCGTTTTATTCTTTTATTAACTTCTTGTACATTTAGTTCTACAAAAAAATGTGTAACCCTGCCTTTTTAGATGAGAAAAGAATTGCACGATCATTACATTGGATCTTTAATGAAAACGAGCGCTATTTCTTCTTACAGTATCACACTCAATTGTTGAATATCACATGGGAGTTTTTTCAACATTATAAACGGTTCAGTCCTTAAAACTTCTTTTTCATTTTCTGAGACAATCATAATACGGACTTCTTTTGCATTTGAAATGATTCTTAATATACGAATAAGAAATGTCCAGACTTGTATATGAACAAGAATCTACAGACCCTTCGTTCATGATATTGGTTCAAACTCTACAACAGTTGTTGGGCTCTCCATAGATTTTTATCAGCTATGATTTTGTCAATTAGTTCGATACCATCTTGTTTCTTCATTTCCATGTTTACATCCCTCCAAACTCTTATATGCTGCTTTGCTTCCAGCTTATCCCTCTATAAGTAGCCATCTATTCGGTCTATATCCCGATGTTTTCTGTGCTTCGGCGGGATGTCTCCACCTCCTCCTTGTTTCTTTCAAGATTTGAGTTTGTTCTGTCCTTCACCATAGTTGACTTGGCTCATCTGACTATCACTAGTCAAATTGTTAATTAAAATAACCCTCAAGAGACCTCCCCGGGTAAGCACAGCCACTTTCCTCTCATATAACCGCCAAATTTACTGTATGGGATTCGAACAGTATTAGACTTCGCTTTGTTATGCAAGCTTATCCATCCTAAGCCAGCCTTCTATCTGATTTCTGTTCAACAGTTTGAGAGTTTGCGTCCGATTACCTCCAGATTCCACGTCGCCATGGACACCCCTGTCTTTTGCTAACAGGTCCTACTGCCAAGCCTGTATGGACTTTTACCATCGAGTTGTTGTACATGCCGGGCACACATAAAAAGCGTTAATCCATTTGGATCAACGCTTCATTTATTCATCTTGTTTAAAAATTAATCTCTTTGCTTAACTAATACGAAACAATAAGCTATAAAAACAGTGGTCAATAGTAACGCAAGTAATGTCCATCCATTAAAGAAGATATTATTTGAATATGTGTTAAGTAATGGAATTTGAGTTATTTTAGTAACTGAATCATTATTTTCAAAGACTAATAATCTAAATTCTCTTGCTTCTTTAAAAGTAAAGAAATATATAATACTCGAAAGAAGGAATGAAAATATAATTATTATTTTATATTGCATTGTCTTGAAAGTTCTTTTAGCAAAAGAATATGCCATTTTAAATGTACCAATAATCGAAACTATCAAGAACGGGATTAAAAATACTAAAGGAAAGAGTCCTGGATTACCATTACTAATATTATTCTCTGAACTACCTATCAAAACTGGTTCAGTTAAAAAATTAATCAAGTAAAAGGCGATAGAAGTTACAATAATGTTTAAAGAATAAAAAAACAGTGATAATTTATTCACTTTTCCCCCTCACAATCTTTAAATTATCTACTCATGTAAACTGTATTGATTTTATCAGATATACTTGTCCAACTTACATAATTAGTAGATGTATTATATTGTCCACCGTTTGGATCTTTATAACCTACCTAATTTCCGCCTTCAGTATCATAACCATGTATTAGTCTCCAATGGTAGTTTTCTCCACTAAGTAATAACCATACTGCTCCAACAGGATTATTATCGTTTATCGCTGTTTGGATACCTCCAAATGTTGGTGCACCACTAGAATTATAGTTCCATCCTGTCATGTCATGATTTAAGTGAAGTTTTAGACCATTTGCAAAAGAAATATCTAAAGTATTTTCTGAAAATGTGGAAACCTCATTCGTTTGAATTTGATCTTGCTTTGCTTGTATTGAAGTCCAAATTTATATCTTTGAAGTTCTCTAGCACCCTCGAAATCCTTAGCTTTTTGAGTTTTCTTATAATATAACATTAGATAGATATTTCAAATAATTTCAACTATTACCATCTTACCATTACCATCTTTATTATGCTCCCATAGTCGTTGAAAAGGTTTTTCTGAAATTAGATTCCACAATTCTTGGAATGTAATTTCCCCCTTGTTATTAATTATAAAAACAAGATAAATAAATCATTAAATTCATCCATCCTTTTTAAAATTGATGATTTTTGGAAGATAAACTTTAAAAATGAAAAAAGATGATATTGATAAAAAATTCTAGATGAACTCCATAATAACAGCCGTTTATAAATGAGCGAGCTTGAAAGAAGGGTACATCTGTCCTACCCATCAGTAACGGAACGTGTAAGACAAGTTGATTAGAAGAAATTAGGTTTACCAATCCAATGCATAATTGAAGCCACTGTAAAAATGGTGACTATAAATCTTTTTAAAATTATATCGAGAAACTTCCTAGTATAGAATTTCGTGAGCATAGCAGGGAGCGCGTACTATATGTTTAATCTTCTTTCCATTAAAACTGTATCATGCCATATCCCATCTAACTGAGCAATTTTTTCTCTTGTACCAACAATTCGAAAGCCCATCTTTTTATGTAATTGGATACTTGATGTATTGATCGCAAAGTTGGATGATCGGAGTGTCCAAAACCCCTCCTTTTCACTCGTTTCTATTAGTAATTTAAAAAGCCTTGAAGCAATACCCTTGCCTTTATGATCACTTGATAGATAAACACTAACTTCTCCCACTCCAGAATAAACAGCGCGTGTAGAGACAGGGGAAATACTAATCCAACCAACTACTCTATTGTGTTCTTCTGCAACAAAGCGCAAGGCCGCATGATGTCTTTCATCCCATACCTGTTTACTTGGCACAATTGTTTCAAAGGTTGCCATCCCTGTTTTGATTCCCTCTTTATAAATCTTTAATACCTCTTTTAAATCCTTCTTTTCCATTTTACGAATAATTAGTGTGTCCATCCCATTTCCCCCTTAGTATTTTAAAAGGACTGCTAGCTTGCGCTAACAGTCAAATTTTTAACAACATGTATTTGATTGATTGACAAGATTAATACTACATACGCCTGTTTCTGGTAATTCTAATTCCACACGTTTCGACGCTTCTTCATCTCCTGATAAATAAGCTGTTATGGAACGAACCTGTTCATAGCCTGTTGCCATTAAAAATGTGGGTGCACGTCCATAACTTTTAGCTCCGACAATATAGAAGTCCTTTTCAGTTTGACGTAGTATTTCTTCACCATGCGCCCTTACTGTGCCACAACTATGAACATTTGGATCAATTAGTGGCGCTAATGCTTGCACACTTTCTGTTGCTGAGTCAATCGAAAGGCGTAATTCGCTGTTAATTGATAGGTCTGGTCTATTTCCCGCATTGACAATAAGCTCTTCAAATCCTGTTAATACTTTTTGTTCTCCGTTTATAGCACCAACAATATGGATGTTCTCTTCTTTCTTCACCTGTGAGATATAGAAAGGAGTTATTACTTCAACCTTACCTGTATCTACTAATTCGTGAATGCGAATACCGAGTGCGCCACGTGCTGCCAACGCATCTTTTTCTTCTCCACCATAGGCTTCTTCTACAGATCTTTTACGCATAATCCACACAAGCTTTGTTGCAGGATTATCTTTTTGTAATTCAGCTAAAGTTAATAAAGTATTGATCGCTGAATGACCACCACCAATGACAGCAACCTTCTTATTTGCATATCTCTTAGGATTCGTATTTATATCTGGAATACCATACTCAATGTAATCTGCTAATGCTTTCTCATTTTTCAGCCATACACCTGTAGAATTTGCTGGGTTTGGATTTCCCCATGTTCCTGTTGCATCAATAACTGCTTTTGCCTCAATAATATCGATGTCATCCTCTTTTTCAACATAAATATTAAAGGACTGATTGAATCGATTTTTTGATTTCATTTTATCATTTAATTGTCGTGAAATACCTACTACTTTTGAGTTCAATCGGATACTTGGTTTTATTTGTTTTAATTCTGCCAAGGGTTTTAAATAAAGATCAATTAACTCATGCCCGGTAGGTATTGTTTCTAAGCTAGGTTCTACCCAATCAGACCCCTCTAATAATGATTTAGCAGCTTTATTGATGTTATATTGCCATGGTGAAAATAATGTAACATGCCCCCAGGTACGAATATTGTGTGCTATTTCATGCCCAGCCTCAAGTAAAATAAATGCTTGCTTTTGTTCCACTAAATGAGCAGCTGTAGCTAATCCAATGGGACCTGCACCAATTATGACAATCGGTAAATTCTTATTGGGGTTATTAACACTCTCCTGTACTTCAATATCCTTAGTAGTACAACAAGATCCATTTTGGTTGATTACTTTTAGTGTTTTCATCATTAAATTCTCCTCTTTTTTATATAAGCATTCACTTATATAAAATGTATTTTTTACGCCTAGCAGTTAGCTAGACGTTGAACTTTGTAATTTACACATTTCAATTTCAATTTCTTTTATAGCCCTTTTCAAATTGCAACCAAGTAGAAGTGCCGTAATGATCTCTATCTCCTTTAAAAAAGAAATCAAATGCAAACTTATTAGCCTGATTCAATGTGTATTCTCTACTTTTCATAATTAACATTAAATAAGCGATAAAATAATTTTTAGTTAATACGCTAGCATGGTTTACTGTCATGATTGTATCCTCCATTCAACGGATTGAAGTATTTCTAATAGAAGTATTACAGCTCCTCAGCTACAAATTGTTCAATGCGTTTACCAATTGCATCACGAACATTTTGAAATACAGCCCACTTTTCTTCATCCGTACCTGTCGCCTTCGCAGGATCTTCAAATCCCCAATGCTCCCGACGAACGTGAGAAGGTGTCATTGGGCATTTATCAGCTGCATCCCCACATAACGTGACAACTAACGTTGCACTGTTTAATGTCTCAGTATCAATTACATCTGATGTATGATTCGAAATATCGATGCCTACCTCTGCCATCGCTTTAATTGCATTCTGATTTACCCCGTGTGCTTCAATACCAGCACTTTTAACTGTCCAATTGGTTGGTAGTAGCTTTTTTCCCCATCCTTCAGCCATCTGACTTCGACATGAGTTACCTGTACATAAGAAATAAAGTGTATTTGTCATAGTAATTGCTCCTTATAATTTAATGGTTTTAAAGTATTTTTTCTGCCAACGTAGGGCAACCCATACAAGTCCGATGAGAACAGGTACTTCTACAAGTGGACCAATAACAGCAGCGAATGCCACGCCACTGTGAAGGCCAAACACGCCAACTGCTACCGCAATCGCCAGCTCAAAATTGTTACTTGCAGCTGTAAAAGAAAGGGCTGCTGTGACAGGATAAGATGCACCTACTTTACGGGAAGAGAAGAATGACACAGCAAACATAATGACAAAGTAAATAAATAATGGGATTGCAATTCGTACCACATCAAGTGGCAGTTCTACTAATTGCTCACCCTTTAAGGCAAACATCATCACTATCGTAAATAACAGGGCAATTAAAGTAAGTGGTGAAATTTTTGGCAAGAATTTTTCCTCATACCACTGTTTCCCTTTTGCTTTAATGCCTATCCATCGTGTGAGGAACCCTGCAGCAAATGGTATCCCTAAGTAAATTAGAACGCTCTTTGTAATCTCCCACATAGAAATAGATACATTGAAATTCTCTAAACCAAACCAACCAGGTAATACATTTAAGAAAAAGTAAGCAAAAATTGAATACGTCACGATTTGAAAGATGGAGTTAAACGCAACTAAACCAGCTACATATTCACGGTCTCCACGCGCTAAATCATTCCATACAATGACCATTGCAATACATCGAGCTAAACCAATCATAATGAGTCCTGCCATATATTCAGGGTAATCATGCAGGAAGATGATGGCTAAAAAGAACATTAAGAACGGTCCGAGTAACCAGTTTTGAAAAAGCGATAGTAAAAGCACTTTCCAATCCTTAAAGACCCGCCACATTTCCTCATATTTTACTTTCGCTAATGGTGGATACATCATGACAATTAACCCGATTGCAATTGGTATGGACGTTGTGCCAATAGACATGGACTCTAAAGCTTCACCAACATTAGGCATGGTGATACTTAATACAACACCTATTCCCATCGCAACGAATATCCAAAGGGTAAGGTAAAGATCTAGAAAAGAAAGCTGCTGGGTTAAAGAATTATTATTCATTATCAGTTCCCCCTACATGGCAACAATCTGTATCACAGTTGCACCCGTTTAAAGGCTGAATTTGTTCTAAAATGCCCTTCATCAGTGGCGTTTGATCCTCTACTAAACGGTAATGTTTCCAAGTCCCTACTTTTCGTTCCGTAATAATGCCTGCCTCCTTTAATTTTCGCAGATGTTGACTAACGGCTGGTTGTGAAATTCCTAACACATCCACAAAATCACATACACATACCTCCCCATTTTTCATACATGCAAGTAATTTAATGCGATTTAAATCAGCTGCTGCTTTTAGTTGTTTTTCAATTAGTGTGTTTTCCATTTAGCTGCACTCCTTATATAATCATTTGCTTATATATTAATTTAAATAAAGTCACCTCGTTAAGCAAAGGTGAATTAATCCGTATATAACTATATTCTTATATTATGATTTAATGTTTTGAATTGCAACAGAAATTTGCCCAATTTGAAAATTTCTTTTTTCAACTCCCTTAAAAACATACTTAAGAATTTTAACAACTTCAAAAACTCCATTTTGAAAAAAGTATTCAAAATGGAGTTACTCCTTTTAAATAAATATTAGATTTTTAAAAAGGTTTGATCAATTTCCAGCTATGTTGTTTAACAAACGCGCCTAATTGTTGAATAAGGATACTTAAATGCTGGAATTGTCAAATTCGATAAGTTTACGAAGAACCTCCCTATTTATTTTATCCCATGAAAAATAAAAGATTTTGTTTCTGCAGTTGCTTGTTTAAACTCCCAATCTCCATAAGCTTGAATTTGTGAAAAGCCTGCCTTTTGTAAAGATTCATAGATTTCTTCCTGTGTTCGGAATTTTAATTGCATTTTTTCACGAATAACTACTTCTTCTGTACGTGTATTTTTCACCGTTTCATAAAACGTAAAAACATCTTCTACAAACCCCTCGTATTCAGTCCAAATTTCAAGTGGCTCCCCGCTCACCTGATTCACTGCAACATCAGGTGTTAAATCCTTTTTCCAATGTTCCCATGCTTTTGCTAATGGATTGCGTGTATCAAAAATAAAGTGTCCTCCAGATTTTAAAGCTCGATATGCATCTGAAATGACGTTCTTCCAACTTTCCTCTGTAAGAAATACTTGCGCAACATTTGCTGTCATTATGACAGCATCAAACATATTGGTTTTTAAGTTTGAGCTATCACCAACAATCCAAGCCACTTCCCCTTGATACTCTTTATTTTTTGCATATTCGATTGCCTCTTCATTCGGGTCAATAGCTATAATATGATAACCAGCTTTAGCAAAGTGGTTGGTCAATCTTCCTGTTCCGCAACCCAAATCAGCTATTTTTTTTACATTTAATTTCTTTAACATTTTTACAAAGAATTCATCGTCTTTGCCCCATTTATTAACTTGGTCATATACTAATGGAATCATTTACTTACCTACTTTCTTCATCTACTCATTATTTCTCTTAAACTACTTATTAAAGAAATGCGCCCTATTATTGAATAAGCTATTGCATGATGTATTCATAATATTCATTAGTTTGTTATAGCACGTAATTACGCTACATCTTTATAAGGCAAGACAATAAAGGATATCTAAAATCGCTTTTACCCGTTATTTAGGGCAATTACTTCTTTACCACCCATATATGGTCTTAAAACTTCAGGAAGTACTACGCTTCCATCGGCTTGTTGATAGTTTTCTAGTATAGCGGCAACTGTACGACCAATCGCAAGACCTGAACCGTTTAATGTGTGAACATATTCTGGTTTTGCATTTGGTTCACGACGAAAGCGAATATTTGCGCGTCGTGCTTGGAAGTCCACAAAGTTTGAGCAAGAAGAAATTTCACGGTACATGTTTTGTGCAGGAATCCAAACTTCTAAATCATATTTCTTCGCTGCAGTAAAACCTAAATCAGCAGTGCACATTTTTAGTTTACGATATGGTAAGCCTAGTAATTGCAGTACTTTTTCAGCATGACCTGTCAACAACTCTAGCTGTTCATATGACTCCTCTGGTTTTACAAAGCGTACTAATTCCACTTTGTTGAATTGGTGCTGACGGATTAAACCACGTGTATCACGACCCGCAGAACCTGCCTCTGAGCGGAAGCACGGACTATAAGAAGCAAAGCCTTGGGGTAAAGCCTCAGCCAATAAAATTTCATCACGATAGAAGTTTGTTACAGGTACCTCTGCCGTTGGAATCATGAAATAATCTGTTTCCTCTAATTTAAATAAATCTTCCTCAAATTTAGGGAGATTTCCAGTACCCGTTAAGCTATCACGATTAACAATGATAGGTGGCAGCATTTCCTCATAACCATGCTCTTCTGCATGTAAATCCATCATAAATGTCATCAGTGCTCGTTCTAAGCGAGCTCCAAGACCACGGTAGAATAAGAACGGCTACCTGTTACTTTTGCTCCTCGTTCAAAGTCAACAATCTTCAAATCTGTAGCAAGATCCCAGTGTGCTTTAATGTCAAAATCAAATGTTGGAATTTCGCCCCAGGTATATTCTTCTATATTGTCGTCCTCTGTTGTGCCTACTGGTACAGATTCGTGTGGAATATTTGGCAAGCGCATCATCATATCTTTAAAGTGCTCTTCCACATTATTTAGTTGAACATCTATCTCTTTAATTTCATCACCAACCTGACGCATACGAGCAATAATTTCATCTACATTCTCCTTGTTGCGCTTCATAATTGAAATCTGTTCAGATACTTTATTGCGCTCTGCCTTTAATTCTTCTGTTTTAGCAATTAACTCACGACGCTTTGCATCTAAATCTTCAAAATCATCTAAGTTTCCTAAATCTTCATTACGTGTTAATAGAATTTCTTTAATTTCCGTGAAATTATCACGTATGCGTTTAATATCTAACATAGTCATACCTCCAGTAAATTTAATGATGGGAATCGTTGCATCCTTTAAGTCTTGGTGTAATTGCGTTGTAAGCTAAACTCAAATAGCTCCATTTTGAATAAAAATATACACAAAAAAGCCCCCACCCCTAAAAAGGGACGAGAGCTACCCGCGTTACCACCCTAATTGATTAAGGCATATGCCTAATCCACTTATTTTATAACGGCATTTCAGCCGGCAACAGCCTACTTACATTACTTCGACTGTGCAACTCCAGGACGGATTCACAAGTGCTTTTATCAGCTTCCACCGACCGCTGACTCTCTAAAAAAAACGTGCTTGCTACTACTTCCCATCATCGTGTTCAGTTATTTAAATTTTAACCATACTGTACTATATAAAAACAAATTTTTCAAGTCATTCCATAGGATACAAATTATTCTAGAAATTTTATTACCTTAACAAGATACTCCGCAATCTGGCCCTAAAATGAGAGCGAGCGCTGATCCTTATTACAGAATCGCGCCCGATTGCTGAAGATTGTTCTAACTAAGGCACACTATAGTTTAAGTGAAATTGTTCACAAAATGTAATCAGTGTTTTAATATCTCGGATAACGCCTGTTCCTCACCATCTAACATCGAAGTAACGATTGTCATAAAATCTTCAGCTCCAATTTCAAAATGACCTCTACGAAATGGATATCCCCAATTGCGATTTCCACGCGTAAAAGTGAGCTGGTTTAACAACAATGCAATCTTAACTTCTCGACAAGGAATATAACGCATATCTCTGCGAAATGGCACAAACGACTCCGACACATGATGTTTGTAAGCACCGTTATCCGTAACCTGACCAATAGCAGTAAATGCTTGAACTGGCTTCCCTTTGGACATGTCTGTCCGAGGGGAATAGTATATCAGCCAATCACCTGGAGACATTTTACGCAAAGGTGCTGCCTTACCGTGACACAATTGTGCAAAACCACCTTCTATGGCTAAATTCACATGAGAAGCGGATACAACGCCAATCCAATATCTGCTTTTCTGACTTGTTTTATTCGACATGATGCATCCCCCCTACTCTTCAAATGCTAAACACGTTTTCAACCGATCCAATTGTAAAAAATGATGTCTGTAATGCATTTCAATCAACATAAACCATTCCTGCGCGTTTAAAGCACCGAACGCCGGATGAAGTATCTTGTTACTTACAGGCGCTTGAAGTAGAACTGATTCCGTATTCCTCATCTGTTCCACTACACTGTTAAGTCCTTCTACCAAATGCTCCATGCTCTCTGGTGGTTGCGGAGTATACATCGGAGAAGCAGGGACCTTATTACGAACAGCTGGAAATTGTTCTAGTTTAAAAACAATCTTACCCTGCTCAGTTTTTTCCTTCGTTGGGTTCAATGTCGATTCGCTACCAGCTAAACATTGCTCGACATTATGTTGATGCATGAAAGCTGATTGAATTAAATGTACATACATCTGTCCAATGGACCAATCTTCTTCGTTCAGCTTTCTATGTAATTTATCCATATTGAGTTTTGTCAGTTCTTCCAAATATCTTTCTACTGTAAGTTCAAATGACTTCAATACTTCCTTTGTACTTTTCATCCTTTAAGCAGCTCCTCTTCATTTTGGTATAGTCACAGTATAAAAGAACACTACTGACAGGTGTATGTCAGTAGTGTTCTAAAATTTTTTTCGCTACTTCCCGAATCTTGAAGCGTAAAGACTTCGGCTCAATCACCTCGATATCTCCGCCCCAGCCGAGTAAATGATGTAATAGTTCCTCTGGATACCGAACACGAAATTGAAAGATTACATCCTCATTCCGCTCCTCAATGGATGCAATATAAAAATTAACTGCCTCAATGATTTTGTCGGCAATTTCGGGGTTTGCCCTCATTATTATTCTTTCATCTCGATTGTCAGGTGGTCGATAGCTACTAAGGTCAAAATCATTTGGTAGAAGAAATTGATCTTCCAACACAGAAAGTTCGGACATCCGGGACAAGCGGAAATGTCGCATTTCTTGTCTCATATCACAATATGCTAGTAAAACCCAATTTTCATGGACAAGTGTTAATCCATATGGAGAGACCACACGTTTATGCTTCCGATTCCCATCTGTTCCTGGCATTTTTTTAATATACATAAAACTGATTTTGCACTGTTTCAAAATTGCATCGCGAACTTGATTAAGATACGTTTTTACCCGCTCTTCAGTTGACTGCTCGCCTATATGAAGCAGTCGCATTGTTTCCCGAACAAGCCTTGACTCGTTACGAACTGACTCCGACAAAGTAGCCTCGATTTTGCGTTTAGCGGACTTTGCATTAATACCATAATCTGTATCCAACCTTTGCTCGATAAAATCAGCTCCCATGAGC
The DNA here is from genome assembly GCF_043359455.1 of Lysinibacillus sp. PWR01. Classification (NCBI taxonomy): domain Bacteria; kingdom Bacillati; phylum Bacillota; class Bacilli; order Caryophanales; family Bacillaceae; genus Lysinibacillus; species Lysinibacillus sp. PWR01. Next base: position 137,286 of record NZ_JBHERJ010000073.1, on the reverse strand, counting down.
AGGGAGACGGCCTCTTCGGCTGTGAACCTAACCGGGGGTAGAAAATATCCTTCCATTAAGGAATATCCCTGACCAGGGGCGCCTAAAATGGGAACCCCAGCCTCACTTAGAGTTTGAATATCCCTATATATGGTACGCACACTTGTCTCAAATTGAGAAGCTAAATCTTCTGCTCTCAATGTTTTACTTCGCTGTAATTCAAGCGTGATTGCAAGCTGCCTCTCAGTTTTGTTCATTTTTTTCCTCCACCATTTCTACATTCTATTACGGTACTTGCCCAATAGTTGAGTAACAGCAAACAATGTAATTGGGCTATATCCCTGGATTCGTTTGTATGATATCAAGTTTGCTTAGAGTCATGGTACAACAATTGATAATAGTTGCTTCAATTAAGAATTTTTAAACACCATTCAACTAGATTTTCCTGTTAAAACAGGTATTCACCCATGTTTTCACGAAGTCTTAATCTAATAATTCTTCAGCAAATTTAATCATCCTTAGTCTCAAATTGCACATATTTCTTATAATATCATAAAAATTTTTGTACTAGACTGCCCCATTTGTTGAACAAAAAAATCCTGCATATCGACACAGGATGTTTAAACAAACTTGATTATAAATGATCAATTTTTTTATAAAACTACAAAGGCTACCTGTGAATTTTTCATACTCAAGTTAAACCTTTCCAAAGTATTTCCATTTTACATGCTTCATTAAACCTTGCTATTTCACTATTAACGCTGGGCAATGAACATGTTTCATCACTTTGTGGCTGACACTTCCTAACACCATCTCTTGTAAAGTATTTAAGCCTCTGCTACCAATGATAACAAGATCAACTTGCTTTTCATTTGCGTACGTCACAATTATATGACCAGGTGTACCATGTAAAATCATTAATTTGAAGTTACTACCAGCAACTCTTAAAACTTCTTCTACTGGTGCTACCTTTCGTTTACGTTCTAATAATAAACTTTCACTAGATACAGCATGTAACACTTCTGTTTTCGCCTTTTCAAAATCTGCCACATACACCATTTCAATCAGTGAATTCTCAGAAGCAATTTTGACTGCCTCTTTTGCGGCACGCATTGAATTCTCAGAACCATCAACAGCCAATAAAATATGTTTATACATATATATCCCCCTTAATGTGATACACTTACATTTAATAATTGGTTATATAATTTTTCACTCGCTGGGTTCATGCCAATGACTTTCACTGTTTTCCCCTGCTCTTCTAACTTCGTGACGACTTTTACGACTGCACCAACTGCTGATTCATCCCATAAATGGCTACTTGTTAAGTCGATTGTAACGATATCAGCCTTAACTGCTTCAAGTGTTTGGACAAATTTTTGTGTAGACGCAAAGAATAAAGGACCTTCTACAATAAATGTACCGTTATCTTGATGTATTCGTACCTTTGAAATCGTTGCAACAAAGAATAAAGAACTTAAAATTACTCCTAATACAACTCCAATCGCCAAGTTATCTGTATAGACAACTACAGCTACGGTTGCAAGCATAACGAATGCCTCACTTTTAGGTGCTTTGACAATATATTTAAACGATCCCCAATCAAATGTACCAATACTTACCATGATCATAATTCCTACAAGTACTGGCATTGGAATATCAACCACGATGTTGCCAAGTACCAGGATTAAGAACATTAGGAACATCCCAGCCACAAGTGTTGATAGGCGTCCTCGACCACCTGATTTTACGTTAATCATCGATTGTCCGATCATTGCACATCCCGCCATACCACCAAAGAAACCGTTAACGATGTTTGCAATTCCTTGTCCACGTGCCTCAATATTTTTATTGGATTTTGTATCCGTCATATCATCAACAATTTGTGCGGTCATTAGTGATTCCATTAACCCAACAAGCGCTAATGCTAGTGCGTAAGGGAAAATAATTACTAACGTTTCAAAATTAAATGGTACGTCTGGAATGAAAAAATGCGGTAAGCTCTGTGAAATTGCACCTAGATCTCCTATCGTTTTTAGTTCAAAATTAAAAATGAATGTTACAGCCGTTAACATAATAATCGCAATTAACGGTGCAGGTATTGCTTTAATGAATCGAGGTAAAATGTATACGATACATAATGTGACCACGATGAATATATACGTTACATACCCTTCTCGAAAAAAGTGTGGTACTTGAGCCATGAAAATTAAGATTGCTAGTGCATTAACAAAGCCAATCATGACCGAATTTGGTATAAAACGCATGAGCTTAGCAATTCCAAATACACCAAATAAAACTTGAATAATTCCTGTTAAAATGGTTGCTGCTAATAAATATTGTAACCCATGGTCTGCCACCAAATCTGCAATCACGAGTGCCATTGCTCCTGTTGCGGCAGAAATCATTCCCGGTCTTCCCCCAACAAATGCTATAATAACAGCAATAGAAAAGGACGCATAAAGTCCGACCATTGGATCGACACCAGCAATGATAGAAAAGGCAATTGCTTCAGGTATAAGCGCTAAGGCGACGACCATCCCTGATAAGATGTCACCACGCACATTACCAAACCATTGTTGCTTTAAACTTTGCATGATATTCTCCTTCTTTACTAAAATATAATCTTTGAATATCATAGCATTCTTTTCCCAAAAAGGAACCTTTACGGAACTGAAATGGAGTGAAATTATATGATTTACGGTTATCAACGACCCTTATATAATGATGAGGATATGCAAATTCAAACTGTTGCTTTAAAGAATTGTGACCATCTATTTACTGAAAATCATGGTCGTGCGAAAAAGCGATTAGCGCTTGAAGAATTACTCATGACAATAGAAAAAGACGATACCATTCAGGTACTTCGTTTCTTTAGCATCGCGGATACAACTAGGCATTTAGAAGACCTACTAAAAATTTGTAAAAGAGATCAGGTAACTATTCACTTTATGGAGGAAAATATTACGTCCACACAAATTCTTGAAATGCCACTTGAGCAAGTTTTACAATTCTTTTTAACATTTCAAAGTGATATCGTAAAGCAATCAACTACTTTAGGAATGGCTGAAGCAAAAGCAAAAGGAAAATCAATTGGGCGACCTAAGAAATCAGATGAAAATATAAAAAAGGCAATTGAGATGTATCAGTCTGGAAACACATTATTGGATATTAAGAATGAAACAGGTATTAGTAAATCAACGCTTTATCGTTATCTAGAGTCAATAGAATAAAACAACAGTAAATTGAAATCTTTATAACCTATCAATTAAATTAAAAACAAGCCTGCTTATGCGTTAGTTTGAGCAGGCTTGTTTTCTGAGTGAATTCGTTTTTATTTCCCGAAAAGTCATAAAAAGATGGTATTCAATACTATGCTTCGTTAATTCAATAAAATGAGCTGCCTTTGCAACTCCTTGTTCTTAGCACCTTAGCTTAAATAATTTCTTTCATCAACTTTGTTCAGTGTTAATCTGATTTAATAACCTTTTGTTCAATTCCCATAACGCCGTTTTATTGCTACCCCATTTCAAAAGTATTACTGCCTCTTCAAAACATAACCATTTATAGTTAAGGTGCTCTTTGGATAAAGATATATCTTTTGTAGGAATTTTTTTTGTGATGTAGTTAAAAATCATATATCTATCCATAGCAACTGGATTTACATATTCATAGAGACCTTTAAAAATAAGGTTACTTACTTCTAAACCCGTTTCTTCTTTTACTTCTCTAATTGCATTTTCCAAAATACTTTCAGGAAATTCAACTTTTCCACCAGGTGGAATAAACCCTTTGAAATGATCATGTTGTCTATCAAGTAGTAAAACCTTATCTTCTTTAGGTTTCGGTCTCTCTCAAAACTTTCATTTGGGAACGTTATTGAGGTTTGTATTAGATACGTTATAAATCCTTGTGGCACTACACTAAAGCACCCGTTTAACAAAAATAGAATATATAATCTTTTTTTGGTATATTTGGTTCTTGCTAGCACAACTAGACAGTTTAAATTTCTTCGTCATTGAGATTAATGCTGCGAAATATCTACAGAAATGTAAGTATTGCTAGAAATAGGCATATGGATTTTCTTTACATTCCACAATTTCTGAAATTCCTTAATTGGAACTTTTCGATTATATTTTTTATTGTCATCATCACAATTCACCAAATGCCCTAACGATTCTGAAAGATAAATATACTCTTTGTCGTAGCCTACAACGGGGACAAAATGCAAATTATTAAGCCCCTTCTGTACTTTAATAAAAACAATTACAGGAGTTCCTTTACTAACTTCGTACTTTAATGAATGTATATCACCTTTATAATAGCTTGTTTTAAAGCCTTTTTCTCTTAATATTTTACGAATTCCCTTTGGATATACATTACCTGCTCTTGTTTTACAAGGAAAATGTGTATATAACGATTCTCCCTCAGCTTCTATACCGAAATGACGTAGTAGATACGCTGTTGAAAACGCTGCACATTCTGTATTTTTTTGTAAATCAATTCGATTATTTTGTTGAATAAGATAATTAGGTGGATAATCTCTTTTGCGTAAAACAGGTATAGGTAATGTCATTAAATATGCATTAATACTAATTGTTATAACCAGCCAAAAAATAACTGTTCTAATTATAAACATATTGCCTCCCACATTGTTTTCATTTGTATTAAAATTACATTTTATAACTGAATTTACCATATTATTGATTAAAGTATATCATTCCCAAAGCGTCGTTTGGTAGACATTTTATAAAAGTTTGTTATTCCACATTCTGGCCCGTTTATTGAACAAAAAAAACCTGCATATCAACACAGGATTTTTAATCAAACTTTATTATCAATGATCAAATTTTTTATAAAACTACAATTACATCTTTTATTGGACTATTTTTTACAGGTAGATGAAATTATTAATTGCTTATAACCTTTAACGCATTATGAAGAAGGCATACAACAAAAGCTTGATTTAGCCATAGCTTTGTTTAAAAGTTCAATTGAACGTAAAACAGTTTCTTTTTCGAACTCATTCAAATGCGAAAAAACTTCATTTAAATAATTGTTTATCATTTCATCAATTGTAGTAGCGAGAAATGTCCCTTCCACCGTTAATGACAAAATGTACACTCTTTTATCTGATGGTAGAGGATTTTTTTTGACAAGATTCATCTTAATAAGAGATTGAATCTGTCTACTAAATGTAGTAATATCCATTCCTATTGCCTCTGCTATTTGTTGCATAGATGGGTTATTTTGTTTGTCTATCTCATATAGAATATGGCTCTGTATTGGTGTGATGTCAATTGATCCTACAGAACAACATGTTTTATTTAGTAAAGCAAACTTTTGAGTTAATACTTGAAAAAGTTCACGTTTATTTTCCATTTAATCATCTCCTATAAAGACATATATATATTATTTACTTGCAAAATGCAACTAAAATATATTTAACTTTTTTTGAAGATGTTTTCCTTACTTCAAAAGTTACTTTTCAAGTGATGAAGTAACTTTTTCACCACATACTCGGCATCTTCTCCCACTCCTCTTAAAGTTGCAGATGCAAATGATCGTTGTCCTTCTAGTCCCACAAAATACAATCCAGGGATACTGCTAATACCTGCCTTTTGTAAAGGCATTCCTTCCCCATCCAATACACCGAGTAATTTCATATAGGGTAAATATGGTCTGAATCCTGTGGCATAGATAATGGTATCTACAGGTTCCCTTTCTCCATCCGGCCAAATAACTCCATCTTCATAGAAAGAAGTAAACATTAAACGTTGTTCTGGATTCCCCTTACTAATTCTATCTTTATATCCACCTGTATCATTCACAGCATTTGATCTGGGTGCCGTTTTTCCAAAGCGCCAGAAAGGAAAGGTATCAAAACCAATTATTTTCAACCAATAATGTATATCCAGTCCAAGTAAACGTTGTTTTACAAATTTTATTGGTTGTCGTACTGAAAGAGTGGTTTTGCTCACCTCAGACAATTCAACAGCAATCTGCACAGCCGAATTTCCTCCGCCAATTACAATTACCCTTGTGTTATGAAATGGCAGTGTATTTTGATACTCTGAAGAGTGAAGAGTTTTCCCTTGAAAAACTTCTCTTCCTTTAATTTTAGGAATAAAAGGGTTATTAAATGAGCCTGTAGCGTTTATGATTGTTCTAGCTTGAAATATATCCCCTGTGACTGTTCGAATAATAAAACCTAGTTTGTTTTTCTCTATCAAATCTACTCTCTGATTAATTAAAACAGGTAATTGAAACTTATTTTTATACTCCTGCAAATATTGAATAACTTCATCTCTTTTCGGATAGCGATTCTGAGTTCCAGGAAACTTCATACCAGGCAAAGAGGAAACACTTGCTGGAGAAAACAATTTAAGACTGTCATAATATCTTGGCCAAGATCCCCCAATCTGATTACTTGCCTCCAATATTAAAAAACGTAGACCTTTTTTCTGTAAATGAAAACCTGATGCTAGCCCTGCCTGCCCTCCCCCTATTACGATAGTTTCTAGTATATCTTTCATTTTTATTCCTCCCTTTTTTATTTGTATTATGCAAGTATTAATGTAAAATAAATATGTTCAAGATACTCATTTTGTCTTAACATTTCCCTTCAATTAAAACGCTATGTAAAATATTTATAACGTAATTACTTGCAAAATGCAAATAAAATAATAAAAAAATACCTCTCTACCTGAGTGGATTATGGAAGTCTCAAATATAATTAATTTCCTGAGTATTTCTCTTTTTTTCATACGTATTAAATACTTCATTCGCAATATTTATTATTAACCGAACTTCAGCTTCATTTCTATCCTCTACTAGATTTTGTAATATCATAATCAAATCTTTTTTTCAAAATACTTATTATTAAAATTCAGAGTATCAAAATTAACAATACATTGACAATAAGCTCATCAAATCCTGTTAATACTTTTTGTTCTCCGTTTATAGTACCAACAGTATGGATGTTCTCTTCTTTCTTTACCTGTGAGATATAGAAAGGTGTTATTACTTCAACTTTACCTGAATATATTAATCCGTGAAACACCGAGTGCGCCATGTGCTGCCAAAGCATCTTTTTCTTCGCCGCCATAGGCTTTTTCTACAGATTTTTACGCATAATCCACACTAGCTTTGTTGCAGAATTCTAGCCGAATGGTCACCATCAATAATTGCAATTTTCTTTAGTATTCATATTTATGTCTGGGATACCCTACTCAATGTGATCTGCTAATACTTTTTCATTTTGTAGCCATACCCTGGGTTTGGATTTCCCTATGTACCGCAGCATTCATAACGCTTCACACTTCAATATTTAGGAAAGCTTAGTAAAAGATGTTTACAAACAACGTAAAGTTAGTTATACTTACTAAGTAATCAAAAAAATTCTTAAGGAGGTCGAATAAAATGATCGTTATCGTTAAATTGGTGTCATTGGTAGCTACAACTTCAGTAAAAATGAAAATCACACATTCGACCACATCGGAATGGACCGCTTAAGATTTTTTTGTAAATAAGCATACCCATACCGCAGGGAGAAGTGTCCCCCTGCGGTATTTTTGTGCCTTTTTCACCGTAGGGGAGTCTCTCTACGGTTTTTTTATGGCCATTTAAGGAGGTGATAATAAATGATATTAAACTTTTTTGCGCTCACGATAACTATTACCAAACGTAAGATCTCTCTTGAGAAAGCACTTCGTGATGAATATGTGGAAAAAATCTTTGAAGAGAACCGAAGAAAAATAGACGATTATATTCGTATTCGTCAATATTAATCTTGTTAATTAAAAAATATGAAAGGTGGGAATTAAAATGTTTTATATGATCAAAAGACGTTATGCAGTTTTATGGCTGGAGAAAGACACAACCACCAGATGAAGTAATATAAAGTGATAATATAGCTAATGTTATAATCTCAGTTGAGCTAACCCGTTCTAATCTAGGACGGGTAGCTTCAGGAGGTATTTTGCACTTTTTTAAGTGATATGTGACACAAACAACTTGATGTAGTTTAAGAAAATGCGGAATTACAATGTTAAAAAAAATAATTCTAATGCTAAAAATCGTAATTCCTCGATACTAAAATTGAATTTGGCAATTTTTATTTTAATTCCATTGTTCCGCCTAGTTAGCTATCCATGTAGTGCAAAAACAGTACCCGAATATTGAAGATCGTTATTCATTTAAAACAAACTAAAAAGTCACTTTCCTTACAGAGAGGAAAGTAACTTTTAGTCTTTTTCAATGGCCTGATTGTGGGACTACTCTATTGTTACTCAATAATTATCAATTAGATATGTATATGGGACATGTCTAGATTAAATACTATTATTTATACGAATAACCTTTTGAGCGATCAATTATGAGGAGCATCCGATAACCAGTAAGTTGTGACCAATTTACTTATATTATGTAAACTAAAAATTATTTGGCGAGGAGTCGGGCTTGATTGCGTCTACTACCCATGCCATTGCAATAAACCCGCCTTCTTTGCATGAGGATTTTAAAGCTTCATAATATTTTAGACAAGTACTTTTATTTAATTAATTTGTAACGAAGATTTATAGAACTTTTATAGTATAGCCGTAAATTATCTCTTATATAGTGATCATTCCTATTTCAATTTAATTTCATTTTAACCCCTGTGGAAACCTAAATACATTAAACGGATCATACTTTTGGTTTACTCGTTTCAACCTCTGTGCATGGCCTCCAAAGTATTCCTTATCATAATTTTCAAGCTCACTTATAGGAAAATTCACATAAGAACCTTTTGTCATATTTTTAATCATTTCAAAATGCTCACGAACCCATTCCTGATTATCTCTTGCATACTTATCCTCTATCCATACAGACTGGACACCCATTATATATTTAGCATCTCTATAGTAAAAAGCCGTTTCTTCTTTATTAATGTTTTCTATTTCTCCTCCTAGTGCATAAAAAGAAATAGCAGCATATACAGAACCATCCGGAGGACTTTGGACACTACTTCCAATATTTTTAAGCTCTTCTACTGTATAGTTTCTTTGTACAAACCTACCAGTGGATTTAAATTTTTCGAAAGGTGGATAGGTTGCCTCTACCTTTTTCACTGCTTCTAGAAAGGAAGATTCTTCTAAGTTCAATCGAAACCCTTTAATTTCTGCAAAAGGTTGTAAAATCTTTTTTGCTAATTTGGCTGGACCATAAAAGAAACCAGTTCCGAAAATTCCTAACCCTTCATTTTCAGCGTTATAAAAGCTTGTAACTAAAGTCATTCGTTTATCCAATTTAGGCAACCAATTTTGCCAAATATTCATGACATCTATTTGCTTAGCCATTGTTGAATTTACATAATAGAATCTAATGAATGTGACAGAACGTTGTGTTGGTTTTGGTAACTGAAAAGTCATGCTAATAACCACACCAAAGTTACCTCCACCTGCACCTCGACAAGCCCAGAAAAGATCAGCGTTACAATTTTTATTTGCCTTAATAATCCTTCCCTCGTAATCTACTAATTCTAGTTCTAGTAAACTATCACACCCCAACCCATAAAGTCGACTGGAGAATCCCCATCCACCCCCAAGTGTAAAGCCAGATACTCCAACAGTGGGGCAAGTTCCACCAGGAAAAACATATCCATTGGAGCCAACAAAATCATACACTTCCGTGTTTTTTGCTCCAGCTTCCACCTCTAATATGTGTGTTTTCTTATCTAGTTTCAGCGTATTCAATCTACTAATATCAATTACAAGCAAGAAATCACCATTAGAATAGCCTTCATAATGATGTCCTCCAGACCTAATGCGGATATCCACACAATGTTTACGTGCCCAATGTATGGCATTCACAACATCTTGTCTTCTTTCACAATACACAATGATCAATGGAAACTTTTGATTGGCACGATTCCATTCTTGTCTTGCTTCATTGTAGTTAGGATCTTTTACGGTTACTACTTCACCAGTTAGCCCTTTTAAGAACAATGAATCTTGCTCCATTTCAGTCACCTCTATCAACACAATAATAATTTTTCTACTAGTTTATTCTTTTGGTTGAAAATGGTTTAGGTTTTAGGCTGATATAATTGACTACTGTAGCTAAATATAATGAGTTAGTTTAGAGTTAAAAAGCATGCAAATACATCGGAAGTTTATTGAAAAAGCACGCTAAGCTAAATACCTGAATGATTGTCAAACAATTAATCCTAACCCTTAAGTGATTTATACAAAATTAAAGAGCATCATTCTTATTTGTAAATGATGCTCCTCTAAAAAACGTTCCTACTTATCTTGTAGTTAAACGGCAAAAATATCTGTTACAGCAAAAAACATTTCGGTTACCAGCTCACACCATCCATCACTATTTTTGGAGCTAATACTTAGTATCTTTAATCATTGCTTTGAATTTTCTCAATTTATTTTGGGCACGCCGATACATCATATAATCACTTAGGTTTGCTAAACATATAATGCCAAGCACAATCAATAAGACCGAGATGAATTCTCCCTTTTTCACCATTTCGCTATTTGTGATAATAATTAAAGACATCATAATCACTGTAGTCACAATTAATGCAATCAAATTGTTTATTAAGAAGTAGGTTCGGGCATTTGCCATGCTAATTGGTAATATTGCTGTTAGCCATTCTGTCACTAAGCCAATAAAGAACCCTACACATCCACTGGCTAATATCGCTAAAACTCTATACGAAAATTTTATGTTCGTATTATCAGAAAACTGTAGTATAATTCCAATGAAGAGACCAAGAATAATTGACTTTATGATATTTTCTAAATGAATTTTCTCCATAATTGATCTCCTATATTTTTAACGTACTTCTAAGCTTTTTTGAGAACATTTTCGATACTTCCAGTTCAGTGTGATTTTCCATTCTCAATACATATCTGGAGTTAAACCAGGGGATAATTTCTTTCACATGCAGCAAATTAACGAGTTGTGATTTATTAATTCGTATAAATCCTTTTATACCCCACACGTTTTCATAATATTGTAAGGTTTCTTTTATACTGTACCGATTAAACTCAGTAAATGCCGTAATACCATTGGGACCTGCTTCTAGATAAAAAACATCTATAGGTTCTATTACTTCAAATTTATTATCTCTAAAACCTACAATAGTATTTATAAAATGCAGGTCTTCTCGAATGCCCGTAGTTAATAGTTTTATCACATTCATGTAATCAATGCCATCAAATACGACACTCAACTTTCCGTCTGGTATGTCATATCCTTTTTCTACGAGTACTAAACTACTATCTGGCTTGATTTCAATTTGGTACTTGGATAGTTCTTTTTTTAATTTTTCATAAACTTTATTTGAACACAATAATTGAACCATCGTATGTCTCCTAATAACAACTTAAGACGTATTTAATCTATATTCATTCTATCGTAAATCATTCTTATTTTAACTAATTCTTCTAAGCCTTTTTCTCCATAATCAAGTGATCCAAAATTAGCTATAAAATAAGTATCCTTTTCTTTATCATATAACATATAAGTTCCTGTAGCTCCTACACCGCCATAAACATCTGTCATTGAGCTTAATTTTAACAGTAAAGATAACTCGCTAAAATCAAAATACATCATACCCATTCCATAATAAATACCCTTTGTATAGATGTTTGAAAAGTCAGTCATTTGACTATAAACATCATCAGAAAGAATGGTTCCATTTTCTAATGCCATCATGAATGTTAAGAGGTCATTCATAGTGGTAACCACACCGCCTCCTGCCCAGTCTATGGATAAAGCGTTTTTGTTGCTAAAGTCAATTTCATTCATATAAATTCCAATGATATCAGTAGGCTTATCATTATAGAACATGAAGTAACTCTCAGTCATGCCCAATGGCTGAAATATCCTATCTTCTAAGATTGCTGAGTAAGGTTTTTCCTCGATAGCTTCTAGAATAAATCCAAGTAAGATATATCCTGTATCTGAATAATAAAATTGTTGTCCTGGCTTCCCCACTGGAATCTGGTTTTCTCTAGTAAATGCAATCAATTCTTCTGGTGTAAATAAAAGATCTGGATTGGATGAAATGATTTCCAGCATAGGCTTCCCGCTTTTTACTGGACCTTCAAAATAATCGCCAATTCCTGATGTATGACTAAGTAAATGTTTCAATGTTACCTGATCACTATAATCCGTGCCATCTACGACAAATAATCCCTTAAGAATATCATCATCTAGCCAAGAACTGATTTTATCGTTTAAGTTGATTTTACCCTCGTCAGCTAATATGCCAAACACTGTAGCACATATGGTTTTTCCAATACTGGCTGAATGATAAGGACTATCGATTTGCACAGGTAGTTCCGAATATTGATTTTTAGTTCCTACTGCAAACTGTTCGAAATAACCTGTCTTGTTGGAGTAAATTGTTAATAATGCACTAGACAATGTTTCATCTTTTTCAACTATTTTTGTTAAACGTGTTTTAATTTCTTCAGAAACTGCCGCTTTTGATATTGGCCTATTTATAATGACAAATACGCAAAATACAATTCCGACAACAATGATTATGCCAAACAATGATCTTTTTACATTTATCATATTGCCCATCCTCGCTTCATTTACTTTTCATACTTCAATTTAATCGATGGTTTATGATTTAGAAATGTATTTTGTCTAAGTTGGCAAAAATAAAGGGTAAGAAGGTTTTTTTCGTCTATCAATGTGTAGAAAACTCCGCTTATAACCTTTACATAAGCATCTACCCTCTCTTAGAACAAAATTACAAAATTGAGTTAGAACACACCTATTTACTTTAGATGAAACGTTTTTTCAATTTATGTCTATTTTTACTGGTATACAATATTCAGGACAATCTCACTTTTACAAAATCTAAAAAGGGATTAGCGACTATATAATAGTTAATATTTAGTTTATCTAAAAGTACTATTTCCCTTAAAATAATATATTTCTTTTATTTAAACATAAATTCTCCTCAAAAATATCATCTATATTTCACATTTCAAATGTATAGTATTCATGTAAGTGAAATTATCTATTTTTAGGAGGCTTTATGAAGAACTTATACAATCGATTTTGGCGATGGCATTTTTTTGCTGGATTATTTATTACTCCCCTCTTGCTTACTTTAACAATCAGTGGAATAGGCTACTTATTCTACACAGATGTAGAGAACAAGCTCTATTCTGATGCTTTCTTTGGTGATAGTAAAGAAACAACAAATATTACAATTGATGAAGGAATTGAACAGGCAAAAGCAAAATTTAGTGACTATAAAGTTAGTAAAGTAATTGTTTTAGACGAACCTTATAATACCCGCTTAACACTGACCAACAATGAAGGCGAACAAAAGTATGTCTTTTTAGATGATAATTATCAGGTAGTCGATAGTCAGGATGCAAATTACACATTTTCGAATATTATGCGAAATCTCCATAGCTCTCTATTTATAGGAGGGACATTCGTAAACTACTTAGTGGAGCTAGCTGCATGCTGGGCTATCTTCTTATTACTCTCAGGTTTATACATGACCTTTAGAAAGAAAGTATGGAAGAAAGTGCAAACAGAAACATCTCGTATTCGGTCACGTAGATGGCACAGTATCCTCGGTGTGATTATTACCATACCTATGATTGCAATTATTTTCACAGGATTGCCATGGTCAGCATTTATGGGGAATTTTATTTATACAGCAGCACAACAAAATCCGTCCATTGGGATTCCAGAACTGCAACAAAATCCACCAACATCTGATATTAATGAAATTCCATGGGCTACTCGCAAAAATGAAACGCCAACTTCTACTACCCAAGATCATTCAGGTCATGCAGGTCATGGAGGAGCTCATGGTGTTGTTGATTATTCAAATGAATATGCGATGTCAGTCGGCGATTTGATGAAGCATGTGGAAAGTGAAAATATTTCTAAACCATACTCTATTATTTTACCTAGTTCGGAAGAAGGCGTTTTTACTGTTGCTAAGGGGTCAAACACAGGTATAACAGGACTGGATGTAAATCCAAATGAAGAAATAACTAATTATTTTGACCAATACACTGGCTCACTTATCTCATCAGTCGGATACGATGAATATGGTATTTTAGGAAAATGGTTTACATGGGGTATCCCACTTCATGAAGGGCATCTATTTGGTTGGCCAAATAAAATAATCAATCTATTGATTTGTCTTGCGTTTTTATATTTAATTTATCTTGGCTTTAAAACATGGTTATTACGTAGACAAAAAGGGATGATTTCTGCACCACCTATGCCAAAAGAAATATCTATTCCATTTTGTATTTTCATGATTTTGCTAGGCATTATTATGCCACTCTTCGGTATTTCTCTTATTTTAGTTGTCATAATCGAAATTTTTGTTTTGATTATTAAGAAGAATAAAACAGCTATTTGAAGAAGTAATTACTATTAAGAAACAGGTGCTAAAACACAATTAGCACCTGTTTCTATGGTATTATAGTTCACTAATAATATTGTCTATATATTGCTCATCTATAGGTCCATAAACTTCATGAACAATCTCTCCATTTGCGCTTAGAAATATTGTAGTTGGTATTGTAAAACCACCGAATCGCTTTCGGATATCCCCAGTTTCATCCAATAAAATAGGTAAATCCCATCCCTTTTTAGTAGCATATTTAGTTACCGTTTCTATACTTGCTTCGGTATCAGTTGCATTGACTGTGACAATCTGTACATCTTTTTTTGTGTCATAATAGTTTTGCAATCGTGGCATTTCCTCATTACAAGGTCCACACCAGGTTGCCCAAAATACAAGGACAACTGGTTTGCCTAAATAATTGTATAATGTTTTTTGGTTGCCTGAGACATTTGGCAATTCAAAGTTCCGCACTGCCCTATCTGAAAGTTTTATATCTGTTGATTTAACTGTGCTATCTATTATCTCTTTAGAAGTTTCTGCTTTATCTGAAGGTAAATAGTTAATAAAGACAATACCAATTAAAATTAAAATAACACATGCTGAAAGCCAATTCTTCATGACAAATCCTCCCCTAAATACAATTTCAACCATAGGGATTCTAAAGATTCTTCAGCATATTGTCTTTTTAAACTCGAAATATTACCAGAAGCAAGAATTTTACCTTTATGAATGAAAATTACTTCATCTGCAATTTCCTCCACTGTTGATAGTAAGTGAGTAGAGTACAAGATCAATTGACCTTTATCTCTTTCCTCCTTTAAAATTGATTTCACTCTGTTGATCCAATATGGATCTAGACCATTGGTAGGTTCATCTAAAATATACACATCACATTCGCCTAACAGGCTTTGGGCAAAGTTTAAACGTTGTCTCATTCCTTTTGAAAGCTCACTAACAAAACTATTTTTATGCTCGAATAGATCAACTAACTGTAAAATATTATCCTGACTCCTACTAGTAATCCCCTTTAGCTTACCTAAAAGCTCAATAATTTCTTTCACTTTGAGTGTAGTTGGAAAGTTTAAATCATCAGGCATATATCGTACTCTTCCTTTGGGAATGCCAGTTATAGTCCCTTTATCTAAGGGTAATTGTCCCATAATCAGTTTCATTAATGTACTTTTTCCAGCACCATTCTCCCCCACTAAAGCTACAATTTTCCCACTTGTAAGTTGATAGGTAACTGGACCAATTTGTTGTCCTTTACGATATGTAATCACAACCTCTTGTAGCTCTATCATCTATAGCTCTCCTTACGTTTCAACTTAAAATAAGCAAGACAAAGAGGAATCAACCACCATAATATGGTTATACCTATTATCAAGCCAATCCCTAGACTAGTTTCGTAAAACTGTGATAAATAATAAAACGACTTCCCTAAAATACCTGTTTGTTCTATTTGAATTAAATAGATATATCGGAGCCACTCAATAATATTAATATGGACATGTGTATAGATTATTTTTTCATAGACGTGTTTTGGAATAATGGTTCCAATTGCCATTACTACATAATTACTCAATAATGTAAAAACTGCCCATAGCCCTAGACTAAAACCTAATGCCTGTAATCGATGTATGGAAAAAGCGCCAATCATTACACTTATAGCACTAAAAACAACGATAATAACTGTTGTTAATACAATAAACTGACTATCTATATGAACGCCACCAAAGAAAGCTCCTACAATTAAAATAACTGCTTCTGTAGTTGCTAAAGCGAATAAAAAAATGGATACTAATGCGACATATTTTGCCCCTAAATAATGTGCGATACTAACGGGATATGATCGAATTAATTGATACCATCCTGATTCTATATCAGCAGCTATACTCATTGCCCCTATTGTCAAAATAAATAAAGGAAACAAAAAAAGTAATAAATTTAAGAGAGAGGCTTGAAAGCGATCGAAGCCACCTGCATCCGTGTTTAATTGTTGCAACATCAAAATAGCAACAAATAATACAATAAAAATACCAAGCAACATGTAAATCCACTTACTCCGGAAAAGCTGCTTTATTTCCGATTTAATCAATGTTCATGCACACCCCAATTAAATGACGTTACTAATTCTTCGTATCCAAGTGGCTTACCAGCACCATTTTCTTGCTCATAAATTGCTGCGTCCCCAATTGACGCAAAGGCAAGTACACCATAATTCATGGGTGTCCAATAATCCTCGTTATATAAATAAGCAGCCGTCTTCACATCTATCCATTCTTGCTTATCATTTGATTTGATATAAGCTGCGGCTACTTCTTGCTCTGGACTTTTTAAATATTCAATTAAACAACCTAAATCATCAAATACTAGATAATCATTATTTTTGAAAATTACTTGCCCTGCATAATCAGGATGCGTGATACCCATGTTACACACAATACAAATATCCGTCTCAGGATCAATATCCCGAGGTTCTATTGTCTTCTCCGAACAACCCATCAAAAAAAGTCCTATTACTACTAATAAAATGATCTTTTTCATTTCAATTTCCTCCAACTAAAAACTAGTACAATCAGTAAAGCAACGCCAATGCTAAAATGTTTTCCTGAAAAGGATAATTGCCAAGGCTGACCCTCACGAACAATGGGTTGCGCATCCATTAGAGCATTTGGTTCTGATATTTTGTTATCCATCTTTTCTAATAATCCTGTGGCTGTACTTCCAATAAAATATTGATAATATTCATTTTTTAATACCCATTTACCGAAAGTAGACGTTGCAATGTAAACACTATCGCCATAGCCATCCTCATCGAAGTCTTCCCCTTCGTAATCATCATAAACATTCGCTCTAAGTGTTATGCCTTGGGAACCACTTGAAGCAACGAGCACATTTCCATAAAGTTGATTGTTTGTAACAAGGACATCTTTTGGCTGAATATTTTTAAATACTAATAAATTACTAGCAAATATATTACTGGACATATCTACCGTATCTGCCTGCTGTAATTGAACTGCTATAGAATTTTCACGAATGATATTATGGACCACATTTACTTTTGAAGTTTGATAAAGTGTAATGCCAGAACTATTTAAAGCATTTTGATGTTTAATTGTGTTCTCTTCTATATCTACATTATTTGCCATCATGGACATTACCCCTGTTATATGATCGGAGTAGTTATTATGAAGCAATTTCATATCGCTACCATACATGATATGAGTCCCGTAACGTCCATACGTAATCGTGTTTTTTTCGATTGTAACTTGTCTGCTATTCTCTAAGTAAATCCCATCTTGTGTTTGTGTAATAGTACTCTTTTTAATATGAATACCTTTAGAGTTATAAAGAGAAATACCATGGCTTTTTTCTGAATAATGACCAGATTTACCAATAACGTCTACTTCAGCAATTTCACTATTTTCTACACCATCGAAGTAAATAGGAAACCTTTTTGTTTGAAAAGAATTTTGGGTGATTTTTATGTTTTTAACTTTTTTTGCAACAATGCCTTGCTCTCCAAGAAATTGAATGGCACTAATCTCTACATCATCAGCTTTAATTTCTATTTTTCCAGTGAATTTAACACCTTTGTTTCCGTTTATTTTAATAGGTTCTTTTATTAATAAATTTTCTGAATATAGTCCTGGTTCTAGCTCTAAAATCTCACCCGATGAGAGACTATCAATCTGCTGTTGTACGCTCTGAGCATATGCAGGTGTTGAAAATCCAACTATGCAGAAAAAAAGGGCAAGTAAACTGCCCTTTTTCATATTAGTGACTATGTGTTTCTTCAGTTCCATGCTGGTCCTCACTATGTTGTTCATGGTCCCCTTTTTCTTGCATCATTTTTTCACGACGTTCTTTTGCTGCTTGTTTAATTACGTCTAATTCTTCAACTTTTGCGGTTGGATTTTCTGAAATATAAGCTTTTGCATCTTCTTCAAAGGCAAAGAATATATACCCCCAGTTCATAGGGGATTTCATATCCGTTTTAACAGCTGTAGCTTCCTCAACATCTATCCAATTTAATGTTATATAATCTCTCACAAATTTTTCATTCGTTTGATTTTGAACCAACTCCGCATTTAATAAACAGCCAATGTCGTCAAAAAATGCAATCGATCCATCAGGTTTAACAGATTGCGCAGAAAAAACGCCTAGGTCATGGTCCTTTGTATATACTTTCATATTACACATTTCACAAACAGTATCCTCTGCTGGCTCTTGTAGACGATCATCTATTTCCCACTCAGCAGTGGATGCTAAATATGTAACTTCATTTTTGGGTTGTTCTGAATCAACCTCTTCTTGTTTTGGTTCCTGGACTGTTTCTTTGTTTGTGCCTGCTGTACTATCATCATTACATGCATATAGAGCTAGCATAAATGGAACAACGAGAAAAATTTTCTTCATTCCTTTACCTCCTGAGTAATTATTTTACTAGATATATATACCTTACTAAAAAATTGTGAAAAAACTTAGAAATATAAGTGACAATAATATTCTTTTTATAAAAGTAAAAATGGATAAAATGTACTAAGTGAAGATTATAGCTTATTACACAACTTTATTTGTTCTGAACTCTCTTGGATGAAAATGGACTTTGAATATTAAAATTAAACTCTTATTTTTCTACAATGACTTGTATGACACGGCGAGTATTTTTTTGAAGTGAAGCTTCATGTTGCGCTACCTCCCCAGTGAAGTAATGTTTTAGCTTATAGCGCCTAGCCCACCTTAATATATCCTCAGCATTATATAAATAAGCCATATCGTTTGGTCCTCCTGTATTGTATAAAAGCTGTGCATACTCATACACCTCAAACATAAAAACACCATTGAATTTTATAGAATTCATTATTTTATCTAATACCACTAATTGGAATTTATGTTTGAAATGACCGAAAACCATTATTGCACCATCATAATTTTCTTGAGGTAACTCATACTCTATTAATTCCACTCTCTTTGTTACGATTGATACGCCATTCATTCTTGCTAATAACTGTACTTTAGCTAGACCATATAAAGTCGAATCATAAACCGTTACTTGGTGTCCAAGTTTGGCTAGAAAAACCGCATTCGCTCCCTCATTTTCTGCATAAGCCGCAATCTTAGCTTGTTTAGGTAAATACTGGACCGATGAGGTGATAAATCGATTTGCTTCAGTTCCATATACATATAATGGTGGACTAGTTTGGTCACTCCGAACACTCATTTCCTTAACCCCCTATTTGTAAAAAGCTTCATCTCTTGACTATATTGTTCCTTTTAATACGACTATTATAAAAAAAATTTGAGAAATTCAAATGAACTTTAAGCAACAAAAAATAGAATTTCATTAGTATAACTTATAGGCTGCTATAAAAAACAGGGCTAATAAAGAAAGCAATGTGTAAAGAAATTCTTGTTACTTAAACTATTTTGACAAAATAATGAAATATAGTTCTTTTCAATTTCACATATTACTCATTCGATTTTCAAAACTATTTAGTATGATTGCATTGCATTTGATTAAAAAATGAAAGGAAGAGGGTATTATGAATTTTCCATCCGTGGATTATACATGGTTTGGTAATGGCACTGTGATTGCTCTTATTGCAATAATTCATGTGATAATTAGCCATGGCGTCGCGATAGGTACATCTGTTTTAGTTGTATCGACTGAATATCGAGCGATGAAAAAGAAGAATGATAAATTAGATCAAGTAGCAAAAACAATGTTGAAGTGGGTTTTAATCATTACTACAACTATTGGAGCAATGACCGGAGTAGGCATTTGGTTTTCAACCACAGTCATACAACCAGATTCAATTTCTTCTTTATTGCGTATTTTTTTCTGGGCATGGGTGGTTGAATGGGGAGCGTTTATCTCAGAAGTAATTATACTTATTTTTTACTATTATACTTGGGATAAATGGAAAGAAGGCGAACGTAAACGTAAACATATCATGCTGGGCGTAGCACTAAGTGTTGCTTCATGGGTAACAATGGTGATCATTACGGGTGTCTTAGCTGCAAAATTAACACCAGGGCGTTGGATTGAAACATTCTCATTTTGGAATGCATTCCTCAATCCAACCTACTTCCCTTCACTTGGATTCCGCATGTTTTTAGCAATTATGCTAGCAATATCCTTAGTATCATTTTTTATCCGTTGGCGTATTAAAGATAAAGCTTTACGTACAGAAGTTATTCGTGTATTTGCTTTCTGGGGTGCTATCTCTTTACCTATGACTTTTATCACAGGGTTATGGTATTTATGGGCCATCCCAAATGAAGCTTATAATATGA
The DNA here is from genome assembly GCF_043359455.1 of Lysinibacillus sp. PWR01. Classification (NCBI taxonomy): domain Bacteria; kingdom Bacillati; phylum Bacillota; class Bacilli; order Caryophanales; family Bacillaceae; genus Lysinibacillus; species Lysinibacillus sp. PWR01. The sequence continues at coordinate 116,606 of NZ_JBHERJ010000073.1, read as the reverse complement.
TTGTCTGGTCTACAGGGATGTCCGAGGTCATCTTCAAAAGTTTAAATATCTTAGGATTTAGTATACTTATTATTTTCTTAGTATGGCTTGTAAAAAGTCCAAAAACAGTCCCGTGGATTCTATCAATAGCAGTGATGTTCTCATCCATCGGTTTTATTGGGGAATTTGAAGTAGTAAGGGAAACTGTAAGAAAACCCTATATTATCTATAACTATATGTATGCGAATGGGATGTTAGCAAAAAATGAAGAAAAACTTCAAAAAGAAGGTTATTTGGCCAATGCGACGTGGGCAAAAGAAAAAGTAGTAAACGAAAATAATATGGTTGAAGCGGGTAGAGATGTATTCGTTGGTCAATGTATTACCTGTCATACAATAGATGGATGGAGAGATACAAGAGCCTTGTCTAGTAGAATGGAAGGTTGGGATAAGGAAGCCATTATGTCCTTTGTTCCGAATATGCATTTTGCACAAGTAGCAATGCCTCCATTTATGGGGACTGAAAAAGAAATTGAAGCTTTAGCTACTTATATTTTAACAGTACTTGAAGAGGAAGAAGAGGTGTCTATAAAATGAACTATTTAAGTTTTGCTTTAATTTCTTCAGATAATCCTTTACCAATACCTGCACCTATTGGATTACTTGAAATTCTTATCGTTGTAACATTCATTTTCCATATTATTTTTGTGAATTTTACAATCTCATTGACTGCAGGAGCTGTTGGATTAGAAATTACGAGTATGATCAAAAAAAATAGTTTATTTGATAAAATGGCGCAAATTTGTTCATTTCATGCTTCAATACATAAGAGTATTGCAGTCGTTCTAGGAGTTGGCCCATTACTGATTGTGAGTGTCTTGTATACACAATATTTTTATTCTTCAACTATACTAATAGGAAAGGCTTGGATGAGTTTATTAATCCAACTAATTACTGCATTTCTTCTGTTATACATTTACAAGTTTACTTGGGATAAATATCAAACCAAAAAATTACTTCATATTAGTATTGGTTTCTTGGCAATGTTGATTTTATTCTTTGTGCCTCTTATTTTTATTGTCAATGTAACTTCTATGTTATATCCTGATCGTTGGGGAGAAGCAAATGGTTTTTTTGAAAGCTTAGTTTACTATCCTCAAATCTGGCAACGTTACCTACATTTCATGCTAGCAAGTTTAGCAACAGGTGGATTTTATATGTTTGTCTATTTTACTTATCAGAAGCGAAAGCAGAATAGGTTAGAAGAACATGAACAATCATTAAAACTTCTTGGTGCAAAGATAGGCTTTTGGATTACAATTGTACAGTTGGTAGCTGGTTTCTTATTATTATTTTCATTTGATACGAATATTCGTATGCTTTATTTAGGCGAGGATTTATTGTTAACTTCTTTACTCATCATTTCTATTGTATTAACTGTTATACTTTGTATGTTACTATATGCAGCAGGCTATAAAGATTCTACTAGTTCTTTTCTAGCCTCTATAATTGTGTTCATTTGTGTAGTAGGTATAATGGGATGGATGCGACATGAATTAAGAGAAGCCTATTTATCCCCATATCTTGACGAACATCCACGAACAGAAGAAAGAATTGAATCTACCTCAGAATAAAATTAATTGTACCAATCATTTTTCTATATAACGTAATCCGCAATCCCGTTTTTCTATTAGGTTAAACGGGATTGCTATGTTATTAAAACAATATATCAATTCATTTGATTGAAAAGGTTTATCTTAAACTACGAGATAAAACTTCTGCTCATAGATAAAATCTAATGTAAATTGTAATGCACTCAAAATAGATTCACTATATAAATAACTCTGATCAATTTATCTTTTTATCATATTTTCCCCCTATTATAGGTTTACTTCAATTGTTGCTCTACTGTTATATTAAAAACTAAAAAGCCACACCTGTTTAGATGTGACTAGTAATACCATACTCAAGTATTAAGGTTACTTACGTACTTACATTTCACTTTATTTGTAAGCCCGAAATATAAAAAAAGCGCACCTTCTCGGTACGCACGTTGAATGGCCATCTATCCTATTTTTTCGGATAGATGGCTATTTTGCACATGTGACTTGGATTTCTTTCGACCAAGGCATGTAATTATTTAAAATCTCTGGTTGTTGGTGAATCGGTAAATTTGGCAATTCTGTCATTAACGTCACTAGGTATTGATAGAAATCGATGCCATTTGCTTTTGCCGTTTCAGCCAAACTTAAACAAATCGCATTTGCTTTAGCGCCTGCTTCACTAACAGAGAAAAGCCAGTTCTTACGACCAATCACATTTGGACGAATCGCATTTTCAGCTGGATTATTATCGATTTCAACTCGACCATCGAATAGAAAAGCCTTTAATCCATGTACACGATTTAATGTGTATTCGGCAGCTTTTGCGAGCGCATTTTTCCCGAAAAAAGGCGATTCGTCAACCCATTTTAGAAACTTCTCTACAATCGGCTTTGAATGTTTTTGCCTTGCTTTTCTGCGCTTACCTGGTGAAAGATGCTTAAATTGGCGTTCTAAATCATATAGTTGATCACAATAATCGACGCCAATTTTGCCGTTTTTGCTATCAGCTTTCAGCCAATAGCGTCGCACATGCGCCCAACAGTTGGCGAACGTAACGTCAGGTAGATTCCCGTATGCAGAATAACCATCACAAATCACAGTTCCTTGAAAACCAGCTGTAAAGTCTTCTAATACAGAACGGCTTCTCGATAAAGCGCTTTAAAAAAGAACGATGATCGGTCCTTGACTTGGCACGCTTCGGAACACCCAATTATAGGCGTTCGATTGACCGGATTTTCCGTCTGAACGTTTGATTATTTGCGCATAGGTTTCATCTACATGCAGAACAGATTTAGCTGTTAATGTCTGCTTCATCTGTTCATAAACCGGTAGAAGCCAATCTTCAGTTGCACGGATCACCCAGTTTGATAAGTTCTTATCATTCGTAAGCAGCCCATATCGTTCCCATTCCTTTACCTGACGGTAAAGAGGTAAGTATTGGATGAACTTATCATAGATGAGTTTTGCTAGAACGGTTGGTCCCGCAATGCTTCGCTGAATGGCAGCTTGTGGCGCTTTCCCACGTTTCATTTGTGCTTTTTGTGTGGCATCCATTTTACAGTGCCTGCACTCGTAGGCATGTTCAATATGCTGGATGCGCATCATTTTTGCCGGAATGAATTTTGCTTCTTCACGCGCAATAGTTGTACCGGCTTCAGTCATTTGGCCAAGGCAACAGTCGCATTGTGTATTGGCGGGGTGATGATGAATTTCTTCTATTTCAATCCCATCACGAAAAGAATCATTCCGTTTTTTCTTATGTAGTTTACGGACAACGGTATACGTAACAGTTGGCGTGCTTTGTTCTTCTGTGTGCTCAGATTCGTTAAAAGACGGATCGTCATCGAATAAAGAGCCTTGCCCGTCTGGTGCTTGATACTTTGATTTTTCTGATTTAGAGCCGTATAAAGCCTCGGTTAATTGGCGAACTTGTTCTGTTAGCACTTCAATTTGTTTCGATAAATCTTTGTTTTGGTTTTTCATATACGCAAGTTGTTCTTCAAGAAGTTGAATCACTTTTTCGTTAGAAGTGCTCATCAAATCATTCACCACATTTCATTCAATCTAAGTTATGGTTGATTATACCATCTTAGAAAGTAAATTTAAAAGACACCTTTTGCAGATTTCGCAATTGCCTTTGGTTGCTGAAGCGATAAACCTTCTAAAAGCCAGCGAAGTTCCTTTTGTGAAAGGTTACGTACTTCCTTTTCATCTTTTGGCCATTGCAGTTTGCCATTATCTAATCGTTTATAAAGTATGGCGAAGCCATCTCCATCAAAATACAAACATTTATAACGGTCTTTACTCGTTCCAGAAAATAAGAAGATGGAATCACTATATGGATCGAGTTTAAAAGAATCCTGAATGAGTGCTGCGAGACCGTCGATACCTTTACGCATATCGGTCTTACCGCAAATAATGTAGATGTTCTGCACGCTCGTAAAATCTTGCTTCATTGATTATTCAACTCCTTCAGGATCGTTTGGATGATGCGCTCATCTACGCCATTAAAGAAGGAAATTTCAGCACTAGTTGTTTTAATGATGCAGCTCGGCTCAGGAGAGTTTTGTGGTGAAGTTGTTGATAAAGAGTTGTCAGTGATCGGATCTAGTGTCACAGGGACAATTGTTAGTTTGGTAGTTGACATAAAGAAGCACCTCCTCTAATTTTTGATACATTTATCGTACAGGAGGTGCCTGTTTGTTTATATGCGTTATTTGATTACGGGCTTACCTTTATTTTACAATTTCTAATTGCTTAGCATTATAGATTAAAATATCCTGAACTGAATTTAAAGTTCCGTCTGGATAACTTCTTAATTCAACCAGTTTTGTTTTATCTGAAGCAGTTGCAAGGCCTTTCCCTTGTGGCATATGTGCGTTATCAACAATAAGATCTGGTTTTAGAGCTATAAGATCCTTTAGTTGAGCAGCCGTTAATTCCTCTGGACCATACTCCCCAACAACATCAAAACCAAACCATTTAACTAATGGAGTCATGTAAACTTGAGAAATCACTTTGACTTTGGATACATCTTGTTTTTTGGCCAATTGTTCTAGTTCTTCTACCACCTTATTAAACTCTTCTTCCCACTTGGCCTCCTCAGCTTGTGTACCCCAAATGTTCGCTAATTTTCTGGCTTCATTAAGGTAACCGTCAGGTGTATTATCTACTTCAATAACCGCTGTTAAATCCGAAGAAATATTTGAAGATTCAATCAATTTTTTCATAAATGGTTCATAACCAAGATAAATAATATAACTGTCAGTGATTTTTGACAAATCACTTGGGCGATAGTCATATTCTGGAGGATGACGTAATTCTAAAGGTGCTATGTAAGTCACATTCTTGGCACCAGCTGCTTTTGCTATCATTGCGGTTAAACTCGTAGAAGCCACTACACCTTTTACTTCTGAAAGGCTTACGGGTTTATTGCTTTGCTGATCAATGTATTTTCACTTTCCTTTGCATTTCCACATCCTGACAATGAAATAACAGTAAACAGAGAAAAATACATTATAGCTTTATTCCACTTCATCTCATAACCCCTTTTAATTCTTATTATTTAACGTCGGAACAGCAATGTGATTAGTAGTAAACTTACACCCACAATCGCAATTGTTGCCCCTATAGGAAAATCTAACATTATTGAAAGAAATAGACCTCCACAGGTTGTAAGCATGCCAAAAATAGAAGTCAAAAGTAACAATTGTTTGAAATCTCTTGAAATTCTTAGTGCTGATAGAGCAGGCAACAATATTATGGCGTCAATCATCAGTGCTCCAACAATTTTCATCACTATGCCAATAGCCAATCCAGTCATAAAGAGCAATATATTTTTTATTAACTCTGTTGGCATACCTAGCCATTCTGCCTGAACTTCATCGTAAAACAGTAGCTGAAGTTCTCGATAAAAGAAAAAATAGCACCCTACGACCATTAATGATAATACTGTTAGTAATATTAAATCCCACTTGGTCATGGTAAGTACGCTACCCGAAAACAACCCAAATACATCCATAGCTGGTATACCAGCACTATAAAATATTAGGAATGCTATAGCTATAGCACCGGTCATAAAAAAAGCGCCAATTAACCCTGTGTCCATCTTTAATTTTCGAGAAAAAGGCCCTAGTAATAGAGATCCCAACACAATACCACCCATAGCCCCTGTAATAGGGGTAGTACCAAACATTAAACCGATAGCTCCCCCGAGTAATGCCATATGCATAAGAGCAAATCGAATTGTAGTCAAATTCAACATCACTATTACAATACCCAGTAATGAAATAAAAGTTCCAGACAATATACATGCATATAATGCCTTTTGAAAAACCGGAAGTTCAAAATACTGCCATACATTCATCTTTTTTACCTCAACTCTTCATACATGCATCCATTTTGAAGACGAACTACTCGAGCACCAAATTGCTCTATTGCATCTTGTTCATGTGTTATTAGAATCACTGACATATTGTATAGGGTTCTTAATTCATTAACACATTGCTCTAACATAATACGAGACTCTTTGTCTAAATAAGTAGTAGGCTCATCAAGTAATAAAATTTTAGGTTCTCGTACTAAAGCACGTGCTATGTTAAGTCTCTGACGTTGTCCCCCTGAAAGCAACCGACAATCCTTGTCTTTCAGTTCAAATAAGCCAACTCTTTCAAGTAGCAAATTAGCCTTTTCTCTATCTTGTAATGAGGGGCGTCTACCAAAACCAAATGAGGTTCCCCATCTTCCTAGTAATACAGCTTCCTCCGCAGAAACGGGGAACTTTCCTGTAACAAGGGTTTGTGGAACATAACCAATCTGCGCACGCACCCAACGCTTATCAAATGATGAACTAATATTTCGACCAAGCATTAAACACTCGCCTTTTTGCCTTGGCAATAGTTGTAAAATCGCTCGTAGAAAAGTGGTTTTCCCTACCCCATTCTCACCAACTACTGCTACTGCTTCACCCATTCGCACATTAAAATCTAAATTACGAAGGATTGGTTTCTTAGTATATCCTCCTGTTAACCCTACTATTTTAATGGCATTTTCATCTTTCCAACAATTAGAATCCTTTCTCATTCCTCCTCAGTCTCCTTAGAATTATCCGTAATTGAAAAAAATTATCTTGTTTAAATGATAGTTACTTATTTCCTCCTTAAAATGGTTTAAAAGACAACTCTTTCCCAAAGTTAGGATATCATATATATGTGAAATAAAAATGAGGTTAGTATGTGATTAAAGTGAAATATATACATAAGGAAAAATAATAATTAAAGTTATATAACTATATCTTATTTGTGAAATAAAATGAGATATAGTTATATAAAATAGAATCAATTTTACTGTATATAAAAAGCTGTCAATTTGAAGATGATTGTTCAAATTGACAGCTTACTTTTATTTTTGAAATGGATTTTTCCCATGGAATAATAATTGTTGTATTGTTTATATATTATGATAAATAGAATGTGTAATATCACCTATATAGACGTAATCTCACTCACTATAAGCTTTAATGATTAAGTCCAAGCAACTTTTCATAAAGTGGTTGTTCTAAATATTTGAGGTTGACCTTGATTTTATGTAAAAGTTCCATTCCCTCTAACCAATAGACCTTCATGAAAACTCTTTGGTAATACAGGCATTAAATCATGTAACGGCTTAGCAAAGTCTGTTTATTAATAAACGTTTACTTCAGAACTAACTTCATTCTTTTAGATAGATGGCATCTAAATTTTTCTTGTTTATGTATTACAAAGTAAGCTGAAAATAATGACAAGTAGAATAGTTATGAACTATTGTATGACTAAACCTCCATAGTTCCAATCTATAGTTCATAGCGATTCTCATCCAAAGAACCTAATCTGAATAGGATATTAAAGTTCTATTTATTCTTTCAATCTTTGTATGTATTCTATATTTCATTAGCTATATTGAATACCAAACGAACTTCATTTCCACTTTTGTCTTTTATAAGGTTTTGTAAGATCATAATCAATTCTTTTTTTCAAAATATTTATTATCGAAATTTAGAGTATCAAATTTAAAGATGCTACTTGGTGTTTCTTCCAAACCTTCTGTAATCTTTTCTAAGGTCTGTACTATCTCTATTACTTTGTAATTTCTTATTGAACTAACCTGCCTCGTTAGCTTAAGTACACTGTTTCACAAACTCACATCAAAATTAACTTAAAATCCTATTTTTAATTTAGAAGTGTTATTCAATTAAATGGACATTTCATGAAGAAAGACGCTTTCCTTATTTCAGAAAAGCTTCCGATTGTTGAAGATCGTTAATGAACAAAAGCACCTAGTTAGTTCAATAAGAAAAAAAGAGCTGCATACACAATCAATGATTTTTAACTAATCATTAACATATATTTACCCCTAATTCATTCATAGATTTGTTATTTATAGTTTTCAAGATAGTTTCCTTTTTCAAAAATTTCTTTTGCACTGAGGGCAGTCCATTCCTCTGAGGTTACATTTGGGTGCAAATCAAGATAGGATTTTACCATTTTATAGCCCTCACTGTAACCATAACGATTAGGAAGGCCATTACCTCCCAGTATAATTTCGTAAGCCCGATTAAGATCATGCTTTTCGAGATCTACTACAATTTTTGACCAATAATATTTGTTGTATGTTGAATAAATTGGAACATAATAAATATCAGGATAAACTAACTTTTCAAACATAAACGCCTTTCCTTCAAATATTAGGCTATCCAAAACGGTAAAAGATGGAGCATTACGTAAGTACTTCTCTGTCCAAACACTATGATGATATTCGTGAGCCATGCTAGACCTTAAAACATCTTTTTTATAATATTTGTTGTAAAGTACTATTATTTTTCCTGCCCCCACAGTAGTCATTAGTGTATTTGTATTTGTGGCAGGAAAAACACATACAGTTGTTTCATTTCCAGATGGAAGAAGATCAGAAGATTTTAAAAGGGCTTCCTTAATAATTTTTTCAGTTTCTTCCCTATCAATTTTTTCACTTAATAGTTGATTTTCTGTTAAAAGGTCGGGAGCTACATTTAGAATTTCATCTGCCATATTAGGATATTCACCATTCTCAAAACAAGCACTATATACGGGTTTAATTACCTCTTCATTATAAATTTCCAATTGTGATTGTTTTGGATTAATTTCAACTTTATCTGCATAGTTTTGATAAAGTTTATAGGCATTGACTATTTTAAATTTTTGACCTGTTTGTGGGTGTTCGAATGATAAAACGATACTTTCAATATCTTGCTTTGCTTTCGATTCTTCAGCTTGTGTGCAGGAAATAATTATTAGAAGAAATATGACAACTGTTTTTTTGATAATTTTTCAAATAAAATCCCCCTATGTAAAAAAACAGACTATTCGCCCAATTATTTTACCATATTTTAGTATTAATTCTCGTATTACTTTGAATTTCTTATTGAACTAATCTGCCTCGTTACCTTAAGTACACTGTTTCACAAACTCACATCAAGATTAATATAAAATCCTATTTTAAGTTTAGAAGTGTTATTCAATTAAATGGCCCTTTCATGAAAAGGGACACTCTCCTATTCAAGGAAAGCGCCCGATTGTTGAACAAGAAGTTTAGTTTCTAAATAAAGCGATATTTCCGTGAAAATTGCGTGATAACCAAAATACTTGTTAACCCAACAACGAGATACCATATTGTAATAAAAGGAACTATGTACATAAATACACCAAATAAAATAGCTGTTAAAAAGCTAACTGTAATTGATTGTACATTCGTAATTTTATCTTGAATTAAATAATATAAAGTGAATGGTAGAGCTAAAGTAAATAACGGAATATAAATTGTTACAATAGATGATTTAATGAGGGATATTGAAAGCACGGCTATTATGAAACCTATTGACGTAGTAAGCGTTCTTCCCATAAATGCTTTACCAGTAAAATAGCCGTATAGCAGAATAAACATAAGCGTTAAACTGGAACAAATCCCCGTTATTAAAACAAATGGATGACCTATGACGAGAGCTGCTATTGAGATAAAAACTAAAGAAACGAATGGCAATAGCAATATTGAAGGATTTTGCACTTTTTCTACATTCATTACATTTGTAAAACTTACAAGAAGTAATAAAGTAAATGGAACCGTCAAATATCCTAATTCAAAGTTATTACCTAGACTAATATGATTAACCTTGAGGTTTCCAACCATTATGATTACAAGTGACGCACTGATTTGACCAAGCATCGCCCAAGTGCTTGATAATTTAAAAGCTTGAGTAAGCTTATCCGTAATTACAATTGAAACGACACCAATAAATAAAGCTAAATATACCAAATTCTCCCCTCCCAAAGTAATTCTTTAGAAATACTCAAAGTTAAATATTCCAATTCTAAATTATACAGTATATGTAAAAATAAATAAATACTAACTAAACCGCCCTGTTAGCTTAATTATATTGTTTTACAAACTCACATCAAGATTAACATAAAATCCTATTTTTAATTTAGGAGTGTTATTTAATTAAATGGCCCTTTCATGAAGAAAGACGCTTTCCTTATCACAGAAAAGCGCCCGATTGTGGAAGATCACTATTCAATTAAAGGCACTGTAATTGAAGTATAGTAACGATAAAAATTCAGTTTTAAAGCGTCGAATATACAGGTTAACACATCGTTTCAACAGCAATTCCTGGGTTTTGCCCTCTTTTCAAATTTTCATTTGGTAACGTTATTAGGTTTATTTATGTATACGTTATAAATCCTTGTTTAACTATTATCTCTACACTATGTTTCTAAAATTAGGACGAGGTTAAAAAAGAAGAAGTGGCTGGGACAAAAAGAAAAAATGCTAGACCAAGATATAATTTGGTCTAACATTTTTTGATTTAGGAAGGCATTTTTAACTTCTTGAAGTGAAAAAGCTAATATCCAATTTTATTGTTTTTCAATATAATCGAGTTCTGTCCCAACCTCTTTCTTAAACCGAAGGACTCTTTTGCTTAATAAGAAATGCCTTATTCAAATACAACCATTTCTCCGACATCTATAAACCCAAAGCGCTTATAGATATTTTTTCCATCATCTGATGCTTGTAAGACAACGGGTTTTTGTTTATCTTTTGTTTGAGTAAGAAGGTATTGAAACATTTCACTGCCATATCCTTTACCTCTAAATGTTTCTTTTGTCATTACATCATAAATACCATAACTTTCTTTGCTATCTATTAGTAAACCAGTAGATACAGTTATTTCACCGACGCGTCCAATAAACATTTGAATTTCTGAACCTAAATTTACTTCAGAAAACTTATTAAAATAATTTTCTAGCGCATCTTTTTCTGGTGTACCTTCAAATAGGCTTATAAAGACCTCTTTATATTCCTTAAGTTCTTCAAAATTCCCCACACGAGTAATCATAAGCTGATGGGAATTTCTTTGACCGGCATTAAGAGTATTTTCAAGTTTCATCATTACATTACGTTCTGCTTCTTTTAGATTGTATTCTTGCATCAAGTCTTGCCAACCAGCGTTCAAATACCGAGAGTCAATCCACGTACTAAAAGGATATTTTTTTAGAGACATATTTTCTATGCTACTTCTAATATTAAATGCATTTTTTATATGTGAAGCTTTCGGCAAAAGTATATTGAATGTATCCGTGGGTATTTCTGTATTCGCCAAAACGAAATCTTCTTCTTTGATAAGTTTTCCATTAACTGCACGAGTAAATATTCTTAATTTTTCTTCCAGGTTGTTTATAACTAATTGTTGATTTGCAATCATTTCTTTGCTCCTTCCAATTACTACAGCGCGCGCTTTTTTTATTATAGGGGCAATTCAATAATAATAATACATTGTTCACAATTTTTATATCCTCCCATAATTTTCAGAAAACTTAAAGCATACTTGTTTATGTACTCCATAATCTTGCTAATTGTTAAAAAACAACTCACATTGTTGATTATTTTAATTCTTCTTATTCCACTGAAACCCATTAGTTTAAGTACATTTGTTCAAAATATCTTTAGTATACAGCCTAATCGGTTATTCAAGAATATGGCCCTTTAACGGAAAAAGGCCCTTCCCTTATTCAAGGAAAGCGCCCGATTGTTGAATAACAGAGAAGTTTCAAAAAGCCGATATAGTTAAAGAAGCAATTATTAAACATTTAAAACAAGTATTGCAAATGCAAGGATTTTGGTCTCTTTCAAAACTTGCATTTGGGAATGTTACTAGTTTATTTATGTATACGTTATAAATCCTTGTTACACTAAAGCGCCCCTATCTACAGTATATCAAGAAATTCGAGGTTTACTTTTATCTCAAAATTAGGGATTTGTGGAAATTTTTTATTAATATTTTTTCAAAGGTAAGAAGTATATTTACATTTTATGTATAATTGGTAATTTGTAACAAAATAAAGAAATAAAAAGGAGGTTTTTTATGTCGAAGGTGAAAAAATTCTTTTTACCAGTATTAATGATTTTTGCTACCTTTTTCTATAGTTTACCTCAAACTACAGTTTCCGCGCTAACTAACGACGCTCCGGGTATTGTTCAAGTTATCGGCTCTGCGGCTGAGGAAAAGATTGATGCAACGTTTCGTTTAGTCGAAGAAGGTAAAGGGACTGTAGCTCCTACGTCTGCTCTTAGATTGGAAGGTTCAATTGTGTACACTGTCGGTGGTGGAGTTACAGCTGTTTCAATTCCTTTGCATGGGGATTATAGCCTTTCTAGTAACATCACGGTGTTCTTCGATGAGGATGATAACGTATTACAGACAAATGAAATGTTTCTTACCAAGAATGTACTAGGAAACTTCCAGGTTTCGACGTATTTGAATGGAACGCTTGTTAAATCTCAGGATATTGGGATTGCTTATATGACGGATGAGGAATTGCTTGCAGAAGAGCCCTCTATGATTCAACCGAGGAGTGTAGGCGATGTGGCAACTTGTCTTGTAGTAGCCATGGATATTGGTGGTACGCTGGCTTATGCCATTGCGGTTGCGTGTGGCGGTTCGTGTGCAGCACCAACACCAGTAACTGCAGTGATATGTGCTGCATGTATTGGTGCATATGCAGTTCTTGGTGCTGGTACTATTGCTGGAGCAGTATCTTGTTTTAATTATCTATGAGGTGATTCAATGAACAAGGTTTTGGCGTTTTTGATCTTGGGAATGGGTTTTACTGGATCCGTTTTAATAATCTCAGTCGTGCTATTGTTCAAATCTCGAACCGGAATAGTGTTGCAGATTGCTGTCGCCTCATCATTTGTTTTAGCGGTGTTCACTGTCTGGGCTCTAGTAATACGAAAGCGCTTTGAGAACGAATTAAAGTGAAAAACGTTGTGTTAAAAAGGGGGATTTGCCCTCGGTTTTCGACAAAAGGCATCGAGTTTTACTTTTCTCGGTGCCTTTGTCTTTTTTTCTTTGATTATTCTGGCTCGGCATAAAGAACATTGCCTTCTCTTTCAAATTCCCTTACATAATACTTCGATTAATTTTAATATAAACCTTCCCAAAGCGTCATTAGATAACATTTCATAAAAGTCTTTTATTCCACAATATGGCCCTATTAATGAAAAAGGCACAATTCCTTTTCAAGAATTGCGCCCGATTATTTCATATGTCTTCGAAATAGCGGTAATGAAAATAAATAAATTTTATATAAAGGAAATATCCTCTTGAAAGTAGAATATTACCCTACAACTATAATTAACTATTCCGATGAGGAGGATTCATGTGCGTCCACGACCATTATTTATTGAAAATCCAGAGCATGATAGGTATGTTAGTCTTGTGCCAGATGGAAATATTGAAGAGATACTTAATAAGCAACGAGCTAAGACCCTTACCCTCTTAGGCAGCGTATCAGAGGAGTTAGCAAGTAAGACGTACGCACCAGGGAAATGGACTTTAAAAGAAGTGATTGGGCATATGACCGACTCGGAACGTGTGATGTCATATCGAATGCTTGCCATTGCACGAAATGAAATTGTACCACTCCCAGCAATGGATCAGGATCAATACGTTTCTGCGGCAAACTTCAACAAATTATCATGGGAACAGTTACTAGCTGGTTTAGACACCGTACGCTCCAACACGTTAAGCCTGATTTCAACTATTGATGAAGCTGCTTGGGTTCGTAATGGGACTGTAATGAACAGCCCAGTTTCAGTAGGTACCATTGTATATGGCATTGTCGGACACGAGTTACACCATATGAAAGTGATTAGCGATAAATACTTATAAATCTCTTTCTATTAATGAAAAAACCTAATTTTTCATTTAATACTGAGAAATTAGGATTTTTAATAGTGAACCTTACTTAGCGTTATAAATCCGCATTTTCCTGACGTTATCCCTATTTATAAATTATCATTTCTTATTCAATTATATGTCCCTATAATGATCGAGCGCTGATCCTTATTACAGAACCGCGCCCGATTGTTGAGTAGTCTATTTACTAAATTTGAAAGGGAGAACCCAAAACAGGCTCTCCCTTATTTTTATTTTACTTGTTTATATATTTGATAACAGCCATTTCCTTTCCAAATCGGTCACCATTATCAATAAATCCTAAACTGGCATATAAGTGATGTGCTTCCTGATTTTCCGGATGATAACCAACAACAATTCTTTCTGCATCTGGCAACTTACTCATCTCTGAAATCATTAGCTTTGTCGCAGCTTTCCCTATACCTTTACCTTGAAAATTCTCATCAATCATTATCCTAAATACCCAATATCCATCAAGTTCCTCTTTTTCAGTGTTAAACATAAGGAAACCCACTACTTTATCTTTATAGTAAATTGCAAAAGGTTTTAATGAAGGTTCAAACTTTGATTGGGCAATTGATCTGGCGTTTGACTCCAAATACTCCGTTTGTTTCGCGGATAATTTCAATTCACAGCATTCATACCAGTTCTCTTCGTTCAATTCTACGATTTTCACATTACTTGTAAGCATATATTTTCCCCTTTCAAATTTCGGGGAAACGCTAAGTAAACTTTGTTAGTTAGGCGTTATCCCCTTTAAGTTCTTCAGTAAAAAAGTTTTTTTGTTTGTCATAATGAACGCCTCCCTTAATAAAATAATGTCTAAAAAACAATATTATGGAAATATTTAGACAATGTAATTATACCATATTCTTTTCCACAATATGGCCCTTTCATGAAGAAGGACGCTTTCCTTATTCCAGAAAAGCGCCCGATTGGGAGTTAGTTTAAGAAGAAAGGCAAAACTAATAAAGAATAGTACATAATTATGATACGTTTCACCTTAGTGTAGTTAATTTCCATTATATATCCTTACCATCGATTCTTCGCTATTTTCACCAAAACAACGTATAATAAGAGAAACAGAAGAAGAATTCATTTTTCCTCTAGTTAAAAAAAGAGGTGCAATTACTTGAAACAATTTGAAACAGCATTACCTGAGCAGTATGAAACATTAAAAAAACAGGCCAATTATACGTCTAGCTGGCGAGAGCGTTTAGACGCAGTCGAAAAATTATCAGCTTATCAACATGACAAAATCATAGATTTATTAAAAAATCGTATGCAGCATGATACTGTCAACAAGGTGCAATTAGCAGCCTATGAAGCACTTGCGGCGTTTGGCGAGGACGTAGAGAAGCCATCACCTGCACGTTTTGATATTATCAAAGGAACAGACAAAATTTTCCTGCGTGTTAAAAAGAGCTTGCCGAAGGACCATACAGTGGCAGACTTTGCGGATAAACTAAAACGCATGCGTTTAGATGTTTTTGATGCGTATGAAGGCGACAAAGGTGAGCAATTTATGAACTGGTTAGAGGAACGTTGGGCAAAACTATAATCAGCAGTTTTGCGATTTATGAAGGAAAGTCATTCTCTCCGCTTGTGTAGGGAATGACTTTTTCTTATCTTACGCTGCGGTTCATCGAAACGAATATTAAATTGTCTTACTTCTTTTCTTTGATCATCTATCTTTATTGTTTAATGATAAAACAAACACCTTATAAAACTAACTTTAGTTTAAGTGAAAATCTTCACAATTTCTTTGCTCCAAAACAATTTTGTTTAAATGTGTTACTCAAGAAAATGGCCCTATAATGAGATCGAGCGCATCTAGCTGCTGTAGGAGTTGTTCTAACTGCTCATTTTTCTCACGTAATAATAGAATTTTTTCTGGATAACGACCGTCTGCTATATCAATATCTATTGATCTTGCTTGCTGCTTATATTTTCTTAAATAACCAAAACACTTATTGACAACAATCCCTCATATACCTTGCATAAAAATTTGTATAGATAATGTTCATACATAAAGCCACAAAACACTGATTTAACAGCGCTCATGGCTTTTTCAAGTGTTTCCAAAAATTTGATTTGGGAACGTTATTTTGTATGTGTTATATTATACTTAGTTAAAGGTCGTTAAATTATCTGATATAGTATTTAAAAAATCTTTTTCAAATTTATAATAAAATTTACCCTCTGTCTCACTTAATGTTATTGAATCCGTTTGCATTCCGTTGCTTAAAGAAACCAATTTTATTGAATGAATTTCTGGCTGATTTTCTAACAATGAATCAAGTGATGTATTCGTTTCCATTTGAGTAAACATTTCTTTTAATTGTACTGGTGGCATTTCAGCTTCCATTTTATTAATTATAGCTTGCAATAGATTTACGAGATTTTCTTCATTTAGATTTACACCTTCTGTGGCTGCCATCAATAATGCGATAACTTCTTCACCGCTAAAACTCTGTAATCCTTTTTCAAATTCAAATGCTACTTGTGTGATTGCTCTCACTCGAATATCTTCTGGCAAATCGTATTCTAATCCATTTACAGAATCAATGAGCGTTGAAATAGTTTCCACATCAATTACTGAATAATAATCAATTGGTAATGCTAATAATTTTGAAACAGTCGTTTTTACATTATCAGCGCCCCCATATTTATATGCAAACAATAATTTATCGTACAAAGGTGTCCCATCATTATTAGTCGATACTGGTGCATATGTCTCAGCAGGGAATGATACAACTTTCATCATCTTTTTATCTTTATTATAAGTAAGTAATAGATTTAGATAAATTCTATTATCCATCTCCTTTGATTTCACCGTAATTAATGTAGTTGAAACCTTCTCTTCTTCAACCACTTGGTTACTTGCAGTACGTATGTTAGATTCTTTAGTCAGATTTCCAGGGAGTAATGATGGCAAAAATAAAAATAAACATAGACCTATTATTAATATAGAAACTGTTACTGGTGCGAATTTTTGTAGGAAAATAGGTGACTTTTTTTGCATATGAGAATCCCTGTCTATTTTCTTAATTTGTTCAAATACTTTTTGACGATCTTCTTTCGTAAATTGTAGTTCTTGATTCAACTTATTAGAAAAGTGAGTTTTTGAACGTTTCTCATTCATTAACTTCTGCCTCCTTTATCATCGACTCTAATCGTTGTTTTGCTCTTCTTAATCGAGTTTTCACTGTATTTACTGAAACATCTAAAACATTGGCAATTTCATCAGTCGTCAATGAATCGTAGTAGTATAGATAAACCACTTCCCAATATACTTTTGGAAGAGAAAAAATCGTATCTTTAATTTCTTCATTATTGTATTTATCAAGTACTGTTTTTTCTGTTGAAGGTAATATTGACTTCGCCGTTTCATTAATAAAACTTTTTACGTGTACCATTTTGTAATTCCAACTTTTCAAATAGTCCTTACATTCGTTAATGGTAATACGATAAAGCCATGTTTTAATTTGTGCGTCAAAGCGAAATGAATCAAGGCTTTTGTAACATTTGATAAACGTATTTTGAACCATGTCCTTCGCAATCTCTGCATCTTTCACATATGAAAAGGCCAATCGTACCAACTCATTACCATAATCAATCATCAATTTTTCTAGTATGAAATCATTTTCTTCTCTATCCAATCTACTTCCCTCCTTCTCAACCTGCTCCCAAATTCTTCTATTAGACGATTATCAATTCAAGAAAGGTTCAATTTTTAAAAATAACTCCGAAATATCCGTTACCGACTTGTAACAATTGCGAGTGTAAGCGCTGAGAATAGGCGGGCGTTGGATTTGTTAATTATTTGATCAATCTTTCCATAAATTCTATTGATTGCTCCTTTTATAAATTATCAATGTCTGAATTATAGACGCGATTTCTTTGAAAGTGAATGACTCCTGTCTAACCATTTATTCTTCTCTCCTACTATTTCATAAGAATAGAGTAGCATTGTAATAATGTTGGATTTAATTAATGATATCAGAGCAAATCTAAAGAGCATGTTTTGAAAAAGATTGTTCAAAACATGCTCTTATTTAATGGGGCAGATTAAATTCTTTATAGAAAAGTCTGATTATTATTAAAAAACCCTTGTTGTGCTATAGCACTTGTTAATTAAAATATGATTCTTCACAAATTCTTCGTTATTCGTAATAAGTAACAGATTACCTTTTTTATAAATTAATTCAAAGTGTTCAGTAAAACACTAACCAAGTATATTTTTTTGCTATTCCATCTAAAGAGGCTTTCATTTTTCTTTCAATTACTTTAATATCGATAAGGGCACCCCAAAAAAGATAGAGGTGCTAATATGTACGGTATTATTAATTATGAAATGTTTTTATTAACAGGGATATTATTAAATCTAATCCCAGGTGCTGATACCATGTATATTGTTGGTAGAAGTATTTCACAAGGTAAAAGAGCTGGTGTTTATTCTGTATTCGGTATTATTACTGGCTCCTTGGTTCATACGTTATTTGTTGCTTTTGGCTTATCGCTTATTCTAACAAAATCGATTGTATTATTTAATACCATAAAGATTATTGGTGTTATTTATCTCGTTTATCTAGGAATTAAAATGATACTTGATAAATCAAACATAGGTTTTGAAGCGTCATCAAGTAAATTAAACTTAAGAAAAATTTATATACAAGGTCTTTTAACAAGTCTAACGAATCCCAAAGTCTCGTTATTTTTTATTGCTTTTCTTCCGCAGTTTATAGATATTAAAGCATCAGGTCCTGCTCCTTTTTTAATTTTAGGGCTTACATTTACAGCAACTGGACTCCTATGGTGTTTATTTGTTGCTTATTTCTCCTCGTACGTTACTAAAAAACTAAGAGGAAACCAAAAATTAGGTATGATTCTGAATAAAATAACAGGAATGATATTTATTTGTATGGGGTTAAAGCTACTTCAAACAAAAGCTCCACATTAAACTTGTAAAATAAAGCAATGCCCCCTTAATGAACAGTCCTTTCAAATTTGAAGGGACTGTTTCTTAATTAATATCCGCTCGTTTACTGCCGACTTTATTTCTGACATTCATTCAATATAGTGATGAAATTTATAGTTTCCCTTTAGTATATATGTTTAAGTACCATTGATAGTACTATCTTTCCCATACTATTTCCTTTTAAAAACAGAAAATGGATATATAAAACTGATTCTATTAATCAATTCTTTGAACTTTTAACTAGAAAATCACTTCTTAATATAAAGAATTATCTAACAAGAATATTAGATACGGATCATACATATATTGATTTTAGTATTTCATTAAAACAGAACTATTAATCACTTCTTAATATAAAGAATTATCTAACAAGAATATTAGATACGGATCATACATATATTGATTTTAGTATTTCATTAAAACAGAACTATTATTATCCTAATGATGGAATTAGAATATAAGCAAAAATTTTCTATAAAGATAGGATGATGACAATTATTGAAAAATCGGTTCTTGCTATGGTTATATTACGTGTATTGTCTGGAAGTATTGAAGTAAGTGCTGGATTGTTGATGCTAAAGTTGAATAATTTAGAAAAAGCATTCTATATTAATACAATGCTTGCATTGGTTGGTCCAACAGTTTTAATCGTAACGACAGCAATTGCCTTATTTGGACTAGCTGATAAAATTCCTGTGACGAGAATCATTTGCTTATTTACCGGTATCACACTTATTATTATTAGCTCACATATTAAGTAATATGGACATCCCATTTATTAGCCATCATTTTCCGTCATTTTTGAACAATATTTTATTGTAGCGTGTGATAACGCTGCATTTTTTTATGTATAGGTACCTCTACATGCACAAATTTATATTGAGTGTATTGCAAGCACTTATTCGGTTGTGGCATTGGTTGACCGTTACATCCTCTCTCATTCAGTGTCATTAACTCAATAACCCTTTTAGCTTTACATAACTCTTCTAGCCCTTCTATTCTTGCTGCATCTGCTGACTTAGATTAGATTTTTGTCTAGACAATTGTTGCACTGAATATTTTATTCGTCTTAAGAAGAATCTAGATAAAACGATAAATTATGGGAAACATCCGATGACTAGATTAGAAAATTGTGACCAAAGTATTTATATTATGTAACCCAAAATAATTTTAGGCTTGAATATGTCAGTTCCCTTGTATGAGGATCATCAGCATAATTTGATGGTCTTTTTATTCCTTGTTAGCCTTTTTCAACGTTCTTAATTGAAAATAAAGTAAAACAAAAATGACAAATATGTTTATTATTATTAGGAAAATTTTATTGCTAAATAGCAAAATTGGTACTGATGCTATATTTAAAATTGGTTCTATATTGGGTACATCAATACCCATCATACCTAATATTACAGCACCTAAAATAATACAAGCACAGCATATTACTAATATAAATAACCATCTTACTATTTGTAATAGTATAATAAACGCTCTCATATAAACCTCTTTCTAACTACTTATGAAAACAATTTTAAGTTACTTTCCAAACTATTAATACAAGTAAAAAAAGCCAATTAAATTCTTTAACTACACAGCTCCGTTAGTTTAACAAAGTGAAATTTTCCCACCACATTATGTATTCGCTAAAGGAATATTAGCCTTTTGTTTTAAAGGAGTGATTTTATGTTTTTAAGTGGTAAAATTCCTAAATTCAATTTTGGCGAGGTTATTGAAATTGTAGTAATAGCACATTCTGAAAAATAAATAAAACGGCAGTGTTTCTGCCGCTTTATACTTAGAGTAAACCTAATAATGCACGATCTGGAACTAATTCAAAACTCTGCTTTACCATCATTTGTGTACGGTTCACCTTTTCTGAATCTAAATGAGGCCCTTACTCATTAATCCTATAAAATCGATTTCAAGATCGTTAAGAGAATTCCTATCGTAAACCCGCATATAGCTCCATTCACTCGTATCCATTGTAGATCCTTACCAACGCTATTTTCCATCATATTAATAAGCGTTTCGTTATCCAATTTATCTAGATTTTCTTTAACGAGAACTCCTATTTTTGAATGGTTCATATCAAGGTAATATAAAATTTGCTTTTGAATCCAATTTTCAATACTTTCCATTTTTTCAGGTGTTTTTACTATGTTATTTACATAGTTTTGAATAAATGAAATCACATGCTTGTCAATATATTCGTCATCTTCGGCTAGAAGCATCAACTTTTTCTGTAGTTGTTTTAAAATCTCAGTAATTTGATCTACTGGGCTCCAATTGTTTACGAATGTTTTCTTCCAATTATTTATCTCAGCCATCAATTCTTCCTTATCCTGCATGCCTACTACCTCTTCTCGAATTCGAGAAAGAATCAAATGCCTATATGGGTCATCTTCTCTTTGTAAAAGAATGATTCTTTTAAGCAAATATGGTTGAAGCATATTCCCTAGCTTTTCCTCCGTTATTAGATTACGAAAAGAACTAATTGCCATCTTTAAAAAGCCGTCTGCTTCGGTATTATCAAGTAATTGTTTGGCCATTACTCCTATTTTTCGCTTTGTCTCTTCTTTTGACATCCACTTTTCCATTTCAGTCAAGATATAGTTCAAAGCTTTTTCATCTAACTTTCTATTGAATGTTTGAGTAATTATAGTTTCAAGAATTTTTTCTACTTTTAAAGTATGAAGATACTCTTTTAACTCCTTTTCAATAAACGGAGCCATTTTTTCTATATTGACAAAACTGATGAACTCATTAAGAATTAAACTAATTCTTCTCTTCAAAGTTACTGATGACAATTCATTCTCAGCAATTTGTATTAGTTTATCTGTAAAATTAATTTGATTGATTTTCTCTTTAATACTTTCTTTAGTCAGCCAATCTTTTTCAAGCATGGTGATAAGAGCTGTAATCATTCGATCTCGGTTTTTTGGCAGCAATGCGGTATGAGGGATGGGAATACCCATTGGATGGCGAAAAAGAGCTGTTACAGCAAACCAATCTGCCAATCCTCCAACAAGTCCTGCCTCAAATCCACCTTGCAATAATCGTCCCATAAAGGTTTCTTGAAAAGGAATCGTTATGAGAAAGCCTGCACCCATAACGCCTAAAGATATTTTCGCTAAATAATTTGATTTATTTCCTTTTTTTATCACTGTAATCAACCTCTTAAATTTTTTTATACATATTCCTTATCGGACTAATTTGCTTCGTTAGTAAAATACAACATAGTCTGTATTGAATGCATCAAAATGGAACATCCATCAATCCGAATTTTAGATGCCAAATTCGTGTTTAATCAAGTAGAACCGATTTATTCCATCTCATCCATTATAACAGCAACATCAATTTACTCTCTGTCGTCTGCTGGTGTTAAGTCATCTTGACCATCATCTTCATTAAAAAAGCTAACCAATCCTTTAAGCCCACTATCTGATTATAATATACCACGGTTTTAATATTCCCAAATAAGCCGACTTTTTCCGTCATTTGAAAAAGAAAAAGATAGGATCTCTATGGAATCCTATCTTAAAGTAAAGCACTATTTTCTTTCATAAACATGAAAATAGTAGTTATAAGGGTTTTTGTCATTCATTATCCCTTTTTCAACAGAAACTTCTTTCCAATTATTGAAATGAACTTCTGGGAAAACTAAATTCTCATAATTTGTTTTATTTTTCCCAGATCAATACAGCACGTTCTAAAATTGAATCCCAAGAATCCTTTCCAGCAGTGATTTTTTCTACATCATAGTCCACATAATACACAGCATCAATTTTTTCACTTTCAGGAAGGTTAGAGATATATCCTCGTTCATTATTTTCATTGCTAAAAAGTTTTCTTGAAGGTGAATCGGCAATTGTTTCTGTATAAAAGATAAAACTCACATTCTTTTTCTCACCGTCAATTTCAAATGGACTAGGATGGGTCCCGTGAAAAGTAGCATAACTTTTACCGTAATAATGAGAAACCAATTGATTATCATTTTGCATTTCAATTTTAAATAGATCTTTCGAATACGGAATAACCCTTTCATAATAAAAAATAAGTAGATACGCTCCTAATAAAAAGATAGTTGTAGCAAAAATGGAGGCAAATGAAATGATAACTTTTTTCTTACGCCATTTTTTATTAATCTTTTGAATAATAGGGGCTTTATTTTCTGCTGGAATATACAGGTTACGTTTCATTGTTTCATATTCCTTTTGGCATTTTTCACAATGCTGTAAATGCTGGTCTACCATTTCTTTTGTATCTTGACTAACTACTCCATCAATATAAAGAGGTAAAATATCTTGAATAATTGTGCATTTAATCTCTTTCATAATTCTTCTCCTCCATATACTCAGTAATTTGTTTCCTTGCTCTGTAATAGGTCACCCTTGCCCAGCCTGCACTTTTTCCAAAAAGAAGCCCTATTTTCTCAAACGGTAATTCTCCAAAAGTCCGTAATGAAAAGACCTCCTTATATGGCTCTTTCATCGAGTGTAGAAACTGGTGAACTGCAAAGGCATCTTCTTCATTCATCAAATGATTTACAATTTGCACTCCTGATTCTTCTACTACATCCAAATCTATTTGTCGTTTATTTTTTTTGTAGTGAGAGAAATATGTATTTTTTGCAATTGTAAAAAGCCACGCTCTAATATCTTTAGAACCATCGAATTTTTCAATTGCCTTTAACGCCTTAAAAAATGCTTCTTGCGTAATTTCCTCGGCTATCCCCTCATCGTGACTTAATGATTTGATAAACAAATAAATTTCTTTAAAATATGCTTGATAGATTTCCTCAAAGTCCACCTCTTTTCACCCCTTTCACTTATATAACTCCTAGAATTTAATTTCGTTACAAAAATATTGGAATATTTTACACGATGAGCATTATATTTTTTGATTTTGCAATTGCCTTTGAATTTATCGATGCTTTTTAAAGCCTTAAACTGCTATCTTTTCAAACGAGTGAACATCCCGGAAGTATTGATTGTATATACGCTCAAACTCAGTCACATTTCTACCTCCTTTCCTAATTAAGACTAAGTAAAGTAAGTTTCGTTACAAAAATTATGAAAATTGGCAGACATATAAAAGGTCTGCCTTTAGGTCATATAGTCCTAATTCAAGTAAACTGCACCGTAAGTACTATAATTTAAGCACTTGTTACTTGAATAACTTATCTCACGCATAACTCCCTAGTAAAAGCAGAAAATATGGTGAGGTGATGAATATATGTTCAAAACAAAGATTGGCTATATGATTTGTTTTTCGATTATTTTAAGCTTACTTGATTACAGTAAGTCCATAAGTGCAAAATCTTTGGAGTTACCCTTTTATCAGTCGCACAGCGATAAAGGTGAACATAAACAAACTCAGGAATTGGAACAACGTTTAGATAGCCTCGAACCACCTGAACCTACCACTATTCTTGATTCACCATTTCCATTTGAAAAAGAAACAGAAATGAGTTTTCCTACCGATATCATCCCCATTTCAGAAGTGTTAAAAGAAGGAGTAAAAATTCCTTTCAAAGTAATAAAAAGCGAACCAAGCTATATTAGACCGATATATGAAGAACACTGGCATAGCACATATTGGGGTGGGAGATGGAGCTATATTCCTTCTCGAATACATTATTCTCTTCACCGCATATTCCCTTTTTATGCCATTGGGATATCGGCTGAATTAAATTTCCAACAGAATGTGGGTATTACTTTTTCTACTACTGCAAATGAAACAGATTTAGACCTCTATATAGTTGTGTTTCAAACTACTATCACAGATGTTTATACAAAAGGAAATCAAGTTGTTGTGGTTGGAACACCTAAACGAACAGGAGTAGAGGTAATTTCCATTAAGACTGCAGATATACATCCAAGTAATAAAGAGAAACTTTTGTTAGTTCAGTTAGCAACAAATGGCGCTGAACTTGATTATTCTTTCATTAATTATCAACCACCCGATTTTTGGTTAAAACAAGATCAAAAATTAAATGGACGTGAAAAATCTCAATAAGAGTGAATTTTAGCCTTATCATGTAAATTGATAAGGCTAAAATTTTATATTTCATTTTTCTACAACTAACCTGCTCCAAATGCATGATATAGGAGTAGGTAATTACTTTACTCCACAATATAGCCTTGAATGCAAATAGACGCATTCCTTATTAAAGAAATACGCCCGATTGCTGAATATAAATTTACTAATGGCCACGTTAATTGAATAAGATTTCAACAACTTTTTGCTATTTTACCTAAACTTATCCTTCTTTATCGTAAGTGTTCCTTGTAAGATTGAGCTTTGGCATATAAGACCCTCCAGCTGCTACCATTTCTTTCGTTTCAACATCATAAATTGCATATCTACCCCTAAATTCTTTTTCTGTGTCTTTAAAGGAATAAAAGAAATAAACTTGCCTCTCAGGGCTAATAACCTGATAGTCGTTAATATCTATACCAGGATAAGTACGAAGAATATTGCCATCAAAGGTTATATAATTGAATCCTTCTACTTCCTTAAATAATAATTTTTTTCTAATACTTACAGATGCATCAGGCATTTCTTTAAAAAGAACAGTATCTAAATGTCTTTGCTGTTCCTTTGGCTTCTGCTTATATCTTTGATAAAGCTCCTGATGTACAGAATACTTTAGATCTCTAAGTGCCTGGTAAAATCCCTCTACAGTTTCATCAAATATTTTTTCCTTATTAGCTGGATATAAATATGCCATTTCATCTGAAGATGTAGTTTGTGAATAAGCAGGATTTCCAAATAACATGGACAGACTAAACGAAAATATAAACGTAGACAAGCTAATTAAGCATAGATTTTTCATTGTAGGTTACTCCTTTTAAATAATAAGATACCCTTAATGTTCTTTCACCATCCTGCTTAGTAAATAGAAATGCAACTGCTCTATTGAACAATTGCATCAGGTACTTTAAGAGGAAAACTTCATTTTTCAAATCTAACTAACGTATTTCAGGCATTTCACTATGGTTCATGAAGTTGTTGTTTCTTTTTTATTTTTTCTCGACTAATCTTAACTTTTTATAGCCTTTTGCAGCTAATGAAAGATCTTGCTGTTCATTCCATATGCTGTAAGGGAAAACTAAACTAATGATTGTTTGTTGTTCTTTTTCTAAGTATTCAACATTTGCACTGTTTGCGTAGAAGGATTCGCCCTTTTCATTTACTAATGCTGTTTTAAAAATATCATTTTCATTTTCAACGTAATTATCAATTTTAAAAGATACTTGCATAGAACCATTTGTTAATGCAGCTTGTTGTAATTCGAGACCTGGAACGTCATTTCCCCCTACAAAAACTTGTGTTTTAACCGATGCTGATGTTAAATCAAATGCCCATTCGCCATCAATCAAACTAGCATTTCCATCCTTATCTATTAAATTTATTGTTTCAATAACTAGTTCAGCACCATCTAATGAAGGTACAGCGACTCCATTAGATACACTGAGCATTTCTAATGTTACAGCATGTTTTTTTACATTCTCCAATGTGAACTGACCGCCACTAAAAATTCCTGGGCCTGCTATTGGCTTTGTATCGGATACGAAAGCATCTATTTCCTCACCCTGTGCGTTATAAAGTCGAAATTCCACGTTCATATCATACACGTCACCCATTTGCATATGATCCGATTCAATATTGAACTGCATAGCTAATCGATATGCATCCACAAAAAAGTGTTCTAGTGTTATGGTAATATCTTCTGATTGCTGTGATTGTGCCACATATTGCACATCTCCATGATCACTTGCTAATTCAATCCCAGGATCCTTTAAGTTGAAAAAGGTTTGTAATTTTGCTAAAACTGTATTATTTGTTAACAAAACCACTGAAGCTAGCGCAATTGTCGCTACGGCAGCAACTGCCATAGGCTTAAACCATGACTTTTTAGTTTTTTTCTTTGATAGTTGACGAATCTGTTCGTAGGATTGATCAAAAGCTATTCGAAGTGATTGTGGTAACTCTTGCTCTTTATTCATTTGCTGAAAGCGTTCTTCTCCACTGTTTTTCATAGCGATTGTGCCTCCTCCACATAATAGTTGTTTTTCAAATATTGTTTTGCCCTCGAAATTCTCGATTTAATTGTGCCTTCGGGTTCATGAAGTAACTCACTAATTTCCTTAGTTGTTAGCCCATTCACATAATACAGTGTTAATGCAATACGATAATTTTCATCTAAGCTATTCAACGCATCGTCTAACTCAAGTGGTAAATGGTCTTGATGTGATAATGCATTTAGTGTATCTGAATCGAGAGATACAACCTGCTTATGCTGCTTCATAAAGCGATAACAATTGTTCAATAAGATACGGCAAAGCCAAGTATTAAAATATTTCACCTCTTTTAAAGTACCTATTTTTTCAAAGGCAGTTAAAACCGTCTCTTGCAATAAATCTGCTATATCTTCATCTTTTAGACCCAAAATCTTTGCGGTACGATAAAGAATCAATTCGTATTGCCTTATTAACTGTATAAACGCTTCTCCATCTCCTTCTTGTGCTTTTTTCACTAGAAATTCAGATTTCATCATTAACACCTCTTCTTTCCTTACATACCGTTAGAGTATTTTGATCAGTAATTAGTTGCATAGAAGTTAAATATTTTTACAAAGTAGATCTGACTACCTAAAACCAAATTTTCCAAGATGGCTTGAGTATGTCATCTTTTAGAACTATCAAGTTGCTTAGAAGATATTTGATTGTCCAACAAACAATAGAAAAAGACAAGAGTTACTCAACAAATGTTGTGTTTACTCTTGTCTTATTACCAATATTCTTAAAAAGGGAGCACTTTTAAATGTATAAAATCCTTAGGTATAGTTGCATATTCGGTCATTCAATGTAAGTCAGTAGACTCCAACAAAATATGCGACTCGTTCGCTAGGAAATTATTTAGCACTATTATAAAAGCGTATTCGAAAAAAACTCGAATACGCTGCATTAATCTTCCACCGCTTCTAAATAGCCTTGCTGTAAACATGTATCCGTCATAAACTGCTTTATCCCCGTAGCAAATGACAATTTAATCGTGCTACTCGTAACGGCCAAAATTTCGCCATCTCCAAAAATCACATGCTTTACTTTTGAGCCAACGATTAACGCGGATTCGGTTGTAATCGTCTGCTCATTGCGGTATTGCTTTAGTGCTTTCTTCGGACTTTTTGACGCTTTCTTTGGCAATTCCTGTGGTGAGACGATTTGTTTTAACGCCTTCATGAACATCGATGGCACCACACTTGCTTTAAAGCGCTTGCTGTATGAAATTAATTCCAAATGGTGAATAGCACGTGTGATACCGACATAAAAGAGTCTCGTTTCTTCCTCTATTTCTTCTTCCCTCTCACTAGGTAAAATCCCATCAATTAAATCAATCAAATACACATGGTCAAATTCCAAGCCTTTTGAACTGTGTAATGTTGTTAGTGTAATAGCATTCCATTCATTTTTCGTATGAGACGTACGTGCTAAATTTTCAAGGTACTTCAAACGTCCCGCAAATTCGGTCATCGTTGACGTATGGCGAGCAATTAACCCAAGTACATCCACAATATCTTGTAAATTTTCATAATTAAAACCGAGGTCCTCACTCATTTTCTTTAAGGCACGCTCATAACCAAGGTCATAACGGATATGCTCTAGCATGGCTGTTGGCGTTGTTTTATCAAATTGAATGCTATCATACGTTTTGCGAATCCGCTTAATATATTCAGGCTGATAATCCTTTAACTCCACATGCTCTAACAACAGTGTGAATACACAGCCATCCTCTGGCACTTTATGCAGCGCTTTTAATTGCGTTGGTGTAATATAAGCATTCATTTTTCTGTACACTTTTTCAAATATCGAGATATTTTTTGTATTGTACGCTAGCCGCATGAAGTTCATAATATCCTCCACGACCCAATGCGTGAAAAAGCAAATTGAGGAATCCTTCATATAGAAAGGCAAACCCGCTCTGTCTAAGGCGTCCATAAGCGGAATGGCTGACGTATTATTTCGATATAAAACAGCCGCTGTGCCACGCTTAGACAAATTTTTTAACTGGTTCACTAAATATTTGGCCTGTAAACTGTAATTCTCTAGGATTTTAAACGAGATTGGCTCTGCTGCAGGATTTTGCGTAAACATTTGTTTGTTATAACGCTTTTTATTTCGCTGAATAAATAGATTAGCTGGCTCTACAATCGTTGCAGATGAACGATAGTTTTGTGTCATTAGTAAAACATGTGCCTCCGGATAAATCTTTTGGAAATTCAACAAATAATCGGGCTCTGCACCGCGCCAGCTATAAATGGCCTGATCCTCATCAGCAACGACGCATACATTTTGATGGACTGCGACGAGCTTCTCGATGATCGCATGTTGAACTGGCGACGTATCCTGACTTTCATCTGTTAAATAAAAATCGTATCGACGTTGATATTGCGCCAACACCTCTCGATTTTTCGTAAAAATATCATTCGCCATTAACAGCATATCGTCAAAATCAATCAATAAACGGTCACTACCTGAGCGCTTATATTCCTCATACCGCTGTAAAATCTCGACTTTTCTGGGCACCTTTACTTCGGCAATTGCCCATTCCTGTTCTGGCAGCATTTTATTTTTGACAAACGTTATGTACGTCAGTAGCTCGTCTAACTGATCTTCAGTAATTTTCGAGCCATTTAATTGTTCAAAAATTTCACGAAGCACTCGTTTTTTTGACATAACACCAGGCTTGTCCGCTTCTTCCATAATCCCATACGAAATGCCCTGACGTTCAAGTGTCTGCCGCACAACTTGAAATGCTAAACTATGAATCGTTGAGAAATCAACCGGTGTCAAATGCGGAAAAAACTTTGCAAAACGTGCCTTCATATCATTTGCCGATGCCTTACTAAACGTGACAGCCTTTATGCGAGAAGGCTTCACACCAAGCGTCTCAATCATATAGCCAATACGCATAATAATCGTCGTTGTTTTTCCTGAACCAGGAGATGCCAAAAGTAACAACGGACCACTCGTTTGCAATACCGCCTGCTTCTGCACATCATTTAGATAAACGCCAAGTGAACGCTCCTTTTCCTCAAAAAATGCTTTTTGCGCTCCATTCATATCAATTGCTCCGTTCTAAAAAATCTATATTCTATTATACCAGATGATGAGGACTCATCCGAGGAAAGCAAAGAAAGGATACTCATATGTATCAAGCAGCTTTATAATAAGGACACTTAAATGTCCTTTTACGTGTAACTACCAGTAAGTTTTTTATTTCCGCTGAGGAGATATTGTACAGAATGGCGTATATTTTTTGTTATTTTTATGCTATACATGCCACATTTAATATTCATTCCTTAGCAATATTACATCAAATACGTGTAAGGAACATCTTATGTGGATAAATATTGTGCAAATATACTTTAAATTATATGTAGCACAATTTGTACGAATAACACTCTTATGAACGATAAATTACTCCCTACTCCCCTAAAACCAAAATGTACGTACATGCATATAGGGTATCAGAGGATTAATTAGCTCTAAGTCGTGGACTTCTGTTTACATAGTGATACCTATATGATAATTTTAGGGTAATTATTAAAAAGGTGGTAAAAAAATGAAGAGGATTCATGTTTTAGGTATAGTTGTTTTAACTGCATTATTGAGTATAAGTGGTACGTTTTTGATTATGAAAAAGAACGATGACAACGAAACTTCTAAAAATGTCGAGAGCGAATTAGATAACGGTCAATCGATTTCAAAAGAAAATGATAAGAAAGAGTTTGTATCGACAGTGGATACGAATTTTGGTTGGGAAAATGCTACATATTCCAAGAAGATTGATGAATGGAAAAGTGGAGATGAACCCTTTGTTGAGAATCTAATGCAAGAAGTTATTCAGCAAATGTCACATCAAAAGGTGATTGCTGATGAAAAAGAGTCATCAATTATGATTACCCCTGAAAGAATTGAAACTTTACTCCAAATGGTACAGTCAAATAAAGATCATTTCGAACACAGAAATAAATATGTAGAGCTATTAAGTCATTGGCAGCAGAATGATTTTTCATCCGTAGACCAAGACCATAATGATATGTGGTATCTTCAAGGCACAAAACAAAGTGGACTAGCCAATGCTATTGCTACAAAAGAACAAGAAAGCGACTATATATTCCGCGTCTTTGGTATTCCAGTAGAAAAACAGAGTTAAATTTCTGTTTTTTTTAATAAACTTCCTAAAAGGATCCATTTTGAAAAAAGATTGACCAAAATGGATTCTTATCCAGTCGATTTAAAGTTGGTTTTGATAAAAAAGGATGAACTTTTTCTACCTATGTTATTCAACTAGCGCGCCCGATTGTGGAAGATTATAAGCATAATTCTTGTTAAACTAAAGCCCCCTATAGTTTAAGTAGATTTCTTCACAAACTTGTCTTTTTTTAACCTAATTAATTATTACTATTTATATGCTTATTTATTTTTTCTTCTGTCAATGATAAACCATTTTAAGATTCCAATTATTAGTATTAAAAGTGGTATTCCCTGGATGAAGAGAAATCCTGTCCAAAAATCATTTGTAGTGCTGGTCGGGGGTGCTGTTGCCATTACACCTATAAATAAAGCCGTTGGAGTTGCGATTACATTCAATCCCAAACTAATCATAACAAATGATAATTTTTTACTTTTAATCTTCGGTAACCCAGCCGACCAAAATAAAATTATTGCAACTAACAAAATCAAAACACCCCAAACACCAAAAACCCACAAGACACTCAAAACACCCAAAACCTCTACCTCCTAACTAAACGATAGCCCATCCCATTTTCCTGGAAAGATGAAGATGCACCAACCGTCTACTATTTCACCACAAAAACCCATATTGTTGTTCAACTAAACTGCGCCGTTAGTTTAAGTACTCTTCACAATCCTTGCGTCCAATAATTATTGTATTTTATTCTATTAAATGGCCTGTTTATTGTATAATCTTACATGATTTTAATACAGGAAACCCCTTTAGATAAAGCATATCTAAAGGGGCAAAATGGTACGACTTTCTTTTAAATCCATCACAACATCTAAAGAAGTTCCATCAACTATTTAATTTTTACCGAGTACCTCTGCCAAAATTGGGATAGAAGAAGAGGAGCCTTTTCTTGATACTGCAAGTGAAGCAGCCTTTGAGGCAATGTTAAGGGCATATTTAACATCAGGTTTTTGAGAAATCATACTAAGGAAATAACCCAAGAAAGTATCACCTGCTGCCGTCGTGTCTTTCACCTTGACATTATAGATTTCTTGCTTGTGCTCTTGTACATTGTCTTTATATATGACCCCATTTTTACCTAAAGTCAGCACAATCTTTAAATTACTATAGATTGATAGTAAGTGATTGAGTATTCTATTAGGTGAACATGCCCCACTAATTTCTTGTCCTTCAATCTCATTCAGTATCAGAAAATCAATTTTCGAAAAGTCTAAAGCCTTAATATCCTCGCTTATCGGAGAAGGATTAAACGCAATGGTTAACCCCTTTTTATAAGCTGCATTGATTAGGTATTCCAAGCAGTTTGTTTCGTTTTGTAGAACTAGAAAATCATCCGCATGGAAGTCCTCTAATACTTGATCAATTTGTTCAACCGTTATTTCTTTATTCGCTCCACCATAGAGCAAAATACAATTTTCACCTGTCGGCGCTACTTGAATAAGGGCATGCCCTGTGATCAAACCGTCCTCATCTATGCCCTCAACATTAACTCCCGCTAATGCTAATTGTTGTTTTAGAAACAAACCATCTTTGCCAATTTTACCTGCATGAAACACTTGGGCACCAGATTTTGCAAGGGCTATGGATTGGTTTAATCCTTTTCCACCTGGATATTCCTCATAACTGACTGAAGATAACGTTTCTCCTTCTTTAACAAGGTGAGGAACTGTATAAACTTTATCAATATTTAATGATCCGAAATTTATAAATTTCATTTACACACCCCATCATGTTAACTTACCAATAATGCTAATAGACGTTTCTTGAATAACTGATTGTCAATGGACTTACAAACTGTTGCATTAGGCATGTGCCCTGCAAATCCATCCGAAATGGCAAGTTTACTACCGTCATTTATGATCACTTGACCATAGGCAGCAGCTTCTGTCGTACATACATAGCAGTAACATAACTTGTCTTCCAAAACGATTTCATCCCATAATACAACACCCATTGCTACGGCATCAGGTAAATCAACCATATGTTCATTACTTCTTTGTAAATTATATTCAAGCAAGGAACGATTACATTGAACGGAGAACACAGCTTCTTCTTTACCACTTGCTAGTAATACATCCATATCGTCCTTATTCAAAGCTGCCTCACCTAAACATACATCAAATCCAATGATGGTAGTCGATATACCAGAGTTGAGCATAATACTATATGCCTCTGCATCTACATACACATTAAATTCAGCAACAGGTGTAGTGTTACCAGGGCCAAAGCCAGAAGTACCCATTGTGTAAATATGCTTTACCTTTTTCATGGTCTCTGGTGCTTTTAAAATAGCAAGGGCAATATTTGTAACAGGACCAATGGTTACAATTTCAATTTCATCAGGGTTATTTTCAATCATTTCAAGGATCGCATCTACCGCATGCATGGTTTCTGGCACAAGGGTAGGATTTATTAAATGACAATCGCCCATTCCGTCTTCACCATGAACATTAACAGCTGTAACTAAATCACGCATAAGTGGTTTGGCTGCCCCAACATAAAGTGGTGGCTTTTGACCATTAGCAACCTCGATAGTCATTAGAGCATTTTTTGTTGCTAATTCAACTGGGACATTGCCACAAACCGTTGTAATCGCCTCTACTTTAAGATTAGTTGATTTTAATGCCATAATTAATGCTACCGCATCATCACTTCCAGTATCTGTGTCAATAATTAATTTCCTCATAACAAGACCTCCAATTCTTATTTGCCCTGATTATATAATTCAATCTATAATGAAAACAGGTCAAATGACCAAAAGCAAAAAGAAGGTGAAAATTTGGATTTTCAAGATATTGTGAATGATGCACCGACGCACATTAAGAAAGAATTTATTTATAGAAGCCACAAGAAAGGAAGCCTTATTATTCACCCGCATGAACAAAATAATTATCTTTATATTCTAACTACAGGGATGGCTGAGGTGTATAGACAAAGCTATGAGGGGGCGATGCTTTCGCTATATATTTATGATTCATATAGTTGCTTTGGGGAAATAGAAATTTTTAATGAAAAAGTGAAAACACTCGGTGTTATTGCGAAACAAAATTGTGAAACGATCGCTATCCATAAAACAAAGGTTTATGAATGGATGAAAATCGATTTTAACTTTAATTTATATATAATGAAACAACTTGCTTCAAAATTAACTTCAAGTTCAGATACTACGGCAAAATTATCATTGCTAACAGTTAAAGATCGTATCTTATTAAGCATACATAATCATTATAAAATCGGTGATTTAGATAACCTTACAAAGCAAATTTTATCAAGTGAGGTCTGTGCACCCATTAGAAGCTTAAATCGTTCTATCGCTCAATGCATAAATGAGGGCTTGATAAGTTATAAAAATAAAAAATTCGCTATAACTTCAATTGAAGAAATAGAAATGTACCTTGAAATTTTTATATAAAGATAAAATTCAGGATGATAGTAGTTTTCAGATTAAAAATAGAAGGCTGCCATTCTGTACTATGGTGTCGCCTTCTTATCAAAGCAATAATGCTAGGATTCGAAACCCTTCTGGCTAATGAAAAGTTCATCTTCCGAAAAATATTGCCGCATTCGTTTATAAACCATTTGATAGATGGACGGATGGTACCAATCTTCCATTTCGAGATTGCTATATAAGGCTTGTACACCCATCCTATGTGTTCGTTTCCCACCGCTTCCGTCCCCCATAAAATAATCGTCAATACATACGCGGTTAACCAAGGGACGCAGTATTTCTGCAAAACGCTCGCTGCTTGGTAATACGGGTGCGATGGCAACCTGTGTAGGAATATCGAATTCAGCCAGCTGTTGGAGTGTTTTAAGCCTTGCTGGAATAGGAGGCGCATAGGGCGTAAAATACTTGCGAATATCCTCCCTATCCGTTTCTACTGTCATACTTACCCGCACTTTATCTTTGAATTGTCGCAGTAAATCCATATCTCGACTGACAAGCGGACTTCTTGTCTGTACAAATAGGAAGTCAGGGGGATCCTCTACCATAACTTCCAGTAAAGATCGCGTCACTTTTTCCTTATGCTCTATTGGTTGATATGGGTCTGTACTTGAGGACATAAAAATGGTTACAGGCCCTTTTGCTTTGGCACGATGGAGCTCCTTTTTTAATACATTCGCCGCACCATTTTTAACATCTACCCAACTTCCCCATTCCCCTTCTCGAAAAAGAGATACAGGCATTTGACGTACATAACAATAGGAGCATCCGAATGAACAGCCTGTATAAGGATTGAGTGAATGTGTATAGCCAGAAAGAAAGCCAGTCCCTTTATTCAAAATGGTTTTTGGATTTTTATAAAAGATTTCACTTTTCATACAGAACCTCCATTCCAAGTGCGACAAGTATTACTCATTACTAGATGAAGCTCGCTTTTCAAGGTCCAAGAGCAATTTCTTCATTTCTAATCCGCCTCGATAGCCAGTTAAAGAGCCATTCTTTCCTGTTACACGATGGCACGGTATAGTAAGTAAGACTGGATTAGCCCCAATAGCCGCTCCGACAGCACGAACAGCTGCTGGTTTATTTATAGCATGAGCAATGTCGGTATAGGATTTCGTCTGCCCATAAGGGATTTCACAAAGTGCTTGCCAGACGGCTAGCTGAAATGGCGTACCTACATACGCCAATGGGACAGTAAAGGTTTTCCTCTTCCCTTTTAGATACTGAATGATCTCAATAACATAGGGTTCAAGCTTTTCCTCATCTTCAACAAGCGGACTTCCTGGAAAGCGTTTCTTCGCCCATTCAAATAATTCCTCGAATGATTTGTTCTGTGAACCTACAAACACAAGCCCCATGGAGGTAGAAGCTATAGAAAAATGCCAATCCTCAAACTTTAGTAAAGACCAATACAGTGTTGGTTTAATCTTTGTTTCCATCATTCGTTTCCTCCATTTTTCTCAT
The DNA here is from genome assembly GCF_043359455.1 of Lysinibacillus sp. PWR01. Taxonomy (NCBI): domain Bacteria; kingdom Bacillati; phylum Bacillota; class Bacilli; order Caryophanales; family Bacillaceae; genus Lysinibacillus; species Lysinibacillus sp. PWR01. The sequence continues at coordinate 80,590 of NZ_JBHERJ010000073.1, read as the reverse complement.
TTGACGAAATTGTGCTGGTGTCTGTCCCGTTTTCTTTTTAAATAAAGTAATAAAATAGGGCACGTTCGCCATACCCACACAGATGGCAATCTCTCCAATCGCCTTATTTGTCTGAATCAAATACTGTTTCGCCACGTGTACGCGAACTTGTTGTATATACGCAACGGGCGTCATGCCTTTAATCTTTTTAAAGGTTCGATGCATATGATAGGGACTTCCATGACAAATCGTTGCTAACGATTCTAGCGTTAATTTTTCTGCGAAATTTTTATCGATGTATGCTGTGATGACATCAACCCACTCACTATCAGGCAGATTTTCATTCGTTGGCTTGCAACGTTTACAAGGGCGAAAATTTGCGCGGAGTGCTTGTTCAGCGTTTGCAAAAATACATACATTTTCTTTTTTCGGCACGCGAGATTTACAGGATGGTTTACAAAATATCCCTGTTGATTTCACAGCATAGAAAAATTGATTGTTGTACGCTGGATCATTATTGAGAATTGCTTGCCACTTTTCATCTGTCATCATGTCTGTAGCATTCGAAATTTTATTTTCATCATTAATACGATCCCGCATTTATCTCACCTCTCCTTACAATATACTCCCTAAAAATTCACAATGTACAATTCTGGATATGGAATAGCAAGATATTGAAGTTTTTTTATTTAGAATCGTGAAAAATGATGCCAAGACCATATCGTTCTCCCGCAGTAACCGTACTTACTCCATGACGAACTGTATTTTTGTAATATCCCTTTTTACCTAGAACAGGTCTATGATTAGTAGGAAAGATGAGCGCACTGCCTTGATCTAACGTAATGACATGTCCCCTACTCTGAGCACGAGGAATTTGTTCCACTAACAGTGATTCACCACCACAAAAGTCTTGTTCGCGTTGATTTAACACAAATACTACTTGAAACGGGAAGAAGATATCCCCATATAAATCTTGATGCAAACAATTAAAGCCACCTGCTTCATACTTTAAGAGTAACGGTGTCGGTCTAGTTTGTTCATATTCTTCACAAGTGTTCAAAAAATCGTGAAGTTGAGCTGGAAACTGCGCTGTTTTCTTTAAATAACCCAACCATCGATTGGCTGTTTTGGCCAATTCTTGATAAAAGGACTCTCTTAAACTTTGGATGATTTCCGGCAATGGATAGGAAAAATATTTGTATTCCCCATCCCCAAAGCGATATCTCGACATATTGATGGTCGTTCTGTATGGCTCTTCCGTACAATACAATCCTATCAAGAACTCACATTCCTCTTTTGTTAAAATCGCTGGAAGCTTTGCAAATCCTTGCTTATCAAGATCATGTTGAATAGAATCCCAATCTAAGCTCCCGACACGCGTTTTAATCGTTTGGACCATTTTTATTCCCTCCGTAGTTTTCTTAATAACTAACACTATAACCGCATCAATAGAAAAAAATAAGGAGTTTAGAATGGAATAGCAAGATAACAAAATGAGGAAAGATCTTTTTATGATAAAGTAAAATAACAAACTGTGTATGTTGTAAAGGAGAATGAAAAAGTGACATGGCATGAAGTAGATGATGTGATACGCATTACCCTACCTGCAAATTTTGATATGAATGCGAATCTAGGCTATTTAACGAGAGAAAATAATGAATGCATGTATGAAATAGAAAACGATATCATCACAAAAGTGATAGCCATTGGAGAAATTCAGTCATTAGTGCAGATAAGCGTAATCGATAATCAACAAATGATTGTTCAATTCCTAAATGATTCTAGACCTTTTGAACAGTGGAAGCGGGAAGCGATTGTAACATATATTCATGAATGGTTTGATCTTGATAACGATTTAACGCCATTTTATGAAATGGCAAATGCAGACCCAATACTTAAAATGCCTGCCGAAAAATTCTATGGATTGCGAGTTATCGGCATTCCCGATTTATTTGAAGCTTTATGCTGGGGCGTTTTAGGGCAACAAATTAACCTAGCCTTTGCCTATACCTTAAAGAGGCAATTTGTAGAAAGCTTTGGCGATTCTATCGAATGGAATGGTAAAAAGTATTGGATATTCCCATCATACGAACGAATTGCACAGTTAACCCCTGCTGACCTAGCAGCTATTAAAATGACGGTTAAAAAAAGTGAATACATCATTGGCATTGCCAGATTAATGGCAAGCGGAGAATTATCAAAGGAACAATTAAAGAAAATGAATTTTAAAGAGGCGGAAAAAAGCTTAATCAAAATACGAGGAATCGGACCTTGGACAGCCAACTATGTGCTAATGCGTTGCCTTAGGTTTCAGACAGCTTTTCCAATTGATGATGTAGGTCTTATTAATTCAATAAAAACAGTACGTAATATGAACCAAAAGCCTACGAAAGATGAAATCTTAGAGCTATCGATTCCATGGAAAAACTGGGAATCCTACGCTACCTTCTATTTATGGCGTGTTCTTTACTAAATAATGACAACTTTATAACCTTGATTTTAGAGCATGTTTTGAAAAAAATCAATTAAACATGCTCTTATGCAGCTACGTTCTTCGACAATAATGGCGAACAATCGCAATGGACACAAAATTCATATTATAGCTGTAATTCTTTAATACAATCCATCGTTGTTTTTATAAACGCTTTGACAGCGGGAAGAGATTGTTTCTTTGACCGAGTAATGATGCTTATTTCACGGAAAGGTTCGGGTAAGAGAGGTTTTACAATGGAACCTTGTAAATTATAGGGTAAAGCTAGTTCTGGTATGATTGTAATGCCTAATCCTTCACGTACCATTGCAATGATCGTTTGATTTTCTTCCACATTAAACTGTATCTTTGGGGAAACTTTTTGTTCTTTTAAAAATTGTTTGACACTCACTTCACATCCTAGCTGGGGCATAATAAAAGCCTCCCCTTGAAGATCTTCCACTTTCACTTGTCCATTTTTTGCAAGATGATGATGATTAGGTACTATAAGGACTAATCGATCTCTTAATAAGGGTATAGCCTCCAAATGAGCCAGGGGGTGACTCAAAGATGTAAAACCGATATCCACTTTCCCCTCTTCCACCGAACGTGTAATTTGCTCATAGCTCCCCTCATAAAAGTTTATTTCAATTCCTTCAAACTCTCCTCTAAACCTTGATATGATCGTTGGCAACACTTTTGAGGCGAAACTAGAAAAGCTACCAATGTTTATTTTTCCGTTTTGTATACCTAAAATAGAAGCGGCTTCTTGTTTAATGCTTTCTGCTTCGGATAAAATATTTCTCATATTTTTAATGATACGTTCTCCACTATCTGTTAATGAGATGCCATTTCTCCCTCTATTCAAAAGTGTAATACCGAGTTCTGACTCTAATGAAGCGATGTTATGGCTTATGCCCGATTGTGTCATCGTCAATATTTCTCCTGCTTTTGTGAAATTCCCAATATCGACTACTTTGACGAATATTTCTATTTGCAAAAGGTTCACCATATAACCTCCGTATAAGATTTAACTTTCCATTCGACTTCCTCATGTTGATGATTAAAAACATGAGTTTTACTTATTAATTCTATCATAATACAATAATCTTAGAATGAAGGAGGAGATAGCAATGAATAAAAAGGTAGCGTTTTTTTATGTAGATGCTTTCACAACAGAAACGTTTGGAGGAAATCCAGCTGGCGTTATACCGCATGCAGAAAACCTAACAGATGAGGAAATGCTAAAAATAGCCAATGAATTAAACCTGTCGGAAACAGCCTTTCTTTTACCGTCAACAAATGAAAATGCAGATTATAAAATAAGATATTTTACACCTACAAAAGAAGTTGATTTTTGCGGTCACGCTACGTTAGGTACAGCATGGTTAATGGCTAATCAGTACAATTGGATTGATAAGGACGAAAAAATAACCTTTGAATCGAACATTGGACTAATTCCCGTAAAATGGATTACAGAAAACAACCACTTAACGAGCGTGTCTATGACCCAAGTACGCCCCCATGTAAAAAATATAGACATTCGCCCTGAAGTAGTTGCGGATCTTGTAGGAATTCATGAAACAGACATTGATGATCGATACCCTATCAAAATAGCGAATACAGGGGTCCCGCATCTTATGGTTCCAGTTAAAACCCGTCAAGCAATTGACCAAGCAGAACCTAAATTAAACGAGCTTAAAAAGATGAACAATCAATTCAACATATCAACCACTCACCTCTTTACCTTTGACACAAATGGGGAATTTGATATTTATACAAGAGATTTTTGTCCAAATATAGGAATTGATGAAGATCCAGTTACAGGGGCAGCAAACGGTGCATTAGGCGGTTATTTATATCTAGAGAATCTACTAGCTCCACAAGAAAAACATCAATTAGTAATTGGTCAAGGACATACGATCAATAGACCAGGGATTCTTTATGTGACGATTACACCTGATGGAGAGAACGCCGTTATTGAAGTAGCAGGAGCAGCAGTGATTTCAATAGAGGGGAAAATACTTTTATAACAATATTTTTCTGAATTTTCTGTATTAATAATCATCATAAAATAAAACTTCTCTAAATTCTTCACTTAAATTTAGAGAAGTTTTATTTATGCCAAAAGAAGATTGTAGTGGTTAGTTTAATGCATTTAAATGCGTTTTTAAGAATTGCATAAATGGTTGCTCGATTAGATCGGATTTTCGTGAGCAAATAAATAAACTTTGCTGAATAGCTGCCTGCTCAACATACACTTGAGCAAGTTTCCCGTTTGTTATACTTTCGGCCACACTATAGGACGGAGCTAAAGTCATGCCATACCCCGCTTCCACTACTTTGATGGATTCATGTAAGCCCTGCATTTGAAGTCCTAGTTTAGGTAAAGGCGCATTAAACGTGTAAAAAATGGACTCCAATAAATCGAGTGTCGAGCTACCACGTTCCCGATAAATAAAGTCTTCGTTCGATAATTCATAAATGGAGACCGTTTGATTTGCGAGAGGATGTAAAGGATGGACTATAAACCAAAACGGGATATCTAATACCTTTTCAAACTGTAAATCTGTATGGCCAATTTTACTTTGAACGACGAAACCAAAATCTACTTCATAATTCAGAACTTGTTCTTCCACAGATTGAACATTGCCTAACGATACAAAAAATTCAATTTGAGGATGAGCAAGCTTGTACTTAGCTATGATAGGCGGAAGTATATAATTAATAGGGATGTAAGAGGACGCAATATGTATTTTATCTTCCTTTGCTAAAAATTTACCGAGCTTCTCATCGATTTGTGCTTCTAAATAAAATAAACGCATGCCTTGCTCGTATAAAAACTTCCCCTCTGGCGTTAATTGAATTCCACGTCCTTTGCCTTCAATCAATTTAGCCCCTATTTCATTCTCTAATTTTCGAATTTGAATAGTGACAGCAGGTTGACTAAGTAGCATACTATTCGCTGCTGCAGTAATGCCACCAAGCTTGGCTACATTCGTAAAGATCCTCAATGCATGTAAATTCATTCCATTCACACCTTTCTATCCATAAATTTAATTTATGAATAAGAAATAATTATATATTTGTTTTATGTATAGTTTATCAGTAATTTAAATATAGAGGTGATTGAATGGAAATTTTACTACAGGAATGGTTATCAGTAAAAGGAATGATTTTGTTTACAATTGGTTTGCTCGCAGCCATAATAGGTGTTTTGTTCGGTGCAGCAGGCTTTATTTTGATGCCTTCATTGTTACTCGTTGGCATACCAATTCATACAACGGTTGTCGTTAATAAATTCGCGACAGGTTTATCAGCCCTATCAAATGTTGTTTCGTTTGTCATAAAAGGACGTTTATCTGTAAAAAAATATTTTTCTTTCATGATCGTTTCTAGTTTGGGAGGGGTACTTGGTGCATTATTAGCAATCCTCTTATCGGAACAAATCATGAATGTAGTCGCTTGTATAAGCTTAATTTTCGCATTTATGATTGTCCTTTGCAGTAATAAATGGATTGTCAAAGATCTAAAAGAAACAGAGGAACAACCTTTGAATAAGCTCATTCCATTTGCAATTTCAATTTATGACGGAGGCTTTGGACCAGGCTCAGCTCTTATGAATATAACCTATTTCTTGAAAAAACAATACTCTTATTTAAAGGCAGTTGAATTAACAAGAATGATCTCTTTGTCAAGCTGTACAGGTGCTTTTCTCTTTTATTACTTTACTGGTCTTGTTAATTGGGGAATTGCTATTCCAGTTTCACTTGGCTCTATTGCGGGCTCTTTCTTAGGCTTAAAAATTATTCCGTACATCCAAACAAAATGGATTCAAATGATATTACCCATCATTTTTTTGTTTTTAATTGTTCAAGTTGTCACGGATTTAATAAAATAAATTTACATACATGCAGAAAACAAGTCCTACCTTTTTTGCTCCCAAATTTAAGGACATACAAGGTAGAGCTTGTTTTGAATCCGCAATTTACGTTAGAAATAGCTACTGTTAATAGAATAGACGAACAATTTTAGCAATAATACTTTGCATATTTTTTATTTATCTACCGCCACTCACATTTATAATTTCTCCAAGGATGTAATTTGAGGCATCGGAAGAAAGGAAGGCAATTACTTCCGCTATCTCTTTAGGCGCTGCAGCTCTTTTAATTGGTACAGAGGAAGCCATCCGTTCAAGTCGATTGTCGCCAGGAGCAAATTTATCGTGAAAGGGTGTTTCTACCATTCCAGGTGCTACCCCATTAACGATAATTCCATATTCAATTAATTCTCTGGACATGCCAATCGTCATTGTATTGATAGCTCCCTTAGCAGATGCATAATGAATACTTTCCCCTGCCCCACCAATACGTGCAGCTGCAGAAGAGACATTAATAATTTTTCCGCATTTCTTCGGAATCATATGTCTTAATACAGCTTGAGAGCATAAGAGCACACTATTGACATTTAGTTTGAACGTTTCTTCCCATAGCTCTTCACTCATCTCCATAAAAGTACTTTGACGGATGCCGCCTCCACCGTTATTCACTAAGACATCAATCGTGCCGAATGAAGAAATAGCTTGCTCAACCATTGCGTTCACGTCTTCTTTATTCACAATATTAGCTTGAATAGCAATGGCGTCTCCACCTTTTTCTTGAATTCGTTTGACAGCTTCATTGGCACCTTCCACATTTGTATGATAATTGATAATTACTTTAGCCCCTTGTTTTGCTACTAGCTCAGCTGTGGCAAATCCAATCCCAGAGCTTGCACCTGTGATAAGAATAACCTTTCCTGACAAGTTATGCATAGCGTCCCACCTAACAAAATGATATTAATAGTAATTCGTTCATAAACAACTCAATGCTCACGCACCACGATCGTTAGTCACACGATGCTACTACTAGTATATTTTTTAATGATCGTAACTAAAATCGCAAGAAGAAGTACAATAAAACTATTAATGAGTAAATAGTAGGCAATGTTCAATCCATAGAATAACGCAAAGGGATCACGAATAATGATTAGTGCTAATACACTTCCTAGTCCACCAAATACACCTGCTAGTAGTAAAATGATGAAAGCAGCATGATATAGATTTTTCTTTTTTTTGAAAAATAGAAACCCAATCACATTTGCACTAACGATCAAAAAGCCTATTAGTATAAAGAAAAAACTTTCCATTTAACGCCCTCTTTTCAAAACGATTTCTTACTGGCTATCCCTTCCCCTTTGACTCATTATATACAATAAGCGTAATGAGTGTTTTTATTAAACAAATTCCCCCATCCATTTTATTCTCCTTAAAAAATATCCTTAATAACAATTTAGCAGGAGATAGAAACAATGCTACTGTCAAATGACTCTGCCCTTTTTAATGATTGCTCCTGTTTGTTGAAGAAGCTTTCGTTTAATTACTCTTGTTCTCTAGCCTTTCAGCTAAATCATGAAAATCTTGCACCGCTTCTTGTAGGGATGATTTTTTAGCTAACGAAATCCCTTTTTGAATAGATTTCGAAGCTTCTTCAAATTTATTTGCTTTAATTTGGGCATCTGCAAGGCAATACCAGTAAAACCAGGCATCCATTTCTGAAATTTTATCTTTATAAAACTTTTCGATTACTGGATAGTATTTAGAATATAATTCTTCGTTATAGAGCAACTTGTCATCATTCCATTTTAGTACATTCACCAAATAACTATCGCCCATATACATTTGCCAAATTGCTAGTCCAACTTTTTGTTTTTCATTCACAAACTCCATTTTATGATAAGGAACATCAGCAATTTTTTTGAATGCATTATTAATCCATTGATAAATTTCAAGTTCGCTTCCTGCCGCTGCACCAATTGTAACACCGAATAAGTATTCCTTTTTCCCATCACCTGTAATATCTGCCAAACCTGAAAAATCCAAATCTATCCCTTGAATTTTTGTTTCCAACACTTTTCGCCAATCAGCATTGTCCTTTTTTAGCACGATTGATTCAAACTGGAAAGGAGATGGTTGATTTTTTGCTTTCATTTTAAATGTAAATATTATTTCTTTCTGTTCATCTTGATCAAAGTCATAGAGTTGAATTGGCAATGTGGGGTAAGAATTTTTAGGACTTATAAGGGACGCATTCAATGGCATAAATCTGCTAACAATTTTCATTATGTCTTCTTTCTGGTTCTCGCTAGCATGGACCAATATTGGACTAAAGCTAATTGCAAAGAGTAGCCATAATGTAAGTAGCATTATTTTCTTCATCAATATGTCTCCTTTTCACACCAAAATCAAACCAATACAATTTATGAGCCTAGTGAAATCTTAGTTTGTCCTATTCAGTTACAATAATTCTTTGTCCAACTAGCCTGCTTCGTTAGCACAAGAAGCGATAGCTCTAAATGAGCAACTAGCAAAGTCTATTTACTAGCAACTACTTTTTGGTATGTTATAAATAGCATAAACCCTATAAAACAACTAAAGAAATTCAAAATAAAATCATCAATATCAAAACTTCCTAAATAGCTTAGTAATTGAAAACTCTCTATGCTAGCTATTAACAAGAAACAAGTAAACATGGTTCTCGTTAAATTTCTTTGGATTGGAAAGGCCATAGGTAGGAGAAATCCCATTGGTATAAAAGGAATAATATTGCCTAGGATGTTTATTAAATAAACGCCATATTGTATATCGCTTAGATAAGCGCCAATTGTTCTAAAAGGAACTAGGTTTACACTTGTTCCTCGTGATTTATTCATTTGTATAGTATTGATGACGCTCATTATATTTCCATCGAACTTAATCACTACAAAAATAAACAACATGAATAAATATATAATAAATACACCTTTCCAAGTGTTTTTAAACACCTTTGCAAACCTCCTTCCACAAGCTTCTTTTGAGTTATGCCATTCATACAATTATCATCTTATTTTGGATAAAATAGGGAACTCATACCATTACATACTAACATATAATTGAATTAATCAGTACCGATAGCTTAAATAAAAAAGGCTCTACTCCATACTTGAAGTAAAGCACCTCGGTAGTTCAATAACAAAACATTAAAAGAATTCATATAACCCATTTACAAAATAATCATATACGTTATCATCAATAATCTTTTCCCCATACCCTTCAAAAAAAATGGCTTTATCTATTTCATGTTCAAAAGCATTGGGCTTTGGGCGTATAGCCAATGATATGTCATACCTTGGGTCACCATAAGCTCCGCTTCCCCAATCATTTACTCCTGTAATGACTCCATTGGAAACTAAAACATTATCAATTGTAAAGTCGCCATGAATTAAAGTTTGTTTATAGAAGTTAGGTTTATTTGTTTTAATGTATTCTAATAATTTCTCATTTCCATCCACTTTATAATTTTTCAAATTATATTCAGCTTGATTTAGCATTTGATCAATCCATTTTCGTTCACAAATTAGCTCTTTTGGACATGGGGTTGTATGGATTTGAAATAGGAGTGCACCAAAGTTAAATATCATTTCTTGCCGCTTCGCTTTATTTTTCTCGCCAAATAAAGCCGTCCTTAGTGTTTCCCCCTCTAAAAACTCAAGGAGAGCCCAGGAATTCCTTTGGTTTTCTTGTTTAACAAATTTCTTCACTTTTGGAACAGGTAGTTTGGTTTGATTAGTCAAACAGTTTAATACAGCTATTTCTCTATTCAACCAAGAACAAAATAATTCTCCCTTTGTCCTTTTCAATGCATAAAATCCTTGGTTATTTTCAATTAATCCAACATCAGAGCTATAACCTTGCCGTGGAAACCTTATAGAATAAATTTTGTTAAGATATTCTTTAATTTCACTTGGAATTTCATCGATAAGTATTGGTTGCATTGAGTACACTCCATCTAGTAAGGATTTTTACTATACTTATTTCTCTACATATAATAAAATCCCCTTCTTCAACTAAATAGCACTACTATTAAGTAGAAAAAGATTCTACTCCATACTTGAAGGAAGCTCCTCTTTAGTCTAATAGCAAAACAGCTGTTCAAAAAGGTGCGTCTTTTTGAACAGCTGCATTTTATTGCAATGGAATGTTTACTTCAATATTTTCCCCAATCGGATTCGTGTAATAGTTCAAATATAGTTTAGCTTTTCCATTATATTCTTCAAATTGTGATGTCTCCACTACATACTGCTCATCTCGAGAAATCGTCACACCTTTGAATTCTAACGGCGTACCATCTTCTTTTATGGCATCAGAGAGCATTAATAATTTGCCTTCATTATTTTTATTCATCTTAACTGCTACATTTTGCTGCACTATTGAAATGTCCCCCTTAAAATAAGTAGGCTTTGTGAGTATTTCGTTTGTGCCAAAATCAACTTCGATAAAATCCTCACCCTTTGGCACAGCTTGAACTGCGCCAATCATAACCGTCAATGACGCTGGATCATCGAAATAGTTACTTTGCAAATAGAGCGTAAATTTGCCATCTCGAATATCTCCACCTGTTGAAATATCATTTCTAATACTATCTCTACGCTCACCGCTTTCTGTCATGACGGCAACATCATCCAGCGCTAATAGTTGCATTGTATTATCTTTGGCTACCTCAATATCGAGTGCCACTTTTAATGGCGAACGGCGAATTTGTGTAATCGTAAATCTCTGCCCATTGACATCGATCGTACGATTCGCAGTAAAAATTTTCTCCTTTGCGATCTCATTTTTCAGTGAAAACGGTAAAGATATTTTAATGTTACCTTTCTCTTCATCATGAAAGTGAAAAACTGCTTTAAAATCCTTGGAAGTATAGGCGATAGGCTTTAAAAAATTATATTTCACTGATGAAGAGATGTATGTTTGATTGCTTGCATTCATCGTAAACGTACAGCCGCATTCAATCTCCTCATCTCCTTGAAACAATTGAACTTTCTCTAAGTTTAATTTTGAAATATCAAATGAGGCATCAGCGTCATAGAACAATACAAATCCCGAATTATCGGCAACCGCGCCCTGCAATGTAAGTGCTAGACCTTTTCTAGATTGCGTCACATTGATTTCTTCATAGTATTCATGATCTACAATATCTTTTATTCCTTTATCTATTGCAATCGCTGTTACAATTGCTTGAAAGCCAGGTATTTTGGCAACTTGGCTAGCAATCGTTGGCGAGACGCGAATCGAAAAGAGAAGGCTTAGGCAAAGCATGGTGATGAATGTAGCCGAAACAATGCGCTTCTTTCTTCTTTTTTCTCGTTTAACTTTCCGAAACATGTCCATGCGAACTTGTTGCAATTTCTCCTTTGGAACGTCAATCAATGGTTTACTCATAGCCAGTCCTCCTTTTCTCTAGCAAAGCTTCTAAGCTTCTTTAAAATGTGATGAAGCTTCGACTTTACAGTTCCCTCAGGAATTTGATTTAGCTCAGCAATTTCTTTATTTTTAAGTTGTTGGAAATATTTCATATAGACGAGTTGCTGCTCTGACAAAGATAAATGTTCTAATAATCTCTCCATATCTGAATAGATGACCCATTCAGATAGGTGGTGTTCCTCGATTTGAACAGTCGGTGGACGTTTTCGTAAATGGTCTTTACAGCAATTGATTAAGACGCGCACAAGCCAAGTTCTGGCATATTCGTGCTGTTGAACGGTATGCATTTTTTTGAGTGCCTTGTAAACAAGCTCCTGCATCACGTCCATCGTGTCTTGCTCATTTTTCATATATGTAAAGGCCATGCGATATAAAATATCCTCATCCATTTCAATAAGTGAAAGTATCGCTTCTTGATCTCCACGTATAGCACGCTGCTCTAATTCAAATTTCATCTTTTTTCGCCTCCTTCCCTTATTAGACTACGTATTGTTTCATTTCGTTCAAAATTTCTGAATTTTTTTAGGAAACTGTCATTTCAACACATCTCCCGTTAATAATAAGAAGCGATTGCTCTACTTGAACAATCGCCTTTTCCCCTTACCTGTATGTATTGACAAAATTAAACACCATAATGAATCATTCATTTATTTTGTTTTATTGCCTCAGCTATTTTCTTGATTAATTCTTCAAGTTCTGCTGATTGGTATTCTGCATTGGCTTCACTGACCATATTTAAAAATTGTTTATGAGAGCTCAGTGATATCAAGGTTATTCCCCAATAGGCGAGACTTTTAAACGGTCGATTTGTGCTATGTGCGAATGTTTCGAGTCCTTAGAAAGCAGTTCATCAAAAAGGTCACCATCTACATCAATGCCATTATATATTTCAGGTGCATAAGCAGCATACTCCTTGCTTTTTCTATACAAGAAATGATTCCGGCATAGTATCACACACCCCATTTCTAAAATTAGATTATGTTTCTTGCAAGAGGATTTTTGCTAGACGAACAATGCCTTCCTCAATTGCTAGCTCATCTATTTTAGCAAAACCAAGTACCCATCCTTTTCGATTATTTTCTAAGCAATACTTGCTAAGTGGATAAACACGTATCCCATTTTCGAGTGCGAGGTTCGTCATCGCTTCTTCATCAAACGACTCTTCCGCTTCAAGAAGCATATGCAAACCCGTTTCAATGCCACTTAGCTTGAAACGTTCGGCTAGTCCTGTTGCCATAATCGCCTTCGTCATCGCTTCATGTCTACGTCGATAGACATTTCTTGCTCTCCTCATATGACGCATAAAATGACCGTGCTCAATAAAATGAGCAAGCGTTAATTGCTCCATAATGGGAAGATGTCGATAGGTTAATTGTTGGACTTGCGCAAGTTGGCGAATGGCATCTTTCGGGCCAATCACGGCAGAAATTCGTATGCCAGGAGCAACCATTTTGGAAAAACTCATCATATACAATGTGTTTTGAGGTTGTTGGCTAAACAAGGTAGGAAGCGGGCCACCTCGATACCTAAACTCACCATCATAATCATCTTCTACAATCCAAAATTGATCCTTTGCAGACTTTTGCAGCAATTGTTGTCTGCGTGGCTCAGACATAATGACACCAACCGCACATTGGTGAGAAGGCGTAACAAAAATGAGTTTGGTTTGTGGATCAATATGCTCTACTTGTACGCCATACTCATCCACGGGTACAGCAACAACATTCATACCCCGATATTTCATGGTCATCCAGGCCGCAGGAAAGCCAGGATCTTCAACAGAAACTGTTTCTCCTTCCTTTAAAAGGGCTTGGGCAATGAGATCGATGCTATGCTGTGCACCAGAGGTTAAGATGATTTGGTCAATATCTACATGAACACCTCTTTCAAATGTCAGATAACGTTGAATCTGTTCACGTAGCGGTGTAAAACCATAAGCGTTGCCGTAACCCCAATTGGTCAAATCGGTTTCTGCTGAAGCCTGTAAAAAAGATTGTCGCCAAATTTTTCGAAATTGCTCGTCCAAATACGGCTCATGGGGGCAAAAATCGATTTCTACGTTTTGATTTGCTTTCCCTCTAAACCAGCTGTTTAATTCATCAACTGCTACGTTTAATAAAGGTAATGATGGCGTAGATGGTCCTTGAGGAATCACCTTTTCTTGCGAGTCGGTTTTATATCCCCATTCACTTACCCTTGTTCCGCCACGCCAATTTGTCACGGTATATCCTCGACTAAATAATTCCTCATAAACAATTTGAATGGTTGAGCGTGAAACACCTACTAATAAGGCGAGCTCTCGGGATGGAGGAAGTAACTCGCCTGGTGGCCATTTTCCTGTTGTAATATGATGAATTGCTTGGTCAAGCAACTGCTGCCATATGGGATTTTTATCGTCTCGGTTAACTTGTAACATTCAATTCACTTCCAGTTAGAATAGATATTGTTAAAATTAATAGTTTCGTACAGTCAAACTTATTATACTATCAATTCGATAATTAAATGGAAATAGGATGTTTTTAGTACACTTTGCATCATTTAAATACATGATACTATACTTTTAAAGGCTACATCGGCAGCATGAATCGTTCTATCAATATCATGTATGGAATGAGCAGTCGAGATAAATATGCTTTCATATTGAGAAGGTGGTAAAAGTATACCCTGTTTAAGCATCTCTCTATAAAAACGACGAAACATCTCGACATCTATTTTTTGAGCATCATCAAAATTTTGTAAGGGATGATCGATGAATGCGTATCCAATCATCGTCCCAGCTTTCGTTGTTTTAAGGGGAATATTATAGTTATGAGCTACTTTTGATAGGCCTTGAATAAGTCGATCTGCTAACGCTTCTATATAGTTGTAACTGTCATGATTTAATTTATTGATTGTGGTATACCCCGCTACCATCGCTATTGGATTACCCGATAAGGTTCCAGCCTGATAAATATTCCCTTCAGGAGCAATTTGATTCATGATTTCTTTTCTTCCACCATATGCGCCAACAGGCATTCCTCCACCAATGATCTTGCCTAAACAAGTTAAGTCTGGTTTTATGTTATAAAGCCCTTGAGCAGAATGATAATCTATCCGAAAACCAGTCATGACCTCATCAAGTATAAACAGCCCACCATATTTTGTAGTGAAAGAACGTATTGCTTGGAGAAATTCAGGGTTAACTGGTATTCCCGCCATATTGCCTGCAAATGGCTCTACTATAACCGCTGCAATTTGTGCGCCATATTTATCAAATATTTTCTTCAGTGCTTCGCTATTGTTATAGGGAATGGAGATTGTATGTTTAGTTATTTCTAAAGGTACACCCAGACTATCAGGGAGGCCGAATGTAGCAATTCCTGAGCCTGCCTTTACTAATAGATGATCACTGTGTCCATGATAGTTTCCATCAAATTTCACAATCAAGTTTTTGCCAGTAAAGCCTCTAGCTAGTCTAATGGCGCTCATTGTCGCTTCTGTACCCGAGTTAACCATTCGAATCTTTTCTATGGAAGGAATCCGAGTAGATATTAATGTGGCTAGCTTATTTTCTTGTAAAGTTGGCAATCCGAAACTTGTCCCACTATTAATGGCTTCAAGAAGTGCACTTGAAACCTCCTGATCTGCATGCCCGTGAATTAATGGTCCCCAGGAAAGAACATAATCTATATAGCTATTGCCATCAATATCAAATATTTTCGAGCCTTTCCCATGGCTTATAAAAATCGGCTCCATCCCAACGGATTGGAATGCTCTTACTGGGCTGTTTACGCCACCGGGCATAAGCTTTTTTGCTATTTCGAAGGCTTCTATTGATTTCGTCGTATCTATTTTAAAAACCGCCTTTCGTCATTAAATGTTTGTTAGTTTATATTTATCTTTGTTTAATTTGTTGTCCCTCATGTATGTGTTGCTGTTTTCTGAGCAATGGCACATTCATTAATAGATGTGCGCCTAAACCAGCTACAAGCCCCCAAAATGCACCACCGACTCCTAGTAATGTAACATTTGCGGCTGTTGCCAAAAAAGTAATGAGTGCCGTTTCGCGTCCATTAGGATTTGTTAAAGCATTGGCAAGGCTACTACCGATTGTACCTAGCAAGGCTAATCCAGCTAAGGTTGCAATAAACGTAGCTGGAAGAATTAGAAACAACGCAGCCAATGTTACCCCAAAAACACCGACAATTATATAAAAAATGCCACAGACAATCCCCGCAATATAACGTTTTGTTGAATCCTCATGAGCGTCCTTTCCCGTACAGATGGCTGCTGTGATCGCTGCTATGTTAAAGGCATGCGATCCAAAGGGTGCTGTCAGGAGCGATCCCAATCCTGTTACAATCAAAATCGGATTGGCACTCGTTTTAAATCCATCATTTCGCAACACTAACATGCCTGTCATGTACTGTCCCGTTAAGGTAATAATAAAAAGCGGCAAAGCGACACCCAATAATGCATGTAGAGAAAACGTTGGCGCAACAAAAACAGGAGATGCGAAGGCCAGCTCGATATGGCTGAAATCTACCCGCCCCATACTTATCAAATAAATCAAGCCAATGACTAGCATACCGACAATGGCATAGCGAGATGTAAACCGTCTTAATACGATATACGTAGTAAACAGGACGATGACAAGTAAAGGTTCCACTTTCGCACCACCAAAGGCTGAAATACCAAACTGTAATAAAATACCTGCCAGCAGACCTGAGGCAATGCCTGGCGGAATGAGCTGGACAAAACGTTCAAACATGCCTGATAAACCTAACAACACAAATGCTGCTGCAGAAATAATATAAGCACCAATGGCTTCAGCATAGGGAGTAACCGCCAAAGCCGAAACAAGAAACGCCACGCCCGGTGTTGACCAAGCTGTAATAATGGGTTCACGGTATCGGTAACTGAGCCAGATACCCGTCACCCCCACACCAATGGAAATCGACCATATCCATGATGCGGTCATTTCTGGACTTAGACCAGCAACCTTGGCAGCCTGAAACACCAGGATAAAAGTGCCCCCATAGTTAACTAAAACTGATATAAAAGCAGCTATGGTGGGCGAAAGTAAATCACGCACATTCAGTGAAACGGATGTTGGGTTCATACATTTTCCTACCTTTCTACTAATTAGTTAAATCGCATCTTCATTCTAGAAATATTCATCACGTATTAATGTCTGTTCTCTTCATTTGTGGCTGTTGTCATTAGCTCTTTTTATGTAACGTGAAGATTCCAGTGATACTCTAAATTTGCTTAATTTCCAGAAGCGCTTTACCGAATGAAAAAAGTGTTACGCACTTCCACTTGCCGCTATCCGATAAAGTCTAAACTAAACTGTAGCATGCCCCTCCTTACTAATTGTCAGTTATAAATGAACGGTCTTAGCATAACGTAATACGGATTGATAAAAAACATCCAAAAATGCGAATTTTAGCAGTCCATAAAATTAGGTACATAAAAAAACCACTATCCCTATATGACTAGGGGTAGTGGTGCTTACAGTGATTTCATTTACCAAGCTCTGAAAACCAGTACTATGTATGAGGGATTTTTTCAATATGGAACATCTCCCCTAATGCAATTGGATTTTCTTTCGCGGTAATATGCTGAGGATCAATACGGTACACTTGAACAGGCCCTCCGAAAACGGCTGATCGGTATTTGTCCACGTGTTGCTGGGATAAGGGACGATGATAGTAACCAGGTACATATTTATTTATCATTTCTTGCAACATATGTGTCGCTTCATTCAGATCGATGATAGGTTGAGCCTTGCCAAAAACCATGACACTCATATAAGCCGTGTCCGTCTTTGCAGGTACTGGATTCGTAATCGTTCCATATTCATCACATACCGTAAAGCAGACCTGTGGATTCTCTCCCATCACTTGATTTCGTCTCCCACCAGTGGCTCCATGGAAATAAAGCACTCCATTTGTCCACACAAAATTAAGTGGGACAACATACGGCAAATGACCATCAACCAAACCCAGATGCCCAATGCGAGCTTGCTGCAAAAAAGTTTCGATTTTGTTCTTGTCCAACACTTCTCTTACTTTGTAACGTACCTTATCCATTGTTATCACTCCTACTTGTAGTATGATGTGATTTTATCAACCTTTGGATTGAATAAAAACGTCCATAACTATCGCAATTAAGCAATCCATTTTCAGTGGAGAGTTTAAATTGAATAATAGCTATGATTAATTATTAGCAGGTTTAGTTCAAAGTTTTATAAAAAGAACTGAGCGGGAAATAACGCTCAGTGCCATTGCCTCATTTGGTCATATTTAGTTCCAGAAACATTCTTTAACGTCATAGGATTCGATTTGAACGAAAACTAAATGGTTATTAGTTAAGTTAGTAATTTTAATGGTGTCTCGGCTTGAAAGTGGGAGCTGAAAAACAGGATATGTTACATCCTTCATTAAGAAAAAATTGAAGCCATTCACGTATTCATTTTCCTCAATAAATTTACCTAATTGCGTATTAAACGTAAGTTTGTCTACTCTAATTAAGTTAAAAAATTGATTCTTTTCAATGACCTCTAAGTGGTGAAGCTTTCTTCTACTTGGGAAAACAGGCGTTTGTAAAATGAGCTGATAATCGTTATTTAGATATTCACTAATTATTTCGAGCGGTATTTCACTTTGATATTCCTTGATTCTGTTAGGGGGGTTATTTGAAATGAAAGGCAAATTTTCAAAAGCATACTCTTTCACATATTTTTCTCCTTTCCACTAACCTCAATAACTACTTATTGGCGTCTTTTAAATCTTCTATCATACTTCATTCTTTCTACAAAGGCATTATGTCAATATGAATCCTGTAGGTTACCATTTGAAATCTTCCTTACTATTTCCAAATAACTAAAACCGTATTGTCTATCTGATTTTTGCAGCCTACAAGATTATAATCCGTTCTTTCAGTAGCTTCGACCATCTCAATTGAAGTGCAAGTAGTATCCTCAACACTTCCTACACCAAATTTATCTCTTCGTTTGTCTTTTGTTGATTTTATAACTACACCATCATAGTCAAGATCATGAAGAATTGGATCACCTTCTACTGTATACCTAACTACTCGTATAAAAATACAACATAAAAAAGCCTATTTAATTTTTACGATGATCTTCCCTTTTGCCCTGCCAGATTCCGCATAGTCCATCGCCTTTTGAGCATCTTCAAATGAAAAAGTTCGATCAATGATTGGTTTGATTTTACCAGTCTCAACCAAATCTGCGATAATTAGTAATTGCTCACCACTTGGCTTCATGAATAAGAAGGAATATTGAGCATGATGTTTCTTTTCAAGTGCAGTCAGTTTATGACTTGCTGCTGAAAATAACAATGTTTTGAAAAATCCTGAACCGTATTCTTTGGCGAAACGAGCATTCGGCCTGCCTGATACGGAGACAATTTTCCCACCATCCTTAATGATTTCGAAAGATTTTTCGAGTGCCTGACCACCAAGCGTATCAAAGACAGCATCATAATTTTTCAGTATAGCTTCAAAGTTTTCTTTCTTATAATTAATCACTTTATCTGCACCTAGAGATGTGACTAAGCTTGCACCAGCTTCGCTAGCCGTTGTTGCAACTATGGCACCCATCGCCTTTGCTAGTTGAATAGCAAAGGTTCCTACACCACCAGAGCCAGCATGAATTAAAATCTTTTGTCCTTTCTGTAATTGCATGATGTCATGTAAGGCTTGGTATGAAGTTAAACCAACCAATGGGATCGATGCGGCTTCCTCAAAGCTTAAATTTTTAGGTTTTAGGGCTATGTCATCTTCATGAATGGAGATATATTCCGCAAAAGTACCAATTTTACTCTTCCGTGGACGCGCATAAATTTCATCCCCTACTTTAAAACGAGTTACTTTTTTACCAACTTTCACTACGACTCCTGAAAAATCATTTCCTAGGATAAGAGGCATTTTATATTGGATTAACAGTTTCACTTTCCCATCACGGATTTTAAAATCAATCGGATTAATACTTGCTGCATGGATTTCAGCGAGTACCTCATATTCATTTATTTCAGGTGTCGGCATTTCTGCCAAGCGCATTGGGGCTTTGCCATATTGATCGATAACCATTGCTTTCATTGTTTATTCCTCCAGATAATATATCGTATTTTCAATAAAATTCCGTTAACAGCGTCTCAATATCCAAAACAAGATTTTTTAACGAACCTAGTTTTGTCCGTATATCTATATAGTAAAAGTTTTTTGTACCTTCTTTACGCATTAAAATAACACCAGCATCTCGCAAAATCTTAAGATGATGTGACACAGCAGGACGAGAAAGATGCGTTTGTTCCGTGATTTCTCCCACACGCAGCCCTGTTTGACAATCTGTTCCCATTAAAACCATTAAAATGGCTTGTCTGGTTTCATCACCAATGGCTAATAGTACCTTTTGAGAATTTATAAAATCGTCCTTAATCAAGTTAAGCTGGTCCTGTTTATTCATTTAATTAAATACCTCCGCTTACTAATTAGTTGAATAGTTTAAGTTAATGAACCATCACTGCATACAACAATATAATATCGCTGTATTCCCTGCAATATTGGGAAAGTAAATCGAGACGAATCATTTTTAGAAGGCGTACACCCTATTTTCCCCATTTTCAATAAAAAAACACAGAAGTCACATGGACCTCTGCGTTATTTGCTCTCCTTAATAAGAGCCTTCATATCTCCAACGATTGTTTCAACTGGTACGTTTGTCGCGCCATCATAGTCTTTTACAACTGTGCCGTCTGCGTTTACTAAATAATAGCTCGACATATGTATGACTTGGTCTGAGTTAGGATCGTTTTTAACTAAAGAATTAAATGATTTACGTGCAAATTGTTCAATGAATTTTTGTTGATAGCCCGTTAATAGCTGCCACTTGCTTTCATCTACAACATTATACGTATTTAAGTAATTTGTTAAAACATCAGGCTTATCCACCTCTGGATCCACGCTAAATGCCACAATTTGATAATCCTCAAGGCCTTCATCTTGCAGTGCTTGTTGAACTTCTGTCATATTAAATGTCATCGGTGGACAGATTGTCGTACAATTTGTAAAAATAAACATGGCTAACCAAGGCTTACCTTTAAGATCATCTAGGCTCACTTGTTCATTTTTTTGGTTCGTTACTGTGAAATCTTGAACCTCTAGATTTAATGTTGGTTCAAACTTGTAACTACCACAAGCAGCTAAAATGCTACTAATTGCTAGAACTAAAACTAGCAATATCCTTTTCTTTTTCATTCGTGTTGCCCACTTCCCTTCATTTCATCATCTTATTTTATTCATTATAGAAGCTAAACACAAGATAATGGACTTACACCCAGATGGCTATTTGTATAACATGTGAACATTAACTGATTCTGGAATTCCACCACACTAAATCTTCCAAATGACACATCCTTTTCAAAAATTTTTTCGTAGCTTTTTTTTATTATTTTCGTTATTTCCCAAAACCTCAGATAATTGTTATATAACAAATTATTTCTGCTGATTGAGCTTCCTTGGAATTTAATAGCAGAATAATAAAATACAGAAAATTCTCTTTTATGTTTGTATTTTCTCCTACATTCATTTTTATTAACAACAAACTATTTTAACAATATTATTTCATCAGAAAACCGCACGCTCTTTCAAACAAATTTATTCTAATAAATCCTTATTATTTCTATGTTATTTCCTCAAAACGAAAGTGACTAAAAATTATAAAAACTCAAAATTTAGTATTGCATTATAGGAATCTCCCCCATAAAATAAGTGAATATAACGACGAACGAAAAAGAAATATGTCGTTTAAAACAGAAATATATAACTTTAGGGGGAATAATAATGGCGAATGTTTCAAGTAAAAAACAGGCCCAATCAATTGATTATCATGCAATTGAAGCAATGGAATCGTTTAATAGCTTTGTAAAAAAGAAAAATACCTTTCTGTTCTCGATTACAGCAGTGTTTTTATTTCTTTATATCTTGCTTCCGATTCTTGCTTTCCAGCCTGTACTACAACAAAAAATCTTCGGAAATATTACGGGTGTATGGGTTTATTCAGCAGGATTATTTATCATGACGATTGTGCTCTGTACAGTATATGTAAAAAAAGCTGCTTCATTCGATAAAGCTGCAGCTGCTGTGCTAGCAGAGTATCAGGCGAAAGGTGGAAAATAAATGAACATCGTATCCATAGGTTTCTTTTTAGCTATTGTGGGCTTAACACTTGTTGTTACCTATATTGCAGCAAAGCGTACATCCTCTGCGGCTGATTTTTACACAGCTGGTGGTGGCTTAAAGGGGTGGCAAAACGGCTTTGCGATTGCTGGTGACTATTTATCGGCAGCGGCCTTTCTTGGTGTGTCTGGTGCGATTGCCTTAACTGGTTTTGACGGTTTCTTCTTCTCTGTAGGCTATGTCGTAGCAAATTTAGTGCTTCTTTATGTCATTGCTGAGCCAATGCGTAACTTAGGTCGCTACACGTTAGCAGATATGTTAACGGCTCGTTTCAATGAAAAACGAATTCGTGGCGTGGCGGCATCAGGTACGATTATTATCGTTATCCTTTATATGATTGCACAGCTCGTTGGTGCTGGTGCATTGATTAAACTATTATTTGGCATTGAGTATTGGGTTGCCGTATTAATAGTCGGTGTTATGATGACAACTTATGTACTATTTGGTGGCATGACAGCGACTTCCTGGGTGCAAATCATTAAAGCAAGCTTGTTATTATTCGGGACAGGTCTATTAGCGGTATTAGTGTTAATGAAATTTGACTTCTCTCTTATGAAGATGTTCGACACAATTGCAGTAGATCATGGTGAAAAATTCCTTGTACCTGGAATTAAGTACACAAGCACAATTGACTCTGTTTCGATGATGATGGCTTTAGTTTTAGGAACATCTGGCTTACCACATATTTT
Source organism: Lysinibacillus sp. PWR01 (assembly GCF_043359455.1). Lineage (NCBI taxonomy): Bacteria > Bacillati > Bacillota > Bacilli > Caryophanales > Bacillaceae > Lysinibacillus > Lysinibacillus sp. PWR01. The sequence continues at coordinate 57,867 of NZ_JBHERJ010000073.1, read as the reverse complement.
AATGCGTTTCTTTACAGTAAAGGACGCAAAGACAGCACGTGCCTCTATTTCTTGGACAACTTGGATTACAGCTATTTTCTTCTCATTAACCATTTTCTTAGGGTTCGGTGCATTAAACTTTGTAGGTTTAGATCAAATTCTTGCTGAAAGTAAGGCTGGTAATACAGCTGCTCCCCTTCTTGCGCATTATTTAGGTGGAGATGTATTGATGGCATTTATCGGCGCCGTTGCATTTGCGACTATTTTAGCCGTTGTTTCTGGTTTAGTTCTGACAGGGGCGTCTGCCATTTCTCATGATATTTATGGAGAAATCATTAAAGGCGGTAAATTAACAGAGAAGCAACAGGTGATGGCAGCCCGTACAGGTTCTATTTCGATTGCAATCGTGTCTATTATTCTTGCTCTGTTTGCACAAAGCTTAAATGTTTCATTTTTAGTATCCTTTGCCTTTTGTATCGGTGCATCAGCAAACCTACCTGTGATCCTTTATACAATCTATTGGAAGAAATTTAATTCCACAGGTGCTGTAACAGCGATGGTAACGGGATTAGTGTCCTGTTTAATTTTAGGAGCAATGGGACCAAATGTCTGGAGCCCTGTTGAAGGTGCGGCAATTTTTGTTGGACAACCACTTGTGCCACTTGCTGTTCCAGCGATTATTACGATTCCACTTGGCTTTATTGCTGGATACTTGGGAACTGTCCTTTCACCTAACAGAGTGTCACAGGAAGAGGCAGAACGTATTTATAAAGAAATTCGTGTGAAAGCAAATACAGGTGTGTCTGTTTCTGATATTTCACATTAATATTTATACACCACCTGCATAATGAATCCTAATTCAAAAAGCGCAAAAAAATAGGCAAAAAATTCGATTTTTGGTCGAGTTTTTCGCCTTTTTTGTTATTCAATATCTACCAATTTATTTATCGAACAATATTATTTCACTTCCAAAAAACAGAAAAAATCCAATTTTCACTAGGCAAATAGTGTTTATTTTTGATTGAAAAAACGAGATTTTTTTGTAAATTTACCCTTCATTTTTTGTCAAGAATCTAGATTTCTCTTCACTTCATTTATTTATCTGAATTTTCTAAAACCCTTTATATTCTTGAGTTTACGCCATTTTTTCTCTCCTAAGAGTATTTTCTGAAAAATTTTTTTTACATAATTTTTCTGAAATGTATTGCAATTTTGTGAACTGTTTCATAAAATGAAAATGTGAATTCACTAAACTAGCAAAATCAAGTCTTGAGGTAGAAAAAATATACACAAAATGGGGAATGTTAATGGGGAACAATCAAGCAAAAAAAGGTATCGTGATTGACTATGATACAATTGCAAACCAAGAATCGTTTAAATCTCTTGTACGAAGAAAGAATTCTTTTCTTTGGTCTATGACTGCCATATTTTTATCGGCATACATGTTGTTACCAATTCTGACATCGTACACAACAATTCTACACCAAAAGGCATTTGGGGAAATTACTTGGGTGTGGATCTATGCAGCAGGTCTTTTCATCATGACATGGGGGTTATGTCATTTATATGTAGCAAAAGCAAACAGCTTCGATAGAGAAGCAAAAGCGATTATCGCTGAATACGAGAACGGAGGTGGCCGCCGATGAGTAACGGAATGAGTTTTACAGCCATATTCTTCTTCGTAGGCATTGTTGGTTTAACATTAGTTATTACATGGTGGGCATCTAAACGTACATCTTCAGCAAGTGATTTCTACACTGCTGGTGGTGGCTTAACAGGCTGGCAAAATGGACTAGCTATCGCAGGTGACTACTTATCAGCAGCATCCTTCTTAGGTATCGCTGGTGCTGTAGCATTATTTGGATTTGATGGATTCTTCTTCTCTATTGGTTATTTGGTAGCTTACTTAGTGGTATTATATATTGTTGCTGAGCCGTTACGTAACCTTGGGAAATTTACTTTAGCTGATATGATTACAGCGCGTTTTAATAACGAAAAAGTTCGTGGAACAGCTGCTTTAAGCACTATTACAATTGTTTTATTCTACATGATTGCACAACTAGTTGGTGCAGGAGCACTTATTCAATTACTTTTAGGAATCGACTATTGGATCGCCGTATTAATCGTAGGTTTCATGATGACAACTTACGTGCTATTCGGTGGTATGACAGCAACATCTTGGGTACAAATTATTAAAGCTTGTCTTTTAATGTTAGGTACAGTTATTATTTCATTCTTAGTATTAAAAGAGTTCGGCTTCAGTATTGCTACAATGTTTAAAGAAATGACAACTGTTACTGAAAGTGGCGCTGCTTATTTAAACCCAGGTCTTAAATATACAAATGGACTTGATACAATCTCTATGTTAATTGCGTTAGTATTAGGTACTGCGGGTCTTCCACATATCTTAATGCGTTTCTTCACAGTAAAAGACGCAAAAACAGCTCGTTCATCTGTTATTTGGGCTACTTGGATCGTAGGTATCTTCTACGTTCTAACAATTTTCTTAGGTTTCGGTGCAGCAGCATTCGTTGGGAAAGAAGATATTATCGCAGCAAACGCTGCTGGTAACATGGCTGCCCCACTTCTTGCAGAAGCACTTGGTGGCGACATTCTATTCTCATTCGTTTGTGCAGTAGCATTCGCAACAATTTTAGCGGTAGTAGCAGGTCTTGTACTATCTGGTGCATCTGCCCTATCACATGATATTTATGGACAAATTATCAAAAAGGGTAAAATTACAGAAAAAGAGCAAGTTCTTGCAGCTCGTATCGGTTCGATTACAATCGCTGTTATTTCTATCCTATTAGCACTTGGTGCACAAACATTAAACGTTGCATTCTTAGTATCTTTAGCATTCTGTATTGCAGGTTCTGCTAACCTTCCAGTAATCATTTACACAATCTATTGGAAACGCTTTAATACAGCTGGTGCTGTTACTGCGATGTTAACAGGTTTAATCTCTGCATTAGTATTAGTTGCTATGTCACCTAACGTGTGGAATCCAGTTGAAGGTAAGGCCATTTTCGTTGGTGATCCTTTAATCATGTTAACGAACCCAGCCTTAATCTCTGTACCACTTGGTTTCCTTGGTGGTTTCATCGGCACATTACTTTCTAAAGAAACAGATGATGCGAAATATCGTGAAGTTGACGTTAAAGCTAACACAGGTATTTCTGTACAGGACGTATCTCACTAATACACTCGACAGCCTCGTAAGTATCTTGCTTACGAGGTTTTACTTTTTCTTCCCTATTCGCTACTATAGAATTAAATAATGAATTGGAGGTTATGCTCGTGTCACAGTCTAACGCTAAAAAGAAGCGGATGCACATAAAACGCACAGTCGGTAAAGATGTTGAAAAAAATCGGCAATCTATCGCTTTCAGTACACATGAACGCTTAACGAAAACAAAGAACGAAAAATTGGAGCATGATTATACAAAATATAAAAAGCAGTATAAGGACGATTAACTCGTACCCTATACTGCTTTTTCTTTTAAAGCCGATAGAAGGCTTTCGTGTTTTGCGTAATGATTTTGGCCGCTTCCTGTATTGACAGTCCTTTGATAGAGGCAATCACTTCAATTGTAGAATGCATCATCCATGGCGATGTACGCTTGTTCGTAAACGGTCCTTCAAACGGCCAAGGACCATCCGTTTCCACCATCATCAGTTCAATCGGATAAGCATGAATTAGCTGTTGAATCTCCTCTTCATACAAACAATCTGGCGTAATGGAAATAAAATAACCACGCTCGATCATGCGCTTCACAACAGCTTCATCCCCTTTAAACCAATGAAAATGGGCTTGACGCAGCTGATGCTTTTCCAGCAAATCACACACAACACTAGCGTCCTCATATACAGCGTGTAATACAATCGGCTTATCAAGTTCCTTCGCCAATACAACAAAACGCTCTAATAACGCCACATAAGGACGGTCATCAATCGCTTGCTCTTGCCTTAAATAATAAGGTAGACCCACCTCACCAATAGCGACCATCTCATCCTGATGCGTACGAATCCAATCGAATAAAGCTGCCTCGTCGCTTGGACTTAGTAAAGGCTGTTCAGGATGGAAGCCAAAAGCAGGCTTTACTTGCTGATAGCTGTTCGATAAACGCAACGTTCTTTCACACGAGGATAGCTGCATGCTAACCGCAATCACAGCATCGACCTCTTCCAACAATAATGGAATTTCCTCATCATTATACTGTTCCAAATGAATATGCGCATCAATCAACATACATATCACCCTTTTCTTCTTGTAAATACGTAAATAGCTGTTGCTTTAACGCTGTGAACGCTGCGGAATGTCGAATCTCCTCTTTCCGTGGTCTCTCAAAGGGCACAATGATTTCCTTTTTTACAGTTGCTGGACGTTTGGTTAAGACAAGTATACGATCCGCTAAAAAGAGAGCTTCCTCAATACTATGTGTAACAAATAGGATTGATTTACGATACTCTTCCCAGATGGATAAAAGCCATGCCTGCATTTCCAGTCTTGTAAATTCATCCAACGCAGAAAATGGTTCGTCTAAGCATAAAATCGGCTTATCACTAACCATTGCACGAATGAACGATACACGCTGCTGCATGCCTCCTGACAGTTCGTTCGGATAGGCATGGATAAAGGAGGCAAGACCAACCTTTTCTAGCCATTCTTTGGCACGTTCCACATCAGGTTTATGCTGCAATTCCTCTACAAGCGTGACATTTTCTAAAATCGTACGCCAGGGTAATAGGCAAGGTTGCTGTGGCATATAGCCAATCGTTCCTCTTTTTTGCTGGATATCCTCTTCATTTAATAAAATGGCTCCTTGATCAATTGGCGAAACACCACCAATTAATTGAAAAAGTGTGCTCTTACCACTGCCTGAAGGACCCACAATGGCCACAAACTCACCATCCCTTACGTCAAATGAAAGTTGATCAAGGACTTTTAGTGCATCGAAGGATTTAGCGATGTTTTGAATGCTGAGCATGATAGCCTCTCCCCTTCACCATGAATTTTTCAATCAAACGAATCCCGCTAAACAATAGTAAGCTCAAGAGAACAATCGCAAAAATTGCCACAAATACACGATCTGTGCGGAAGGAGGACTGAGCTAAGGTCATGTAAACACCAATACCCTTTTTTGCACCGAGCCACTCCGCAATCACAGCCCCCATCACACTATATGTAGCAGCAATTTTAACGCCTGAGAAAATGGCTGGATAGGCATGAGGCCATTCCAGCTTCCAAAAGGTTTGTGCCTTGGTAGCACCGATCATGGCAAAATAATGCTTTAATTCAGGGGCCGTTTGCCTAAATCCATCCATCGCTGCAATGACAATTGGGAAAAAGCACACGAGGCAAATAATAATGAGCTTCGGTAATAAGCCAAAGCCAAACCAAATAATAAGCAATGGTGCCAAGACAAGAATGGGAACATTTTGCGACATAATAAGAATTGGATAAAACAACTCCCGAATGAATGTAAAACGATGCAACACAATCGACACCGTTAGACCACAAGCAATGCCAATGGCCAGACCTAGTAAGGCTAATTGCACCGTAGCAAATACATGTGGTAGAAAGGTTTGATACGACTGAAAGGCTTCCCACAAAATACTACTTGGCGCAGGTAATAACCAATGTGGAACTTCAGCAAAATGCACGATTAGTTCCCATATGAATAAGAGGAAGGCGATAAAAATTATCGTCCTTCCCTTTTGCAATGCACGTTTCATTACTGATATTTCTCCGTTAATGTATCCATCGTAATACCCTTTGGCTGATATAAAATTTTCACTTGTGTAATAACATTAATGGCACCAAGCTCGATCATCTTCTCATTCATTTTTTCAATGATTTGGAGCAATGTAGAAAGCTCGCCTTCCATCGTTGTTTCCAATGGATGTACCTCATATTTCACGCCAGAAGCATCGATCACAGCAATCGCTGCATCCACATAAGGTATAACATCTTCATATTTCTCTGTCTTTGGTATGATTTGCACACTGATTAATGAATTTGCCATCTTAATTGGCCTCCTTTTTAGGTAAGAAATCATTTGTAAAGGCTTGTTTCGCATCAAACTCGCCCTCTAGTACATGATTGCTAGACATCCATTTTGCATAGTTTTCCCACACAGAAAGCTTTTGCTCTCCCCATTGCTTGGCATCATTCTGATATTTATCTGCCAGCCATTCCTGACTTTTATGCACTAGCTCTTTATCTAAATCAGGAGCCGCTTCGATTAACATATCAGCTGCTTCACTTGGGTTTTCTATTGCGTATTCATAGCCTTTTGATGTAGCTGCAACAAAGGCTTTGACAACATCAGGGTTGTCCTGTAGCATTTTTTCATTCGTAGCTAGAACAGGTGTATAGTAATCCAATTGATCACTATAATCCGTTAGATACAGCATATTAATCTTTTCCCCACGCAGCTCAGCTTCAATCCCAGTCCATGCATAATAAATCCAAGCAAAATCAATGTCTTTTTCCATCATTGTGAAGAAATCTAAATCCCCTGCATTGACGATATCTAGCTTATTGATATCTGCCTTTTCTGTTTGCATTAATGATTGGAGAACGGCTTGCTCTAATGGCGCACCCCAACCACCATAAGTTTTACCTTCAAAATCCTTTGGCGATGTAATGCCTTTTGATGCAATAGAAGCAAAGCCAGATGTATTATGCTGAATAATCGCTGCGATAGAGACCAGCGGCACATCTTGTACACGCGCCTGTGTAATGCCTTCCTGATAGCTCACGCCAAATTCTGCCTTTCCAGAAGCAACAAGCTGATCTGCGCCCGCCTCACCAGGCATAATTATCTCAACATCTAAGCCCTGTTCCTCAAAATAACCAAGTTTTTTTGCGACATACAGACCTGTATGATTCGTATTCGGTGTCCAATCCAGTACCACAGACACCTTTTTCAGCTTGTCAGTTGCCTGCTTGTCCTCCTTGTCACTACAGCCCACTAAAGTCAAAAGTGCTGCCAATAGAATAAATAACCATTTTTTCATGCGAAAGCCTCCCAGTTTGTAATATGAAAGTGTTCATGAATGAATGTTGTCACCAGAAGAAAGCGTATACAAGGTTTTCAAACTATTGCTTGAAAACATAAAAAAACGCCTAGGATTCCTCCCAGACGTATTACAATCATTCTTCAAAACTTTGCTTTTTTGAATAGATGTTCCCTACGCTGGTACGAGCCAAATCAGGTTCAAAGGGTCAGCGTCTATCGGACACAATCTCAGCTAGCAACTACTAGCCCCCCTACATTCTTTCGCTATGAACTTTTCGATGATTATTATACCCATAGTTACACTTAAATGACAAGGTGCTATTTTTGAATAGCGATTGTATTCAAGACAAAAGCCCAGCTCTCCTAAGAGACTGGGCATGATATTAGCTAGGTTTTTGTTCTTTTTTGGCTGTTAATACATGGGAAATCGCCCCATCTGTTGCAATATCCACTTTAAACGAACCGTTGGAATGGCGATCTGCACGAGACAATGCTTGTACAGCAATTACCTCTTGAACGCCTTTTTCGGTTTCAATCACAACCTGCTCCTCGTCTGTCGCTTGTATAACTGCTACAATTCGGTGAGGATTTGCTTTTAACTCTGTTAATACTTTTAGTCCGCGTTTTGCACGACTTGCTACTTCAACTTCAGCGACATTCATTTTCTTCACGGCTCCACGCTGTGTCACAATCACTACATATTGTGTAACATCAGGCTGTAGCACATTGACACCAACTAAGGCTTCTCCATCTTTTAGCGTGATCCCTTTCACACCGCCTGTTTTCACACCTGTAACGGGTAGTTCCTCCATCGGGAAACGAATCGCATAGGCTGTATCCGTTGTTAGCATCAGTTCTACATCATCCGTCACAAACGATGCATAGATCATCGCATCACCAGCCTTGACGTTCATCGTTTTAATTGGCTTTGAATAACGTGTTACCGCATAGTCTGCGAGTGGTGAGCGCTTAATTTGACCATCTTTTGTGGCTGTGAAGACATACGTATTGGGCTGTTCAAATGTTTCAAAGCCATAGACCGCAATAATCGATTCATCTTCCCCTGTTGGGACAATACTGGAAATATGCTGGCCCAGGTCCTTCCAGCGTATGTCAGGAAGCTCATGAACAGGTTGATAAATATAATTGCCACGATTTGTGAACAGCAATAGATGGTGCTGTGTATTTAAGTTTGCTTCATACAATAAATAATCCGAATCCTTCATGGCAAAATCTTGCCCGTTTGAAGCGGCATGAGAACGTGTCGATGTACGTTTAATATAACCGTCCTTCGTCACTGTCACGACAACCTCTTCACTTGGCACAAGGACATCTAATGTAATTTTAATTTCTTCAATTTCTTGCTCAATCTTCGAGCGACGTGGCTCTGTAAAGCGTTTCTTAATGTCTAGCAACTCTTGTTTAATAACACGTACTAGCTTGGCTTCACTTTGTAGAATGCCCTCTAGCTTGGCAATTAACTTATTTAATTCGTCCTGTTCCTGACGAAGCTCTGTAATATCCGTATTCGTTAAACGATATAATTGTAGGCTTACAATGGCCTCTGCTTGTACCTCTGTAAAATCAAACTTCGCTTGTAAATTAAGCTTCGCATCCTTCTTATCATTAGAAGAACGAATCGTCGCAATCACTTCATCTAAAATGGAAAGGGCTTTAATTAAGCCTTCTACAATATGAGAACGGTCCTTTGCCTTTTGTAAATCGTAAATGGAGCGGTTTGTCACTACTTCTTTTTGATGGGCGATATACGCGTCCAGCAATAATGGCAATGTCATCATCGTTGGGCGACGATTGTGGATGGCAATCATATTAAAATTATAAGCTACCTGTAAATCCGTTGTTTTAAACAAGTACTGTAAAATTCCTTGCCCTGGTACATCCTTTTTCAGCTCAATCACGACACGTAAGCCTGTACGGTCTGATTCATCTCGAATTTCCGCAATACCTTCTAGTCGTTTATCTACACGTTGCTCATCAATTTTTTTCACAAGATTCGCTTTATTTACATCGTATGGTAACTCCGTGATAACAATTTGCTCTTTACCACCCTTGATTGGTTCGACAACTGCTTGAGCACGGACAATGATTTTGCCGCGACCTGTTTCATACGCCTTTTTGATGCCGTCCACACCTTGAATGATACCACCAGTTGGGAAATCTGGCCCTTTAATCACCGTCATCAATTCATCTACACTAACATTAGGCTTGTCTAAGCGCATCAACACAGCATCCAGTACTTCATCTAAGGCATGTGGCGGAATATCCGTCGCATAACCAGCGGAAATCCCTGTAGAGCCGTTGACTAATAGGTTTGGAAAACGTGCTGGTAAAACGGTTGGCTCCATATCCTGGTCATCAAAATTCGGCACAAACTCGACCGTTTTCTTGCCAATATCTCGTAGCATTTCAGCGGCAATAGCAGATAGTCTCGCCTCTGTATAACGCATCGCAGCTGGTGGATCACCATCGACCGAGCCATTGTTCCCGTGCATCTCAATGAGCATATGACGCGCCTTCCAGTCCTGACTCATACGGACCATCGCCTCATACACAGAGCTATCGCCGTGCGGATGATAGTTACCGATTACGTTACCCACTGTTTTTGCGGATTTACGGAACGGTTTATCGTTTGTATTGCCTTCTGTAAACATCGCATATAAAATACGGCGCTGTACTGGTTTAAGACCGTCACGTGCATCAGGCAACGCGCGGTCTTGAATAATATATTTACTATAGCGACCAAAACGGTCACCCATCACTTCTTCTAACGGTAAATCTTGAAACTTTTCTGTACTACTCATGCTTGGTCCTCCTCTTGTTGGATGAATTCATTCTCTAAAATGTTAGAATCATCCTCCATACCGAAGTCTACATTGGCTTCGATCCACTTACGACGTGGTTCTACCTTATCGCCCATTAACGTCGTGACACGTCTCTCTGCACGTGCACCATCCTCGATTGTGACACGAATCAATGTCCGTGTCTCAGGGTTCATCGTTGTGTCCCATAGTTGGTCTGCATTCATCTCACCAAGACCTTTATAGCGCTGTAATATGTAACCCTTTCCAACCTTTTTGATGGCCTTTTGTAAATCATTTTCTGTCCAAGCATATTCAATGACTTCTTTTTTTCCAGTACCTCTCGAGACTTTATAAAGCGGTGGTAGCGCGATATAGACTTTTCCTGCTTCAATTAGTGGACGCATATAACGATAGAAGAATGTTAATAGCAAGACTTGAATATGTGCCCCGTCTGTATCCGCATCAGTCATAATCACTACTTTATCGTAGGCGGAATCCTCCACCGCAAAATCCGTTCCAACACCTGCCCCGATCGCATGGATAATCGTTGAAATTTCTTCGTTTTTCATAATGTCCTGTAGCTTGGCTTTTTCTGTGTTGATTACTTTCCCACGCAATGGCAGAATCGCTTGGAATGTACGATCACGGCCTTGTTTGGCAGAACCTCCTGCAGAATCACCCTCGACTAAATACAGCTCATTTTTTGACGCATTGCGTGACTGAGCTGGCGTTAATTTTCCTGATAGAATCGTACTACCCTTTTTGTTTTTCTTCCCATTTCGTGCATCCTCACGTGCTTTACGAGCCGCTTCACGTACTTGCTGCGCACGAATCGCTTTACGGACAAGGGAAGCCGATAACTCCGCATTTTCCTCTAGCACATACAAAATTTGTTCAGACACCACACTATCCACTGCAGAACGAGCCTCACTTGTACCAAGCTTGCCCTTTGTTTGACCTTCAAATTGTAGTAAGTGCTCTGGGATACGAACAGACACAATGGCCGCTAAGCCCTCACGAATATCTGTTCCCTCAAGGTTTTTATCCTTGTCCTTTAACAAGCCAATTTTTCTTGCATATTCATTAAAGACACGTGTCAATGCTGCTTTTGCACCCGTTTCATGTGTACCACCATCACGTGTACGAACATTATTAACAAATGATAAGATCGTTTCCGAATAACCATCGTTATACTGGAAAGCGAACTCTACTTCGATATCATCTTGTATACCTTCTACATATTTCACTGGATGAAGGACATCTTTTTCCTCATTCAAATACGCAACGAAAGCTTCAATGCCATTCTCATAAAAGAACACATCATTTTTGCCTTCCTCGCGCTCATCGATTAATTCAATTTTTAAACCCTTTAATAAAAAGGCTGATTCACGTAATCGTTCTGCTAACGTATCATAATTGAATTTTGTGACAGAGAAGATCGTTTCATCTGGTAGGAAATGGACAAGTGTTCCTGTCTGCTTGGTTTGACCAATATTTTCAAGCGTTGTGACAGGCTGTCCCCCGTGCTCAAAGCGCTGACGATATTTTTTGCCATCACGATGAATCGTCACCTCTAAAAATGTTGAGAGCGCATTCACAACAGAAGAACCAACACCATGTAAACCACCACTTGTTTTATAGCCACCTTGACCAAATTTACCGCCAGCGTGTAACACCGTAAAAATAATTTCTGGTGTCGGTTTGCCCATTTTATGCATACCGGTTGGCATCCCACGGCCAAAGTCGCGCACACTCATACTTTGATCTTTATGAATTGTGACAATAATATGAGATCCAAAGCCAGCCAGCGCTTCATCCACCGCATTATCTACGATTTCATACACAAGGTGATGAAGTCCACGGCCATCCGTCGAACCGATATACATGCCAGGTCGTTTGCGCACCGCTTCTAATCCTTCCAATACTTGTATAGCGTCATCATTATAGACGCTAGTTGACTGTTTATTCGTCAAAAAAATTCCCCTCCAAAAACAAACGCATGTTCTATTTATGTTCTCATCCTAATAATAATAGCATTTCCTGTCAATAGCTAGCGACAGGTTCAATCATTTTAATAATTTGCTCACAGTTTTGATCATATTTCTAAATAGTAAACATCTTCAACAGTTGCTTAAAATTGGTATTTAAGCAAGACAGACTGCTTCTAGCTTCCATCAACATTGGACGCATCGAAGCCTATATAGTTGCAAAATAAATTTGTGTTGCTTGCAGATAGAAGCACTATTACGTACCTTGTGATGAAACTGGATAAAGTTAGACTTCTATTCTACCAAAGGAATGAGCGATTGACAAAATTGCCTTTTTGCCTATATTTTTAAAAAGGTTTTTTCACTTCTTACAAACTTATGTCTAAAAGCCTAGCCCTCGCTAATAGATTCTCTTTTGTATTGAATTCAAGGCTTCGTATGAAATCTCCTTCATATCATTGTAGATTAGCAAGAAAAAGTGTAAAATACTTGTTACAAACTATTAGTACCAAGTGATGGACTATGAATGAAAGGAGTCCAGCTATGATCAATGGACTTATTATTTTATGTGCTTATCTAATCGGCTCTATACCTTCTGGATTATGGATAGGCAAAATTTTTTATAATACCGATATTCGTGAACACGGGAGCGGTAATCTTGGTGCGACCAATACTTTTCGAACGTTAGGGAAGAAGGCAGGTATTGTTGTTACGGTGATGGATGTCTTAAAAGGAACAGCCGCTGTCTTACTCGTGACACTTCCCGTTTTCTCTGACAGTACACTTCATTCTTTATTACTTGGTCTTGTCGCTGTGATCGGTCATATGTTTCCGATCTTCGCCAACTTCCGAGGTGGGAAAGCCGTGGCAACTTCTGCGGGTGTATTATTAGGCTATTCTTGGCCTCTCTTTGTCCTACTATTTATTACCTTTATTGTGACATTAAAAATCACAAAAATCGTCAGCTTAACATCGATGATAGCCGCTTTAGTAGCGCTTATTTATGCAATCGTTTATTATTTTATTACAGGTGACTTTGCATTAGGCATCTTGGTAGCCTTTTTATTTACCTTTATTGTTTATCGCCACCGTGCCAATATTGCACGTATTAAAAACGGCACCGAACCAAAGGTAAAATGGCTGTAGGAAGAGAGGAGCATTTGAAATGAACATTGCATTGACAGATGAAGCCCTACAATGGTTCAAACATGAAATGGAAGTTGAACCTGGCGATACAATTCGCTTTTATGCACGCTACGGTGGCTCTAGTCCGTTTCATGAAGGCTTTTCACTCGGCATGACACGTGAGGAACCCATTGCCATAGGTGTACAGACAGTAATAGATGACGTCATCTATTACATTGACGAGAAAGATCTTTGGTTCTTTAACGATCACAATTTACATGTTGACGTTGATACAAGTAAAGATGAATTACAATACGACTATCGTACATAAAACAAGTCTATCCTTTCAGTCCATGAAAGGATAGACTGTTTTTTTATTTAGTACAGAACAATTTTTCGAGACAACTTGAAAAACCCGCATACGATTGTTGCAGAGTACGTGATTTAACCGCAATTAGCTAATTTTTCATCCCCTTTTCGTTTATCTCTCAAAAAAATTGTCCACTCTAATGATAATGAACGTCCATTTGAGGAGGAAAACATATGTCCATGTCCAACAATATCGAGACCTCCCCATCCCATACAACGAACGATTTGTTGTATACTTCCCTATCTAAAAATATAAAAATCATTCAACAGTCGCTAGGGCATAGTAATGATATTATCATACGCGAAATTACGATTGGAGAAGCGGTTCCCCATAACCTCGCCATTATTTCCATCGATGGCTTATCGGATAAAACCACTATTTCTGATTCTGTTATCGATAAACTGATGGCAAATATTGAAGAAGAACAAGATATTGAGATAACAACAATTAACCAATATGTACGGAATTCCTATCTAACGGTAGGCGATGTGACGAATATCGAGCATTTTACAACACTCTACAATGCTATCCTCAATGGTGAAACGGTTATTTTATTAGACGGTTTTGCTGAGGGGATTGTGACAAGTACCAGAAGTGCCAAGGATCGAGCTGTCACAGAGCCATCGACTGAATCTGTTATTCGTGGACCGAGGGAATCCTTTACCGAAACCATACGTACAAATACTGCGCTCATCCGTCGCAAAATAAAAAGTCCGAATCTCTGGATAAAGTCACGCGTTATCGGTGATGTGACACAAACAGATGTAGCGGTGATGTATATAAATGGCATCGCCAGTGACAAAATTGTCGCAGAGGTATTAGCTCGATTAGACCGCATTAATATCGACGGCATACTGGAAAGCGGCTATATTGAGGATTTTATTCAGGATTCAAAAAATTCTATGTTTCCAACCATCTACAACTCCGAACGTCCTGATGTCATCGCAGGTGAATTATTAGATGGCAAAGTGGCGATTCTCGTTGATGGCACACCTTTTGTTTTAGTTGTACCAGCGTTATTTACATCCTTTTTACAATCAGCAGAAGATTATTATCAGCATTGGATGATTAGCTCACTTGTACGTATCTTGCGTTTTTTTGGTATCAGTCTAGCGTTAGTAGCACCTTCTTTGTATGTTGCAATTACCACCTTTCACCAAGAAATGCTACCAACACCTATGTTGATTAGTATTGCATCGCAAAGAGAAGGTGTACCCTTCCCTGCTGTTGTCGAAGCCCTTATTATGGAGATTGCCTTTGAGGTACTAAGGGAAGCTGGGCTACGGATGCCTAGAACAATCGGGCCAGCTGTGTCCATTGTAGGGACATTAGTTATTGGTCAGGCAGCAGTTGATGCAGGCGTTGTTTCGGCTGTAATGGTCATTATTGTGGCCTTAACGGCGATTTGTAGCTTCCTATTCCCTGCTTATGGCTTATCGAATACCATTCGTGTGCTACGTTTTCCATTAATGATTTTAGCTGCTATGTTTGGTTTATTTGGTGTCATGTTTGGCATTATGGTCATTATTCTTCATTTATGTAGCATTCGATCATTTGGTGTACCTTATTTAAGCCCTTTTGCACCGTTAATATTACAGGATCAGAAGGATGCCTTTGTGCTGTTTCCACGTAGAAAGTTACTTACACGACCTCGTTTAGTCAATCAAAAAAATATTGTTAGAGGCCATAACTATGTCAATGTAAAAGGAAGGAAATAACTACTGGATAAATGAGGAATGGAATATGGCAAAAATAAAATGGATTTGCTTACTATGTATCCTCACTTTACTGTTAAGTGGTTGCTGGAGTAAGCGTGAATTAAATGAACTAGCCATTGTCGTAGCACTGGGCATTGACAAAATAGACGAAGAATATGAAATTACGGTTCAAATTGTCGATCCTAGTGAAGTTTCAGTGCGACAAGCTTCCACTCAGCGCTCTCCTGTCGTTAGCTATCATTCGAGAGGCGAAACCATCTTTGAGGCCATTCGAAAAATGACGACCCTTGCTGCACGAAAGCCTTATTTTGCCCATCTTCAAGTGGTTGTTTTAGGAGAAGATCTCGCGAAAGAAGGAATTAGTGATGCACTCGATTTAATTGTAAGGGACCATGAATTTCGTAAGGATTTCGATGTCATTATGTCTCATGAAGCGACAGCGAAGGAAGTATTAAATGTATTAACACCCATCGAAAAGGTTCCAGCTAATAAAATGTTAAATTCCCTCGATGTCTCTGAGAGAGCTTGGGGCTCCACAATAGCAGTTAATATTGATGAATTAGTCAATACATTAAGCAACAAGCATAAAGGGGCGTTAATTTCTGCTATTGAAGTTCATGGCGATAAGAAATTAGGGGTAGATCAAACAAATGTGCAACGTGTTAAAACACCTGTGCTGTTACAATATGCGGGATTAGCAGTCTTTAAAGGGGATAAATATATGGGACTGCTGTCCGAGGGAGAAAGCAAAGGCATTAGCTTTCTTAATGACAAAATTCAAAGTACGATTGAAATCATCGCCTGTCCTAATAAAGGGACTTTATCTACTGAAATCACCCAATCCACTACAAAAGTGAAAGGGTCATTTAAAAACGGCAAGCCGAAAATCGATGTTCATATTAATGTTGAGCAGAATGTTGGAGAGGTCGAATGTGATATTGATCTCACCAAAAATAAATCGATTGATTACGTTAATAAAAAAACAGCCCAGGGTATCGATGAACGCATTGAAAAAACATTAGAGATAATGCAACAGCAATATGAAATCGATGTTTTTGGTTTTGGTGATGCCCTACATCGTGCAGATGCAAAGCAGTGGGGAAAAATCAAGGATGAGTGGGCTTCCCTCTTTTCCGATTTGCCAGTGGATGTTCACGTGAAGGTAACAACACAAGGATTGGGTACGATGCAAAATTCATTATTAAACAAGCCAAAGGAGGAGTAATGAAATGGTGCTAGCTGTAGCTATCTTGATCATCTCAATCATCGTTGCACTTCTATTTATTCCAAAGTTCAAAAAGCAACAGGATAAAAAAACCATTATTGTCTTCTCCTTTTTGCTACTCATTGGAACTGCTTTAAATATGGCCATTGCCCTGAAAGTCCATATTCCAAGCCCATTAGATTTAATTACCTTTATCTTTACACCAATTAAGGATTACATTGTGTCATTCACAAAATAAAAAGATGGACTGAGAAACGGAGGGTAGCTAGATGGAAAAAGAGATCATTAGTTCAAGACAGTTTACAATCGTTACCTTCCTCTATTCTATCGGTACAGCAATTTTAATTATCCCTTCAAGTATTACGGGCGCTGCTAAGCAAGATGCTTGGGTTGCAGCCAGCATTGGTGTTGTGCTTAGTTTACTGGTCATTAAGTTATTCTTAACACTTGCCAATCAAACACCCTCTCTTAATTTTATAGAGGCGAACGAAAAAATTCTTGGTCGTTTTTTTGGGAAAATCACAGCCATTTGCTTTCTCATTCTCACCTTTTTCTCCACTGGAGAGTTACTTTATTTTATTGGTATTTTTATGAAAACCGAAGTTATGCCAGAAACACCGACATTAGCATTCGCCCTACTGTTCAGTATCATTATTATGTATGCCGCTTATCTAGGGATTGAGACGTTTGCCCGTTCAGCAGAAATTCTCTTTCCGTTGTTTATCTTTATCTTTATTTTTTTCGTCGTTTGTATTACCCCTCAAATTACATTTGAGAATATTCAGCCTCTACTAGAAGCAACCAAAACATCTATGTTTTATAGTATTGCACGCTTTATGAGTATCTTTTCCTTTCCATTAATTGTGTTATTGATGCTATATCCTGCTGGCGTCAATGTACAGCCATCTGCACAGAAAGGGCTATATATTGGGACCATCCTTGGTGGTGTCGTCTTAATTACGTTGATTGTCCTATCGATTCTTGTCTTAGGGCCTGAAAACACAGCATCTAGGACATTTCCCAGCTATGCCTTAGCGCAAAGAATATCCATAGGGAATTTTTTACAGCGCATTGAAATTATTATGGCATTTATGTGGATTTCGTCTATTTATATTCGCACATTTATGTATTTCTATACGACCGTTGTTGGCCTTGCCCAAATTTTGAAGATCAAGGATCATCGTCCGCTTATTTTACCGATGGGCATAATTATGATTGGGCTTTCTCAAATTGTTCATCCAGATATTGTGCATTCTACTAATTATAATAATGAAATTTGGCCTATCTTTTCCTTTATCTTCACCATTTTATTACCAATACTTTTGTTGATTGTGGCAGTTATTCGAAATCGTAAATCTAAGGCTCAAAATACCGAAACACCCCAACAGGATACAACGAAGGAAAATCAAAAAGTCTAATTTCTTCTACGTTTAGAAAAGAAATTAGACTTTTTATTAATTAGATATGATATTCGATTTCATCTACAAAATCCCATTCGTATGGTGTTTCTTGGTAGACATAGTAGTTCAACCAGTTAGAGAATAATAAATGCGTATGGGCACGCCATGTATTCATCGGCTCTTGTTTCGGATCATCATTCGGGAAGTAATTCACAGGGACGTCGATATCTATGCCCTTCGCCACATCACGGCTATATTCATCGGCTAGTGTTGTCGCATCATACTCCAGATGCCCCGTAATCATAATATTTTTATTATCTTTTGATTGTACGATGAATACCCCTGCATCCTCTGAATAGGATAATAATCGTAGGTCTGGATGATTGCGAACCTCGTCAATGGAAACAGATGTATAGCGAGAATGAGGCGCAGTAAATAAATCGCTAAAGCCGCGCACTAAATCCACCGTTAAATCTGTAATTACATGGGAATAGACGCCTGAGCATTTAGCAGAAAGCTCGACCTTCCCAATGCCATAATGGTGATACAATGCAGCCTGTGCCCCCCAACATATATGTAGCACGGATGTCACATTCTTTTTAGACCAATCCATAATTTCTGAAATTTCCTGCCAATAGTTGACATCTTCAAATGCCATTTTTTCTACAGGTGCCCCAGTAATAATCATGCCATCATAGCGTCGGTGACGAATTTGGTTGAACGTTGTGTAAAATAGCTGCAAATGAGATTTACTCACATTTTTCGATTCATGTGTGGCCGTATTTAAAAAGGTAATATTCACCTGTAGTGGTGTATTCCCTAATAAACGTAGTAATTGAAGCTCTGTTTTTTCTTTTTCAGGCATTAAATTTAGTATTAATATATTTAATGGACGGATTTGCTGTGTTTTCGCTCGATCCTCTTCCATGACGAAGATTTTTTCCTCACGTAAATGTTCTCCAGCTGGTAAATTTTTCGGAATATTAATTGGCATCTTGCTTTCCCCTCTCTATAATCACTCTCTTTTTTTAGCAAACCTTGCTTGCAAAGAATGCAACTAAATTAAAAAATCCTCCTCATTCCATACGAGATAGAATGAGAAGGATTTTTTCACGTCCACTCTTATCTCTCAAAGGAAAAAATCCTTTGCTGGAATTAGCACCTTTCTAACAATTGTTAGAGGTTGCTGAAGCGTCATCGGGCCAAATCCCTCAGCTTCTCTTGATAAGATTATTTAATTATCTTGAATTGTAACATGAACTAGTTAGAATATCAATAATTCATAGAATATTTTGTGATTCAAGTGCATGTTCCTTGCTCATTTGATGTACACTAAGCTTGCTATATGTGGTGTTTCTACATTTAAAATTTATGGTAAACATGCCGTAATTATGTTACCATATACTTTTAGTAAGAGAGAGGAACGTGAATAGTTTGATTAAAATTGAATTTCCAAAACCAGATCTAGTAATCCGTCAACGTGAACAAGATTTAAAACCAGGTGATGTGGAAATCACACCTTACTTCGGTTTTATTGACTTCCATAAAATCACACGTGATAAAGGCGGCATTTTCTTATTCTATAATGACACGAATGAGCTATTGTTTGTTGGGAAAGCACGTAAAATTCGTCAACGTATTAAAAAACATTTCGAGGACAATGTATCTCCGATGAAAAACCATCGTGATGAAGTGTTTAAAATTGAAGTCTATGAAGTAGAAGATCCAATGGAACGTGAAATTTACGAAACATATGCGATTAATACTTTCCGCTCTAAATACAATGTAGACAAAGTATTTTATTAGACATCATGCAAAGAAACCGAAATCTCGTCTAGAGGGATTTCGGTTTCTTTTTTCACATTATGGTCATGCGATCGATTGGTGTACTCTGGCCATTTATTCGCAAATCAATGGTATCAAGCTCAGGATTCTTGACGTTGATTTGAAAAACATAGGGCTGAGCCTCTTTCCTTTGCTCGCTGCCTTCTTCTAGCTGGATGATAAGCCTATTTCCCTCAGCCGTAATACTTGCCAACACATTCCCCTTTGAATAATAGACGAGGTAATATGAAGCATTATTTTCATGCAATAGTTGTATTCTGTCATTAGAAACAATATTTTTTTGGATATTGTCGGGGACAACAGTTAGCTCATGAATCGCTAGTGGATCAGCAGCTGGTGTAGCGTTACATGCTCCTAACATTAGTAAACTCATTAAACCTAGCAACACGATTTTTTTCACGTTACTCCCCTTCCCTTATACGACTATTCCAAGAAGAAAGCTTTTCGCTCCTTAGCAATCCAGTCTTCTAACTCCTGATCATCCCGTTTTACCAGTCGATTGATGAGCACATCATGCCAAATATAATCCTCTAATAAATAAATATGGACAGGATCATTGGTGATAAAAGCCGTCTCTTGCGTGGATGGAGAGTGACCATAAATCATTTCCTGACCATCTATCGATAAGATAAACCAATGCGGTGTAGACGATTTTTTTGTATAATGTGTGGCTCTATGCTGGTCAATCGAGGCTAAATGCTCCCCCACATACAAGGTAATGCCATGGACAGGAACATGCTGCGCCACCTCTTGCAAATCTTCTCGTAAGGCATCATACATATCCTCCCACATTGACAGCATCACCTTTTTCTTCGCTTTCTTTAGAAGTGACTGACAATAGTTAATGATGGATTCCTTGCCCTTTAGCATGACCACTTTAGGCTCCGCTTCTTGCACTTTTTCTTCTAGTTTCTCTAATTTCCCGCGCATAGATGTAAAATTTGACTCCCAGCGTTGTTGCATTTGCTGTAAAAACACAGACACTGGCATTGCCGCATAGGTTGTTTGTTCTGCGGTCTCTTCTTTTAACACAATGCCCTTATCTACAAGGATATTTAAAATATCATACACTCTTGCACGTGGTATGCCAGAATTTTTACTAACCTGATAGGCACTGACATGACTTTGCTGAACAAGTGCCGTATAGGCCTTTGCTTCATATTCTGTAAAACCCATTTCTTTCAACTGGGCGATTAATTCCTCCATGTAATCCCTCCATTATCTTTATTATAGGCTACTTTTGTGAAGATTTGCCAATGAAAAAATGAGGGTTTACAGCGCAAATAAAATTAGTTACTATTTCAGTAGTAACTAATTTAAAAGAGGTGTAATATGTTTTTTGAAGTCGATGTACATATTCTTATACTGTTAATTTCATTTGGATTTCTGGCGGCTTTTGTCGACTCAGTAGTGGGAGGGGGCGGTTTAATTTCATTACCTGCTTTACTGTTTGTTGGCCTAAATCCAGCCGCAGCTGTTGCCACGAATAAACTAGCAGGAGCAATGGGCTCGCTCACGTCCTCGATTTCCTTCTACCGTTCTGGCCAGCTGGACATTCGCTCTGTCCTCAAATATTTTCCTCTAGCATTTATTGGATCTTTATGTGGTGCATGGACTGTACATCTAATCAACCCAGCATTACTAAAGCCCTTAATGCTTGTTATGCTGGCGGCTGTTGGGGTATATACGATCTTTAAAAAGGATTGGGGCGCTGTCGCTACTGTAAAAAAACTATCTAAAACGCATTTATTTTTATTTATGCTGTTATTATTTGCTATTGGTTTTTATGATGGATTTCTTGGTCCTGGAACAGGCTCCTTTTTAATTTTTAGCTTCCTACTGGTAGGCTTTGATTTTTTAAAGGCGGCTGGTAATGCGAAGTTTTTAAATTTGGCGAGTAATGTGGCCGGCGTTTGTATGTTTGCTTACTTAGGTCAAATTCATTATGTCTATGGTTTAGTAATGGGCATTGCGCAAATTGGTGGAGCTATGCTTGGCTCGCGCATGGCGATCAAGAAAGGAAGCGGCTTTGTCCGCACGCTTTTTATTGTGGTCACGATGACACTACTTGCAAAAAATGCCTATGATTTTATGATGCATTAAAACAATAAACGCCACAGAATTTGATATCTGTGGCGTTTTTGAGTTAAATCATAAGTTTTTCGTTTTTAAATTTATGACTAGTAGTCAAACTAACAAGCACAAAAATAATGAAGGATGCGACGATTGGTATTGTGACTGTATGCATACCAAATACAGAAGGGTAGAATCGATCAATCATAATATACAACAGCATACCTGAAATCATCGATGCAATCGCTCCGTATTTATTCGCTTTTTTCCAATATAATCCTAAAACTACTGTCCAAATAAAGACAGCCTCTAGCCCACCGAAGGCAAATAAGTTCAACCACACTAATAAATCAGGTGGATTGAGTGCAAAGATGACAACCGCTAAGCCAATGACCGTTGTCACAATAAAGCTTGCACGTTTAATCTCTGCATCACTAGCTTTCGGCTTCATGTAATTTAAATAAATATCTTTGACAACCGTGGAACTGACAAGCATAAGTAACGCATTAACCGTTGACATTGTGGCGGCCATTGGTGCAGCTAAGACGATTCCTGCTAAAAATGGCGGTAGTACTTTTAATGTCAGAAGTGGCATTACCTTATCACCAATCTCAATGCCAGGTAAGACAGGTCGGGCTAACACACCAATTAAATGCATGCCAAACATGATTGTCCCTATGGCAATCGTGCCAATAATGATCGCTTGATGCATACTTTTTGAATCCTTGTAGCTCATCGCACGAACGGCAATTTGCGGAAGTCCTACAACCCCTACACCGATGAGAATCCAAAATGTCGAGACATACAAAGGCGTTAAGTCTCCTTGTGCGCCAAATGGTGACACAAAGTCAGGATTTTCAGCGACCAGTGAGGCCATTATATTGTCGATGCCTCCACCTGCCACAATGGTTCCGATTAATAAAATAATCGTACCAATCACCATAATCGAACCTTGGACCGTATCCGTTAACGCTACTGCTCGGAAACCACCGATAATGACATACACTAACACTGAAATCGCAAAAATAAACAGTGCCGCTGTGTAGCTTAAGCCAGTTAAAGACTCAATTAAGCGCGCACCCCCAACCCATTGGGCCATCATAGCCGAAAATAAAAAGACAATGATACTAATGGCTGACAAAATGACAATGACATGGCTTTTGTAGCGCTCTCGTAAAAAGTCGATTAACGTAATGGCCTGGTAACGACGAGCGATAATGGCGAATTTTTTCCCTAAAATCATGAGTACAAAATAACCTGCAGGTAGCTGAGCCATTGCCAGTAATACCCACCCAAGTCCTTTTGTATAGGCCACACCCGGTCCTCCGATAAAACTACTCGCACTGCCGTATGTAGCGATCATCGTCATCGCAAGGATAAAACCCCCCATTTCGCGACCACCAAGGAAATACTCCTGTAGGAATGAATTAGAAGAGCGGACATGCTTATTGGCCCAAATACCAATTCCAAATATAATAATTAAAAATAATAGCAATGGAAATACAACTTGCCAATGCATTAGCGATCCACCTCCTCATCATCAAATGGTACCTCTTTGAAAAAGAGTTTCATCACAATCCAGATGAGAAGGATCATAAAGCCTGTCCCTGCGATACAGCTATAGAAAAACCAAGCTGGAAAACCAAAGACATACGTATAATTTCTTGGGTCCCCTGAGCCTAGTCCATAGGCAAAGCCAAACCAAATCGCAAAGTTGACAAGGACGAGTCCAATCCCGATAAGCGCCTCTCGATGCGCTATTTTAAAGCGTTGATCTTTCACATGTAATCCCCCTAACCTACTCTATTTTACTGATATGTCGGTCTGATGGGAAGAGATGTGATTAAATAAGGATGAGTTATATAGAAATGATTTTGTTATACTAAGAAAAATTTATGATGTAAAAAAGACGGTTGATTCTGACGTTTTTCATACAAACCTAAATATCCCTCACCATTATGTAGACATCCGAATTTCGATAAATAAACTGATAATGGACATAAGTAAAAACCTTCGTCCATCTAGCTAGACGAAGGTTAGGTAGTTATAGCGGTCGCTTTTCCCACGGTTGTAGCGTGCCAACGATATGAACAGGCAGATCATGTTGAATAGCAGCAACGACACCTTGCGATATTTCTTCATGCGTAAGCCATCTCGAATGACCTTTTTCCATCATAAAACCTAGCTGGATTTGCCTGTATTGCGTACGATCAAGCAGCTTCAATTTCTCTTGGACTTCACTTACATTTACCTTACTCCCCAACACATGAAACAGTTTCCATTTTCCGCTATTCCAATTGGAAATTACACTGGATATGTTCTCTAGTGTCGTGTCAGCATAGGAATGAATCCACGCAATGACCAATTCAATGGGTCCATTATGCGCGATCGTTTCTTCTAGTTTCTCTTTTAATAAGGTGATATCACAATAATCAACTAAAATCGGTGTTAGAAGAGAAGGTTTGGTTGTTCTATTTCGCAAGTTTTCCATTCGATAGGCACTACGTCCAATTATTGACACATGATAGCCTTTATTCACTAACCAAAGAGATGTGTCAGCTAACATCCCTGTTCCACCCATCACTAATGCGTGGGCCATTTATGTGTCCCTCTCTCATTTCGTATTTAGCAAGATGAGCGTGTCTTCCTTCCCATCATCATACTTAACAGGTAGATGAGTTGACAAGCCTATACAATGCCTTTTTATCGATTTTACCAACGCTTGTTTTTGGTAGTTCATCTATGAAAATCATTTGTTTTGGAATCTTATAACGTCCTAGTTGTTGATGACATAGCTCGTTAAGATCATCTAATATAGAAGCTACTTGGTGAGGACAGACAATAAAAGCTGTCACGATCTCACCCCAATAGTCATCACCTACACCAATCACAGCTACCTCCCGCACATCTGGATGCCGTAATATACATTGCTCTACTTCCTGAGGATAGATATTTTCACCACCCGAGATAATCATTTCTTTTCGACGCCCTACAATATAAAAATCGCCATCCTCATCCATCATGGCTAAATCTCCTGTTTTCAGCCAGCCGTCTTGGAGGATATTAGCGGTTTCTTGTTTGTTATTCCAGTAAAAGCGAAACATATGCTTCCCTCTTACCAATAGCTCTCCTACTTCACGGGGTGCACAGCTTTGTCCCGCAAAATTAACAATTTTAGCTTCATTGAATTGCATGCTTTTCCCGACAGCGCCTTTTTTCGCATAGGCATGCTCTCGGGCAATGTAAAAATTATTTGGCCCTGCTTCTGTTAAGCCGTATCCTTCTTTAAAAAATAATCCCTTATTATGAAAGGCATCGTAAATAGGATGAGGGCATGGAGCACCACCAGATAAAAATACCTTCATCGAAGGAAATTGATTTTCCTGAAAATACTTCGTCGCAATCATCGCTTGATACATCGTTGGCACAAAAAGGGAAATGGTCGTTTGATATCGGTTCGTTGCTTGCAGTGCCTCTTCTGCATCAAACTTATCGCCAATAATGACGGTTCCTCCCGCCATAAGTAAGGGAATACATAAAGCATTCAAGCCACCAGTATGAAACATCGGCATATAATTTAATGTGCGATCTTGAGCATGTAACCCCCAGCTAATGATCGTATTCATGGCATTCCAATTGACCGACTGAAAGGATAGCACAACCCCTTTTGGACGACCTGTCGTACCTCCTGTATAAATCATTAGCCACGGATCATCCACAACCACGTCTTGCCTACTTGGTTGTATCTCCTTCTCGTGTTGGTTCACATGAAGTGAAAACATCTTTTCTAAAGCTAAAGGACAATGACTACCCTCTTCGTATAATAGGATAGCAGGGGTCGCATCTGCCAAAATTTGTGTTAGCTCCTCCTTGCTTAAGCGCCAATTTAACGGCACATAAATGAGCCCACGTAGCCCACAGGCAAATAAAACAGCAAACAATTGGATATGATTTTTCGCAAAAACAGCGACTCTACTTCCTTTTTGTAGCTGCTGACGCTCGAAAAATTGACTCCATTTGCCGATTTCCTCGGATAATTGCTGGTAGGTCCATTGTTCCTCTGACGCTAGATTAATCAAGGCGATGTGGTGAGGCGTTAATGCAGCACGTTTTAAAATCCATTCTTGCTCAACAAACATCTTGACCTCCCCCTATCACATCATAATCGCGCCATCCACATGCAGAGTATGCCCATGGACGTAGGAGGACTCGTCAGATGCTAGAAACAAATAAGCATTGGCAATATCTCTTGGCGTCCCTAAGCGTTGTAGGGGGACGATTGAGCGCATTTGAGCCAAAATATTTTCAGGCATTTTTTTGACCATATCTGTTTCAGTAAAGCCAGGTGCCACTGCATTGACATTAATTCCCTTACGCCCTAATTCCTTCGCCCATGTTTTTGTCATACCTACAATCGCGGCTTTTGTCGCTGCATAATTGGTTTGACCAACATTGCCATAAACCCCACTAACGGAGGATGTATTAATAATCTTGCCTCCACCAGCTGCCACCATATAGGGAATGACCTCCTGTGTACAATGAAAGACCCCTGTCAAATTGACATCTAACACCTGCTGAAATTGGTCCTCCGTCATCTTTGTCAGCATGGCATCTCTTGTAATTCCCGCATTATTCACTAAAATATCAATGCGGCCTGCCTGTTCAATCACTGATGTCACCAATTGTTTAACGCTCTCTCTACTTGCGACATCTACTTGTATAAACACTGCATTTTCCCCTAGTTGATGCGCTGCTAAAATGCCTGCCTTGTCATCAAAATCAGCGATAAATACCCATGCTCCTTCTTCGATAAAACGTTCTGCAGCCGCATAGCCGATGCCATTTGCAGCACCTGTAATGATTGCCACTTTATTGTTTAAACGCATACTGTCTTCCTCCAATTTCTAAAAAGGCTTCAATTTCAGCTGTTAATTGTGCTAAATCATCAATCAAAGGTGAATGTCCACAATTTTTTAGGCTTACAAACTGTGCTGTTTTGCCTAAATCATGTAGCAATTCAGCATTCATTTCTTCTGTAATCACTAAATCTCGATCCCCTCGAAGCACTAAAATTGGGAAATGGAGCAATAGGGCATCCTGTGATCCTTTTGCCACCTCGTTGTCAACAGCACTTATATTAAATGTATTGAGAGCATGATATACTTCTGCTAAATTCCGCTGTGTAAGCATATCCTCCACATATTCTTGATATTTTTCAGCCTCTGGTTGCTGATGCGTATAAATTAACGCATTCCATATAGACTGTAAGCCTTCTGCATTTTTTGACTCATAGAAGCCTTGAATCAGCTTTGTTTTCGATGTATCCACGAGTACCTCTTCATAATGATAGGCTCGCTTAAAGGTGGCTGGATTGCCTGTTCCCAAATCCGTGTAAAATGGGTAGCCACGTGTAGAAGCAGAAGCCAGTAAAATCAGTCGTTGACAGTGACCTGGATAATCCGCCGCAAACTGCATACAGACGGCTCCACCTGTTGACCAGCCAACCATATCAAAGCTTTGCAATTGCATGGCATCCACAAAAAGCTTGACATCATCACTAAAATCTTTAATAGCAGTAATGGGCTTATGATAGGACGATTCGCCAAAGCCACGTAAATCTATCGCGTAAATGGTGTATTTCTCGTCTAAAGCATCCATCAGAATATCCCAATGCTTCGAAGATGTCATATTGCCATGGACCAACACTAAAGGATGACCTCCACCTAAGCGCGTGCGATAAGCCATCGTTTCCCCATTTTCTAGTTGAATCTTTTTTACCATGCCATTTCCCCCTTATCCCCAGCGTATTGTGATAGCTCCCCAAACATAGCCAATACCAGCACTAACGAGCGTCACAATATCGCCTGCTTGAAGTTGATTTTGCTCCTGTGCTAGCTGTAGGGACAAAATTTGATCGATCTGACCAATATGTCCATAGTCTTGCAAATAAATAGACTGCTCCTGCTGTAAGCCAAGCTCCGCTAAAATATAATCATGTGCAGATCGTTTCATATGCAGCATCGCTAAATAATTTAGCTGTTCCTCACTGTATCCACTTTTCGCTAAAGAACTGCGAATGACCTTCAAAAAATTGCTTAAAGATTTTTGTTCTAGCCGCTCCTTCATCCCAATGGGGTCCAAAACGTCAAGCTTATATAAATTTTCGGTTAAATGAGATGGAGTTAATGGATTTTTCGTTCCTCCAACTGGTACAACTACATCCTCTGAGAAAGAACCATCCGTTATCATATCTGCCTCTAGTAGCAGATTTTTTTCATAGTTTTTTTGTACTAACATCGCGCCCCCACCTGCCGCCAAATTGTACATAAAGCGCGTTCGCGGATTGCTATAATCGATAAAATCAACATTGCGATAACCACCTGCTAAAAGAATGGTTTGTATCGTGTCATCTGAGGCCATTAAGCTTTTCGCCACTTTCAACGCCATGATCGTTGTGCCACAGCGTAATTGCACATCAAATGCCCATGCATTGACTGCACCAAGCTCCTCCTGTATTTTAATGGAGGCTGTCCAGAGTGGATATTCCTTATGTTCCTCCCCCATATAAATGACAACATCTATATCCTTGGGGTCTATATTTGCTTTTTGAATCGCCTCCTGTGCTGCCCAGATCCCCATTTGCACTGTATGATCATGCTTACCTGGGATTGGCTTTTCATGGATGCCCATTTTTTGACGGATAATGTCCTCAGGAATATTGGAAACAGCCGCTATGTCCTGCGATGTCATCTTCTGTTGAGGTAAATAAATACCTGTACTAACAATACCAACTGTCATTCAAATCGCTCCTTTTCCTGTGGCAGGGGACCCGTCGTTTTTCGTTGCTTTAGCCTTCCTCGCCACTTCCAAAACAGCAGTCTTAGTGAGCCGATAATACCTTTAGGGAAGAAGATAACGGCTAAAATATAAAGAATCCCAAAGAAGATAATCCAGCGTTCGAAAATAGGATAATCTCGCGCAAGCCCAGACAGTGCATGTTGTGCATATTCGATGACTGCCGACCCTAATAACGGCCCAACTAAAGTGCCAACCCCACCGATAATCGTCATTAACAAAGCATCCAGTGTAATATCCATTGCCATGACACTTGTGTTGACGAAACGTAATGACACTGCATATAAGGAACCTGCAAAACTTGCTACAATGCCTGCCACAACAGAGGCAATGACTTTATAGTGCAACGTATTAAAGCCTAATGATTTCGTCCGTTGTTCATTTTCACGAACGGCAATTAAAATACGACCTGTCGGCGAATTAACAAAACGGTAGAGCGCTAAAAAGATGACAACTAGGCTTGCTAGCACAAAGAAATAGAAGGTCATTCGATCTCTAAATAGATCAGGTGCTCGAAAAGTAAAGCCATCATTGCCATACGTAATAGAGCGCCACTTTTCAGCTAAGACTAAAAATAACCCCGAAAAAGCTAGTGTCAGCATCGCAAAAAAATGACTTTTTAAGCGCAAGGTCAATAAGCCTACTAAAAAGCTAATGAAGCCTGCTAGTATCATGCCAATCACGATGGACAGTACAAAGATCAAGAGTGTGTTATCCATCTGCTTCAGCATGACCGCTGTTGTATAGGCGCCAATGCCGAAAAACATGGCGTGCCCAAAGGAGACGATGCCTGTATAACCTAGTAAAATATCATAGCTCATCGCCAATATCCCAAAAATAAAGATTTGCGTGAGTAAAATAAGTAACGTGCGTGAATCATTAACAAAAGGAAGGATAATAAAAATGGCAAGTAACAGAAAAAATGCGATCGAGCGTAAGGTTATTTTCTTGTTCATGATGTTCGCTCCTTTCGCATCGCAAACAGCCCCTGCGGACGGAAAATTAAAACGATGGCCATTAAAATCATATTGACTGCCAGTGACAGCACAGGGACATAATAAGCCATAAAGCTACCCGCAAGCCCTACTAAAATCGCTGCCAGCAAGGAGCCAGAAAAACTACCCATGCCGCCAATTACCACGACAATAAAGCCTAAAATAGCATATTCCATACCCATTTCCGCATAGATCACACCTGAATAGGGAGCCATCAGCATCCCACTTAGTGCCGCCAGAGCTGCGCCGACCATAAAAACATATAAAAATACACGCTTAATATGAATACCGAGAGCCTGTGCCATTTCCTTATCCTGCACACCCGCACGAACGATCAAGCCAATCTTCGTACGCTTCAGCATATATTGGAAAATACCAAAAATGATGAACCCTATGACAATAATAAATAAACGATATTTAATGATGATCACATCACCAATTTCCCAGCTTCCTGCTAAATAACTCGGTGTTTTCACTGCCACACCATTCGGACCAAAGACCACCTTAATAAGCTCCTGCAAAACAAGCATCAGCCCTAAGGTAATTAAAATTTGCTGAATATGATTGCCGTAAACAGGCGTAATAATAAATTTCTCTGTCAACAGTCCAAGTAACGCTCCCGTCACAATTGCACCTATAATCCCAACGATAAAACTTTCTGTCCACATATAGGTAAAGATCCCCGCATAAGCCCCCCAAACAAATAACCCACCATGCGCAAAATTCAATACATCCATTAAACCGAAAATTAACGTCAAACCGGCTGCTAGTAGAAAAATTAACATCCCCGTGGCCAAGCCATTAATGATTAAATTGACGAATAACTCCAATGATGGTCACCCCCTCTATCCAATGCCAAGATACTTGCGCTTTAGTTCTTCATCATGAATCAAATCCTGCATATTGCCCGAATTTACGGTTCTGCCATCATCGATTAATGTATAGGTATCACCAATTCGACTAGCCATCATAAAGTTTTGCTCAACGAGGACAATAGACGTTTTCTTTTTCATTTCCACAATCGCTTCCATCACTTTTTCCACAACAATAGGAGCAAGTCCCTTGGAAGGCTCATCTATCAATATTAATTGGCTATCATTGATAAAGGCTCTTGCCATGGACAGCATTTGCTTTTGACCACCAGATAAATGCCCGCCAGCCTTTTTCCAAAATTTCTTTAAGTCAGGAAACAGCTCTAGCACATATTGCTGTCGCTCTAATGTTGCCGTATCCTCCTTGCGCATCGCTACCTTCATATTTTCCTCTACCGTTAAATCTGCAAAAATCCCTTGATTTTCAGGCACATAGCCAATCCCTAATTTCGCCACCTTATAGGTTGGGCTTTTTTTAATCGAATGAGAGCGAAAGGCAATGTCACCCTTTGTTGCAGGCGTTAATCCCATTATTGTTTTCAGAGTGGTCGTTTTTCCTGCGCCATTACGTCCAAGAAGTACTGTAACCTGCCCCTCTTTCGCTTCAAAATTAACGCCCTGCAATATATGATATTGGCCGATATGCGTGTGAACCTCATTTAATGTCAGTAAGGTGGTCATCGTACAGCCCTCCTAAATATGCATGTTGCACAGTATCATTATTCATAATTTCCTCTGGTGAGCCATCTGCTAATAACTGACCATTGAACAACACCATAATGGAATCCGATAAATCTAAAATCATATCCATTTTGTGTTCTATGAGCAAAATGGTTTTATCCCCTTGCTGTTTAATGCTCCGAATGACTTCTAAAATCGTAGGAACTTCCTCTAACGACATCCCTGCAGTTGGTTCATCGAGCAGCAAAATTTCAGTATCTAACGCGAGTAGCATGGCTATCTCAAGCTTTCTTTTCTCTCCGTGGGATAGCATCGTTGTAAGAGCATCTCGTTTATTGTCGAGTAAAACGAGTGCCAATAACTCCTCCGCTTTTTCCGTAATCGCCTTATAGCTTTTGTAATGACGGAATAGCTGGTAACGAATTTTCTCCTTGGATTGAACAGCTAAGCGGACATTTTCGAGAACCGTTAAGTTTGGAAAAACATTGGTGATTTGAAAAGAACGTCCCAATCCCATACGTGTTCTTTCGATAGCCGACTTTTGTGCAAGTGATTGCCCTTTAAAATAAACATCACCCGCAGTTGGCTTTAGTTCACCACTAAGCAAATTAAAGAATGTTGTTTTCCCAGCACCATTCGGCCCAATAATGGACTTCAAATGCTTCTCCGGCATTTGAAAATTAACGCCGTCCACAGCCGTGTGTCCGCCAAAACGGATTGTTAAATTATCAGTGTATAATAGCGGCTCCATTCTCTACTCCCTTTCCTTCTAATAGATATGTAGAGAGACAGCCATGCTGCCTCTCATTTGTTTAATTCATAACAGGAGGTGCCGTTTCCTCAGGACTTAACTCCCGAATAAGCACTGGTACTGGATAATCCACACCATCTTGTTGCTCTAAGCGAATCGAATACATCGACTGAAGAGCCTGATGATCCTCTTCACGGAACGTCATCGTACCTTTAGGTGTCTCAAATGACATACCCTCCATTATGTCAATCAGCTTATTGGCATCTACATCCCCATCCGATTGTTTCAATGCCTCCACAACAGCAATCGCCGCAGACATACCACCAGGAGTAAATAAGTCAGGCACTTCGTTGAAACGTTTTTGGTGTTCATCAACTAACCATTTATTGACATCATTTTGCGGTAGCGTATGATAATACACCGAGAAGCCTTCCATCCCAACCAATGGATTCATAAATTGAAGGGCAATAATGTCCGGTGCACCCGTCGAAATCTTAATGCCCTTTTCTTGAATTTTAAGATCAGCAATTTGATTCCACGGTGAATTTGCCCCAGCCCAGACAACAAACAAATAATCAGGCTTCGCATCAATCACCTTTTGCAAATTGGATGTAAAGTCTGTTGCTGCAGGATCTGCATATTCCTCAAGTACAATTTCAGCCCCTAATTTCTCCGCTGCCGTTTTAAAGGCATTCACCCCATCCCAGCCAAACGAATAATCTGGCGCAAATGTAGCAATCTTCACACCTTTGCCCGCAATAGCCGCTGCCGCAGCATACGCATCCTGTGATGAATTACGACCTGTACGGAAAATATACTCATTAAACTCGGAACCCGTAATACTGTCAGCCACTGCTGGCTCTACCACCATAATTTTTTCATACTCCTCGGCAAGTGGTAAAACAGCGAGCGTATCACCCGAACTCGAAGAACCGACTAAAAAATCAACCTGATCATCTTCCAAAAGCTTTGTCGCCTTCTGCACAGCCACCTCTGGCTTCGTCTCCGTATCCTCATACACAATCTCTATTTTCTTACCATTGACCTCCATCGTGCCACCTGTTGCATACTCAATCCCTAAATCAAACCCACGCTGCGTCTGCTTTCCATATGACTCAAGCGCCCCCGTTAACGAAGCAAGCACCCCAATCTTAATTGTGCCACCTTCCGCAGTGACCGCCTTCGTTTCCCCATCAGAAGAATCTGCATCCGTTGCATCATCCTTCGAGTCTTCCCCATTACAAGCC
This sequence comes from Lysinibacillus sp. PWR01, assembly GCF_043359455.1. Classification (NCBI taxonomy): domain Bacteria; kingdom Bacillati; phylum Bacillota; class Bacilli; order Caryophanales; family Bacillaceae; genus Lysinibacillus; species Lysinibacillus sp. PWR01. The sequence goes on along the minus strand of NZ_JBHERJ010000073.1, from coordinate 24,896 downwards.
ACCAACACCACAGCCAACATCACGAAAAGAAACCAATACCACTGCTTCCTCATCCCATATCCCCCTTCAAAATAAGCTCCCTAGAAAGCGCTTTCTTGCTATGACAACACTATATAAAAGTCCAGTTACAAATTAGTTACAAAAAATGCTTTGCACTTTAGTGTAGAGCATTTTTATGTCCCGAAAGTGTAGCGGAGCGCCTACGAATGCGATTATTCATAGCGACGATAATCTACAAATTGGGCATTTATGGTATTATTACTTTAAGTATTTTAAAGAAGAGCGAACAGTGTAGGATATTTATGTAACAACTCGTATTATCTTTACTAAACACCTAAAAAAAGAGAGGGAATTTTAATGAGTGAATATTATTCCAGACATTTTAATCTTGAAAAAGTAAGTGAAGGTATTTATGCCGCTATTGCAAAGGATGGTGGTGGCGCGTTTGGAAATGCTGGTCTCATTGATTTAGGGGACAAAACCATTATTTTTGATACATTTAACACGCAACAAGCAGCTGAAGATCTAAGAAATATAGCTGTACATATTACAAATAAACCCGTCTCTTGGGTAATTAACAGTCATTTCCATAGTGATCATACGAGAGGAAACCAAGTATTTAAAGATTGTCATATCGTTTCTAGTCAAATAACACTTCAACAAATGAAAGAAAACCATCCAGCAAAAATTGCTGAACAAAAGGCAGATTTAGAAGGGTTAAAAAAATACATTGCCTCCCTTGTCGCTTCCACTGACATACAAAAAATGAATGAAATAAGTTTTTTAAAAGAGATGGAAAGCTCAATCCCTGACCTGGAATTAGTTTTGCCACAATATACTTTTACTCATGAATTTACTATTTTCGGAACAGAACGTACCGCTAGAATAATGACACTGGGAGGTGGTCATTCTCCCTGTGATTCTTTTCTTTATATACCTGAAGATGAAATCATATTTATGGCTGACCTTCTATTTGTCGGTATGCATCCATCATTTTTCCCTTATTCCAATCCAACACAATGGGAAAATATTTTAGAAGAAGTAAATAACTTGGCCATTCAAAAAGCTATCCCTGGCCACGGTTCAGTAGGATCTAAAAAAGATATAATGAAGCTTAAAAACTACATTAATGAAATGAATTTGTTATCAAAAAATTAGGAACATGGAAGACGTTTCAATACCTACAGCATATCAAGATTGGACAACTATCCATATCGACGTTATGGAACTGTTTATTAAAAATTTAAAAGTGCTAAAAGATTTGTAGCTACGATATATAAAGAAAGACAAAAACGTTGAATGTACAACATTTTTGTCTTTTATATGAGGAACTAATTTTTAAGTGTTCCAAATTAGATTCTGTAATTTCCGATGAGGACAATCTACAAAAAGGATTTCAACATATCCAATAAAATGCAGAATGTTCATTTAATGCATAACTTTTAACATGATGACCATTCCTGTTTCAATACACTATACAAAAATGAATCTCGCCAAACCCCATCTTTCATTAGCATATTTTCACGTAATACTCCTTCTTTTAACATTCCTACTTTTTCTAAAACCTTTGCTGATCCAATATTTCTAGGATCACAGGTTGCACAAATACGATGGAGCTTTAATGTTTCAAAGCCGAAAGTGATCATTAATTTAGCACTCTGCGTTGCTACTCCCTTCCCCCAATAATCAGGGTTCACGATATAACCAATTTCCCCGACCTTATTTGTAAAATCCCGAATCATGATTTCTACCGCACCTATTAACGTTTCTTGATAAATAATCGCAAAAACATATCTTTCCCTTGGTGTTTGTGTTGCTTCATCGAGAACATCCTGAATGAATTCTTTTGTATCCTCCTCTGTATTTGGTCCCCATGTTTGATACCTACAAACAATTTCCTGTGAGGCATATTTATGAACATCAATCCAGTCATATTGCGTGAATTCTCTTAAAAGTAATTTTTTATTTGCAAGGATCACTTTCATCCATCTCTCCCTCTACACGATTCAACCATTCACTCATCAGCTTGGTAAACAATTCAGCTTGTTCGATCTGCAAATTATGCCCCGCAATATCTAATATGGCAAAAGTTGCTCTAGGAAATTTTTTTAAAATCGAAAAAGCATCTTTATAGCCAACAACGGAATCTTGTTTTCCAAGTAAAAAGAGACTTGGCTTGTCAAAGGACTGTTCGTCAACGGCAAAGGAAAATCCATAGCTTTGCTGAATTTTTTCTAAAAATGCCTGATCTGCAAGGTTACACCCTGCCAACACCTCTGTTGTATAGCGCTCCCAATTATAGGCATCTAGGACGACTTGATTAGCCCCAAAATCATCTTGCTCCTGCTGACTTAATGTTGATAAAAAAACAGCATCTGCTTGTACAATACAATGCTGTGGCACCGTACGTTGCTCTTTTTCAGGAATGATGAGAGGACAAATAAGGGCAGCACCTAAAAGTTGATCGACTGACGTTCTCATAATACCGCGCGCTAAATAGCCACCGTAAGATTCACCCACCAACAAGTAGGATTCATTTGGAATGATCGTGTGTATCAATTCGATGATTGCTTCTAGCATTTCATCTGAGTTCTGAATCGATGAATAGTCTGTTGTCTTCCCCATTCCTGGAAGATCAATATAGATACGCTTCCATCCTTCTCGCTCTATAAAAACGGGCTCCATACATCCCTTCATCAAACGATGATCAGGAGAAAAACCATGTAGCATGATAATAGGTGTCCCTGTTCCAATAACTTCATAGTAAATATTCGCTTTATTCGTCTGACAAAATGACATTGTTGTTCCTCCAAATAGGGTACATTTTTGTACATTGTATATAGTCTACTCCACAGTTGGAGCGGGTTGACACGGTTTATGAGCGGCTTTCCTCTTTGATTGAGCGCTTTGACATCATTTCGGAGCGGCTCTCTCCTTAGTTGGAGCGCTCTGACCACACTTAGGAGCGGCTCTACTCTCAGTTGGAGCGCCTTGACCACACTTCGGAGCGGCTCTCTCCTTACTTAGAGCGCTTTGACATCACTTAGGAGCGACTCCCCTCAATGCTGGAGCGCTTTGACTCCACTCAGGAGCGGCTCTCTCCTTAGTTAGAGCGCTCTGACCACACTTAGGAGCGGCTCTACTCATAGTTGGAGCGCCTTGACCACACTTAGGAGCGGCTCTCTCCTTAGTTGGAGCGCTCTGACCACACTTAGGAGCGGCTTTCCCCTCAGTTGGAGCGCTTTGATTCTACTTAGAAGCGGCTCTCTCCTTAGTTAGAGCGCTTTGACCACACTTAGAAGCGGCTCTCTCCTTAGTTGAAGCACTTTGACTCCACTTAGGAGCGGCTCTACTCATAGTTGGAGCGCTTTGACTTCACTTAAGAGCGATTCTCTCCTTAGTTGGAGCGCCTTGACCACACTTAGGAGCGGCTCTCTCCTTACTTAGAGCGCCTTGACTCCACTTAGGAGCGGTTCTCTCCTTAGTTAGAGCGCTTTAATCCCACTTAGGAGCGGGTTTCCCCATAGTTGGAGCGCTTTGACATCATTTAGGAGCGGCTCTACTCTCAGTTGGAGCGCCTTGACCACACTTAGGAGCGGCTCTCTCCTTACTTAGAGCGCTTTGACCACACTTAGGAGCGGCTCTACTCTCAGTTGGAGCGCCTTGACTCCACTTAGGAGCAGGTTTCCCCATAAAATGAGCGCTTTGACTCCACTTAAGAGCAGTTCTCCCCATAGAAGGGTCACTTCCCACACTCAATGAAGCAGTCCCATCCAATACTAAACCACTTCGCCTAGCCTTAAAAGCAACACTGGCTACCCCATTATCAAATCATAGACTGTCATGGTGGATTCCATGGGGGTTGTGTTTAGCTCCTGTTGTAATTGTTGGACACATTTTTCATACCATTTTAAGGCCAGGGAGCGGTTTTGGAGTTGGTAGTGGCTGTACATGAGCAGGCGATACGCTTCCTCCCAGAGTGCATCCTCGCGCAGGATCTTTTCTGCGAAAAAAATAGCTTTTTTATATTGCTGTTGTCTTGTTGCGTTTTGTGCCAGTCGTTCCAGGACTTCGATATATAAAAATTGTAGCTTTTCACGGTCCTGCGTAAGCCAGTCGATTTGCTTTTTTTCCGCATAGAGCGCGTCCGTATAGCTCGCTTCCGCTAATAATAGCCATTCATTGGACAACTGTGGATCATATTCCTCCATTCCTAAGCTGTAATAATAGTGAAAGCGTTCTACATCAATTTGGAGAAAAGCGATATTTTGTAACTGATACATATTATTTTTTCGTTGAATGAAAAAGCTATCTTGTCTTGCATGACGTTGTGGCTCCAACACTTTGAGTAATGTGTTTAAGACCACCTTAAAATCTCGATCTAAGGACTCGACGCTACGATCTGACCATAATGCCTGTGCTATCTCTTCCTTCGGTGTAAAGCGATTGCGATGACAGTAGAGGTACACGAATAATTCCTTCGATTTATCACGCTGCCACTCTTTGTCTTCCAGCTTTCGTTGTGCTCGAATTAAATTTAAACTCCCAAAAAGATTCATCTGTACTTCATCCTGCGGATAACTGATGCTATCCTCGACCTGAAAATAACTTTGCAATGCTAAGATAGCTGAATGCTCCATCTGACAAGTTTGACTAAATTGCAGTAGCTCGTAAAATATCATTCGATTGCTCGGACCAAGTATCGATGGCCTTTGTAAGAAATATTCATAGCCATTCCCCACACATAGTTGGGCAAACTGTTGAAAATACTGTTGAAACGGCTTCTTATTACACTCTTGCATGGCAATCACAGACTGATAAAATAAAACATGCATCAAGCCATTGCGATCACCGCATTCTTGAAATAGTTGCTGTGCCTTCTTTAATAATTGCTTCGCTCGCCCTCTTTCTTGCTGGGAAAGGATGATTTTTACCTCTGCTAGAAGAATTAGAGCCGTCATCCACGCATCTTGAACTTGCTCTGTTTCCTGTAAGCCCAATGCTAAATATTTTTTTGCCGCTACCATATCTCCTAAAAAATGTTTGACAATGGCTAACCCCATATAAGGCTCAGCCTTCACACGAGAAATATTAATGGCATTCATTAACGTCAACGCTTTTTCATAGGCTTGACATGCCCCCTGATGATCTGGGAAATCCATTAACAGCAGGGCATGTGCCTTTCTGATATAGCCTACCGCCTCTATGAAAATAGACTTCTCTTTTAATCCTCTGCGAATTCCATGTTGGGCAGCATACCAGGCTTCTTTGCCTTGACCTAACAATGCATAAACGAAAGCCGCCAGCAGTTCACTTTCTCGATGGGTTGCAACAAGCTGAGGCGGTAATTCAAGTCGCTGTGCTAATAACTCCTTGGCCTCCCGTAGTTGTCCAGTTCGTAGTAAAACACGAACATCGACATTCGCTCGTTGTATGACATCCACTGGCAATGCGACGTCCTCCATAAAGAGCTGTGCACCCTTGGCCTTCCCTAGGTTCACTAAATTTTCAGCATATTGCCGTTGAAGTTCTAATAATTCCTCTTTGCGTAATGGTGTATGTTTCGCTAGCTCTAATGCTTTCTCTAGATAGGGCTCTGCTAAAGCCGGTTGAATGGTGTCTAAGTATATATGGGCTATCCCGGCTTGAGATTTTGTCATAAATAGGTGATCCCGCTGTTGCTGTGCGATGGTTGCACATTTTTCATAGGATTGTTTCGCTTTTTCATAATAAGCTCGGTAGCGATGGCACTCACCCTCGAAATAATATAATCTATAAAATTTGTCTTTTTCCTGTTCAGTAAATCGATTGATTTTTTCTAACAACCACTCAAATTGACCCGCACGTACGATTGATTCTGCATGAAGCTGTAATAGCTCCCCACAAAAGTCATGATCATTCGTTTTAAAGGCATGATACAGGACAGCTTGAATATTATGACGGTCTACATAATACAATGCTGCTTGTTTATGAAGGTCCGTATATTGGCTTGGATGCTGTCGCCATTTCATTTCTAAAAATCGACTGAACAATGCGTGAAAACGGTATAAACCATCTGTTGTCACTGGTTGGATAAATAAATGACGCTGGGTTAATGCATTCAGTATTTGTGCAATTTCAGCGCCATAAAACGCTTCCAATAACTCTGCAGAAAAGGTAGGGAAAATTGCTAATTTCAAGATGGTCTCCTGCTCAGTAGCGGTCATCGTACTATAAACTTCTTCTGATAAGTAAGTGAATAGATCATTTGTAGAAATCGTTAGCCAATGATCCAGCGAAGCATGGTGCCATTGCTCCGCCAATAAGGAAATACTAATGGCCCAGCCCTCCGTGATCTCCAATACCTTGGTCATTTCAGCCTCGGATAAATGCACATCTACATATTCTTCAAAAAACACCGCAATTTCCTCCGTTGTAAATGCCAGTTCGTCCTCTTTCATAACCAGCCATCTTTTTTGCAGTTTTAATTTCCTCATAATATCCCAATTGGGGAGTGTTCTTGAAGCAATAATAAAATGAATGCTGGGTGGAGCAAATTCAATGATTTTTTCCATGAAATAATTAATAGGAAAGACATGATCTACTAGATGAAAGTCGTCAATTACAATAAGTAGTGACTCCTCTATGTCACATAGGCAATTGACAAATAGCTTATACCAACGATTGAGCTCATCCATCTTAGGAAAACGTGACAATTGATTCCACCCATCAAAGGTATGACCAAAATTTGGTGCAATTCGCTGTATGCTAAAAAAAAGATGTCTCAAAAAGGGTAATAGATTATCATCTTCATCCGAGATACTATACCAAGAAAATTTACTCGATTCGTTAGCAAGAAATTGAGTTAGAATCGTTGTTTTACCATACCCTGCACCACTATGCAGAAAGGTACAAGTGTGATGATGGCTTTTCTTTAATGTTCGCATGAGTGTCGCTCTATTAATGCAATGCGTGGAAGGATTTGGCGCCATACATTTTGATTGAATAATAATTTCCGCTGTCATATAAATATAACCTCCATATTTTGTAAGGTTACAAAGATTTCTACAAAAATTCAGATTATTAAATTATTGACAGTTTACCATATTTTTTATGTAATTTTATAGATTTCATCCCCATTTTTTGTTTTGGGAATGGAAGTAGAATTTCGTTTGCATTTTATGCCTAATTTTAGTAATCTGTTATATTACTAAAATTTAGAAGGAAAGTGGATAAATGAACAGTCTAGATAGAGCAACGAAAAAGAAACAACAAGCAGAAAGCGTTTTAACTGACTTACAATTGATTCAGAAATGGAGTACTGTAGGCGAATGTTTTTTAGTAGGGGCAGCTGCTTATAATTTGATGGTTTCCCCCGATATTGACCTCGAAACATTTTGTGATGTGCCTAATCCTCACATCATAATGAGCGAATTAGCCATGCTCACACAGAACAAGAATGTCATTGAACTAAAATATAGAGATTATACAAGTTCCGATTTTAAGGGACATTATTTTAAGTTGCTTTACCGAGCGGAGGAAGTTGAGTGGAATATTGATATGTGGTTATTTCCAAATAGCCACAATGGTGCCATCTCAAAAGATTTAGTACCATTTATGAAAAATCATTTAACAGTGGAAACTAGAAAAGCCATTCTTGATATAAAGGAAGCATTACTTCATCTTCCTACACAATACGCCTCTATTTTTATTTATCAAGCTGTCTTGGAATTTGGCATTAGACATGTAGATGATTTTTTACAATGGACGAAACATCATAACACAACTGTACCGTTTCATTGGCAACCTATTTCAGCAAACAATTAGGCTAAAAAAATTCCCGATTACCAACTCTATGATAATCGGGATCATTAGCTAGGATTATAGTAATTCTTTACGTAATTCAGCAGCTGATTTTGGCGAAAGTAGGCTGAATGGGATATCAAATACTGTTTTCGCACCTTTATCACCAGCTTGACTTAAACGGTGTGCTGCACGTGCGTAAGCCACTAATACACTCGATGTAAAGTTTGGATTACTGTCAAGTTTTAATGAGAATTCGAGAATTTGTTTATCGTTTGCACCACTGTCACCACTGCGAATGACAAAACCACCGTGTGGCATACCAGTATGATTTGCTTTAAATTCATCTTCAGTAATGAAGTTCACTGTTGTGTCATACTCATCGAAATAGTTAGGCATTGTGACAATTTCTTGTTCAATCTTCGTTGCATCTGCACCTTCTTCTAACACAACCCAACATTCACGTGCATGTTTTTCACGTGTTGTTAATTCAGGGTTTTCACCGTTACGAACTCGCTCTACAGCTTCTTTAATCGGTAATGTGTATTGAACAGCATTTTTAACACCTTCGATACGACGAACAGCATCTGAGTGTCCTTGACTTAGGCCATCGCCCCAGAATGTATATGTTGTACCAACTGGTAATACTGATTCTCCTAGTAGACGATTTAAAGAGAATAAACCTGGATCCCAACCAACTGAGATAACAGATACTTTACCAGATTTTTGTGCCGCTGCATCTACAGCATCGAAAAATTCAGGAATTTTCGCATGTGTATCGAAGCTATCAATTGTATTAAACCATTGTGCAAAATGTGGACCTTGCTCTGGTAAATCTGTTGCAGAACCACCACATAAAATCATGACATCAATGTCGTTTTGGAATTTTTCAGCGTCATCTACTAAATATACGCTCGCATTGCTTGCTACGTTTACTGTTGAAGGATCACGTCGTGTGAACACCGCTACTAATTCCATATCTGGATTTTGTGAAATGGCATACTCCACACCACGTCCTAAATTTCCATATCCTACAATACCTACTCGAATTGCACTCATTAAAAATTCCTCCTAACGATTTCGTGACTTTGTGAAAACTTTCACGTTAAATCTAATTACAATAATACTTCGTGTTAGAAAAATTCACAATAGTTTGAGTATGAGTTTTTTAAAAAGAATTTATATCAGTTTTCTATGGTTTTTATCCCATAACGGTATGAATACGGTTACAAATTACTAAATCTTCCATGAACCTTAAAGTTATTGTAAAAGCCTTGTAAATAACGGCTATTTTCCCATCTAGTCTTGTACAATAAATGTAACGACAAAAGGGGGCATGTTGAATGAAAAGTACTGGTTACTCATCAAGCACAACATTGGCACAAGGAGAACTACTTGCATTCCATATGACACAAAATACTGCAAACAAGCATAGTGAAGCGATACAAACTGGCCGTAAGCCGCATGGAAAATTTCTATCAAACAATCCTGTATGTATCGGTGTTTTACCTTTTGACGTTTTAGAAAACATACCTGACATCTCCATCCAAAAAAACAAGGTAAATGAGGTGGACTTCTACAATAGTGGTAAGGACATCGCTCGCTGGTTCATTAAAAAAAGTGAATACAACAAGGATGGCTTTGACTTTATTTAAAGAAGTCAAAGCCATCCATAGAATAGAGGCTCGCCTGTCTCGCTATCCTATGGAAGACAAGTTGCCTTCCACTACACCCCACTTTTTAGCAAAGGTTTTTAAATAATGTGAAGGTTGTCACTACTCTTTATGGAGAGGTGTTGTCACGCATCGCTTCTCCACATTTTTCACTACTGTTAGTATGAAAGAAAAGGAAAAGACACTTTTGCAGAATGGTTGATTGGAGTGGAGCCAGCGTCACAGAGGAGATCCTGGAGCGAACGTAAGTGAGTGAAGCGGCTCCTCGGACGCCCCCTGGAAAGGACGCTGGCGGAACGGAAATCAACCGCCCCACCATGTTAAAAGATCTCTTTCTACTAGTGACATAATCTTTTTTCAACAACATGATGGCTTTGACTTCATTTAAAGAAGTCAAAACCATTTTTAATTTATAGCTTATAAAACTGAATTAATTCCTCTAGTTGATCGGCTGTTCGCGTTAGCTGATCTGCACTGCTCGTAACAACTTGAAGCGAGCTACTGGATTGCTCTGCTGATGCGGCGGTTTGCTCCACACTGGCTGCAGCCTCCTCTGTGACAGCAGCTATTTCCTCAATCATTTTACTGACACTTTCACTATCCTTCATGACGATTTCAATTCTTTCAGATGTATCTTGGATAGTAATCGTCACCATTTTAACTGCTTCATTAATATTTTCAAAGGTATGCCCGGTCATTTTCATTTGCTCTGATCCCCTCGCGACTTCTACATACCCCTTTTGCAGAAATTCTGTCACTGTGTTAGTTTCTTGTTGAATTTTCTCCACAATGCCTGTAATTTCAACTACAGAATAGGAAACTTGATTTGCCAATTTCTTTACTTCCTCCGCAACGACAGCAAAGCCCTTTCCGGCATCACCTGCACGAGCCGCTTCAATTGCAGCGTTTAATGCTAATAAATTCGTTTGGTCCGAAATTTCCCGAATCACGGTGACAAGCTGATTAATTTCTTGAGACTGCTTGTCTAAATTGTTGACATTTGTTACTGTTCCCTCAAATACCTCATGGATGATGGACATTTGAAACAAAGATTGATCCATTAATTCTTTGCCCTGACCAGTCATCGCTAAGATGTCATGTGACTTCTGATATATATGCTGACCGTTTTCATTCATTTCACAAATGTTTTTAGAAAATACGTCCATCTTAGAAACCATTTCACTTGCTAAATTTGCTTGTGCTTCGGCCCCTGAGGCAAGTTCTATCATCGTTTCCGTTGTTTGCTCTGAACCATTAAATACATCCTTTACAGATTGTGCAATATAGCCAATTTGTTGATGTAATTCCTTCGCAGATACTTTTACCTGCTGCAATAACCGATTATTATTTTCACTAACAAAATTAGATGCCTTCATCAGTTCTGCCACTTCATCTTGAAATTTAACTTTCAATGGTGGATCCGTTAAATCACCTTCAGCAATTTTTTGTAAACGTTTCATAACCAAATTGATAGGTTTCACTATACCGTTTGTCACAAATATCGCAATGATTATTCCTATTAGAACTATCAGAATAGTGAAAATTGAGTTGAATTGAATATTTTTATTTCCTATTTCAATCACTTGGATACCTTGTTCTAATACATCCTGCTTGCGCTCGTCTGCCATAGCTGTAAAACCACTCATTAATTCTCTTGCATAGTCTTGTGCCTCTCCATTTAAAATAGCTTCAGCTTGTTTAATTTTTCCCTGCTCAAAAAGAGGAAAAACATTTTCAACAATCATTTCATGCCATTTTCTTCCTAATAAGATCAGCTCCTTAGTCTTTGGAGATTCCGTTTGTTGCAGCAATTCTTCCTCTAGGGTACTGGCTTGCTCAGCATATTTCTGAAACTCATTCTTATAAGAAATATCGCCTGTCAAAATATACCCTCTGGCTAATGCAATTTTTTCTGCCGTGTTAAAGGCCATTGATTGATCCAGCATAAGCAAAGGTAACTGCTCTTGCATGATATGGTTGGTATCTCGATGAATTTTTTTCATCGACTCGATTGTGAAAATAGAAAGAATGATCATTAGAAGTAAGACAAGCAAAAAACCAAATAAATTTTTCTGTCGCACTGATTTAAGTTTAATTATGGCCATTTTAATTCCCCCAAAAATATTTAAAACCTAAGACATATTTAACGTTCATATTGCTGCTTTTCATTCACTAAAAGAGCTTTTAATTGCTGTAACTTATCCACTACTTTATGAGAAACCAAGGTAATTTCGCGAAGATAAGCTTCCGTTTGATCTTTGTAACCTTGATTGAATGCTTGTACAGCTTTTTTTGCTAGCTCATGGATGAGCATATGAGGTTCTTCGAGCTCTTTGAAAATAGCTTTATCTCCAAGCAATGTTTTTCCTAATCCGTAATACCATTTACCGAGACGACAGTTTTGATAGGAGGCTATTTCTTCTTCAGACATTTTTTCAAAGCCTAATAGTAAATTATAAATTTTCCAACTCCATAGCAAATGATCAGTAATCGCTAATTCGATAATATCTTCCTGACTAATGATGTAATTATTGGAAATCGTTTTGGTGCGGTAATCATCAATCATATTGCTCAGTCGGTAAATGGAGGAGCCCATATGAAAAACAATTTCCTTACTTTTGTCCATGCTTTCAGTAATATTTTGATTGCACTCGGCAATGTAGTTAGCCGATGCAGCTTGACTTCTAGCTGTCTCTGCAATCTCTCCAAAACGGATACCTTGCTGCTGAATATTATCGTTTAAATTTGTAAGTGTTTCTGTAATCATCGCTGTATCGACTACGCCTTTATGCAAATCTTTGGCAAACTGCTGTGTAACGGATTGTATGTCTGCCGTTATGAGCAGTAATTCATTGATGTCCGTATGAATCGAAAGTACGGACGATTTTGTATCATCAGCCAATTTACGTATTTCTTCCGCTACTACTGTAAAGCCCTTTCCTGCCTCTCCCGCTCTTGCAGCCTCAATTGTGGCATTGAGTGCCAGAAGATTCGTCTGATCAGCAATGGCTTTAATCAATTCCATTAATTTTGCCACACTATTGACATGGTTTACTAAAAGACCGATATTTACCTGCATTGATTTTTGGCTTTCATCCGTTACTTGCAAAATGGAAGTAATATGCTTTAAAGACGCTAGGTCTTCATTTAATTCAAACAATGCTGTTTTAGTTTGAGCTGAAATATCACTTACAGAAACAGCAATTTCTTCAATGCTATTTTCTAAATCCTGCATCGATTGATTTGCGGCAACTATCTCCTTTTGCTGCACCTCTTGGAACTCGATTAATTCTTTGATTGAGTTGAGTTGTGTATTATATTTAATAATTTCTCCTAATCCTGTCACAACAGAATTTGCCTGGTTTTCTATATACGTTTCAAAGATAATTTGCTGATCAATATTCAATAGACTTTCAAATGCGAGTAAAACATCCAACATGTTTTTAGGATTTCGAGCTAATTCTTTTACGATGAGTGGAATAATCAATTGATTAATTAACATATAAATCGCAATGATTTGATTTGGTAAGATGCCAACACTTAAAAGTATGGATGATAATTTCCTTCTTTTAAAAACATATTGAAGGTTCAATTCATCCTCAAACAAGCTCTCAAAATAATCATCAATTAATTGCTTGTCTCCACCTAGATCAGGATACTTCTCTGCTATTTTGGCAAAATCTTGTACGTCATTTAAACGGTCAGATAAATTGTCTAAAATCTCCTGTCGATTATTCTCGTAAATTGTACGTAAATAACGAACTAGCTCCCTCCGATTTTTCGAAAATGCTAAAAAATCTAGTTTTTCTTTGAATCGCTCATTGGATTCTATATCTGAAAAATTTATTGCAGAAAAATAATTATAATCTCCAGCTACTTTCTTAGAAAAAAACATTTTTTCTCTCGCTGCATAGCCATAGCAAATGGGCTAAAGGCGTCGCAGCTCCCCCCTTTTTATTATTGTTGATTAGATGTCATAGTTAAAAATAGTATAAACACAGAAACTAAGAAAAACAATCTATAAAATGTAAGATTTTAGTTCAAAATAAATTCTAAATAACTATATCTAAAGACCTATAACTTTTTTAGTTCTGCTATTTGAAAAATACAGGAGTTTTATCACAGCTCAATTCTGTACAGTGAAAGAATACTTATTTTGACTAGAATAATTATTTTGAAGTAGGTAATTACGCTCTCCTCTATGAATGAAAGAAGGAGGGCCTCAAATAATCTTTGAGACCCTCCGGTATTTTTCATTGTATTTCTTGTGCTAGCTGAGCAAGACGCTTGTCATTAATAATATGATAGCTAGTCTTATGCTTTTCCAATATCTTCTCTTCACAAAACTGTGCCAATACATATAATAAATGACGATAAGAAACCCCTAAATACTCACAGATTTCTGTATGCTTTTCTTTGTAGACACCTTGATCGGCAGATAATTGGATAAATGCCGCTAAGCGATTTTCCAACGGATATGCTTGATTTTGTGTATATTTAGATGTCATTTTTGTGGCTTTTTCCCCTAAAAACACACAAAGTCTACGTAAAAATAAGGCATCCGCAAGTAACTTTTCCTTACATGACTGCGTAATCGAATAACAAATTGTCTTGGTGACAGTTTGTATCCCCTTTGTATACCTTGCCTCATTCAGCAACTCAATTTCCCCCATAAAAAGTGGTGCTTCTAGGTATTCAATAAGTGAAACCTTCCCATTTTTATGTGTCATATAGAGCTTCGCCTTTCCTTCTATCATGTAATACACTGTATCTGGAAAGGAGCCTTCCTGGAAGATCCACTCTCCCTTGTCGAACTGGCGGACTTCTAGATAAGGATTGATATCAAATGAGAAAAAATCATCAATCGGATATTTTTCAAGATAATGGGCACGTGCTTCAGCTGTTAAAATATGCATTTTTTTACTCTCTCCTATAAAAAATATGAGATATCTCACATTATTGTAGCGATGAACATGCTATTATTCAACATAGTTAATGGAGGTACGGAAATTATATGAACAATCAACGATGGCTTTCTCAGAATTTCTTTACATTTTTCATCACTTGGGGCATTTTCTTACCCTACTGGACAGGTTGGCTGGTGGATGCGAAACATCTAACCGTTTCGCAGGCAAGTGTGGTGATGGGCTGTGGGCTCCTAGCTCGTGCCACATCCAATCTTTTCTTCTTTCCAGCACTTGCAAAATATGTACACAATAAACGACTCATTACGATTTTAGCAATAGGCTCGCTACTAACAGCCTTCCTCTATATTCCAAGCACAGGCTTTACAGCATTATTAATCGTGACCATTTTATTTAGTATTTTTTATCCAGCACTATTACCTGCTGTGGAAAGTAGTGCAGCAACACTTGTTCAGCATGGCAATATTCATTATGGCAAAAGCCGCTCCTATGGTTCATTTGGCTTTGTCATTGCCGTTTTAATTATTAGTATGCTGACAGGCGTTTTTGGTAAGAACATCATCTTTTGGAGCATGATTATTGGGTTGATTGGCATGTTGCTTATGCAGCAATTAGCGACACCAAAGGAATTACTCGTGGTGCCGACCAAAGAACAACGGGCAAAATCTTTGTCGATGAAGACATTATGGCATATCAAAGGCTTCCCGATTGTTTTATTCATCGTCATCTTGCTACAGGGTGCACATGCTTCCTATTATAGCTATGGTTATATTTATTTAGAAGATTTACAGGTTGATCCATTCTATATGGGGATGATTATTAATATCGCAGTTATTTGCGAAATTTTATACTTTATGAAAGCTGATACGTTATTGACGAAATGGCGCTCATCGTCTTTATTACTCTTAGCAGCGAGCGGCTCTTCCCTACGCTGGTTACTCATCTTTATGTTCCCGAATGTCTGGGTATTTATCGCTTCTCAAACCTTGCATGCATTATCCTTTGCATTAGCGCATTTTGCCTTTATTCGCTACTTAACAAAAGCGCTACCAAAGGAACAAATCCCCAATGCACAGGGTTTATACTCAGCATTAGCTATGGGCTTAAGTACTGCCATCCTTACGTTTCTAGGTGGCTATTTGTACGAAATATCGCCAGGTCTATCCTTCGCAGCCATGCTCATTTGTACAATACCAGCCATCGCTATTTTGCTTATGACACGTAAAAAATATCAATATTAAACAAAAAGCAGGTGAGAACTTCTTCACCTGCTTTCGTTATTTTGGATAATAGGAAAAGCCAGGATATTTCACTACTGGCCATTTTTCTTTTCTGAGAGCCTCTAGTAGCTCCGGACCGACCTGCAAATTACTTTGCACCAATTCTGTCGGAGTTAAGGCCATCCATTGATTTAAGGACACATCCTGAAACCGATCACTTTTAAACATTTCTAAAAACCATAATGGCTCTGTGCCCGTATTTTCAATATAGTGTCCCGTGGCAAACGGCACATAGCCAACATCACCCGCTCGATAATCAAATGTTCGAGCCGTTCCATCCCCTGTAAATACTGTCATACGTCCTTTTCCTTGCAGATAATATTGCCATTCATCGTTGTTCGGATGCCAATGCAACTCCCGCATCGCTCCAGGTTCAATTTCCACCAGTGCAGCCGCGATATTTTTAGAAATAGGGAAATTAGTCGAATCGACAATGCGCACACTGCCTCCTGGTGTTTTTAATGGCGGCTGTGCCAACAGGCGATGTTTAAAGGTTTGAGGAACCTGCCCGTAAGGAGACTGTACTTTCTGCGAATCGATTGGTCCCGGGACCCGATCCTGATAAATATACACTTGTTCACTCGGAATGTGATCAAAAGCGCTGATGGGAACCCCAAAATTTGCTGATAACACCTCTTTCGGCGTATGAGCAAACCAATCCGAGATTGACAGTGTATTCAGATCAGAGAAATGCCCATCATCAAATACTAATAAAAATTCACAGCCATCCTCTAGCCCTTGAATGGAATGTGGGATGCCGGGTGGAAAATACCATAAATCGCCTGGCCCCACATCCGCTATAAAGTTACAACCATTCTGATCGACTGCTGTAATACGAGCATGACCAAGCAGCATATAAGACCACTCCGCCTGCTGATGCCAGTGCAGCTCGCGCACGCCCCCCGGTGTCAAACTCATATTCACACCCGCCAACGTCGTAGCAATCGGCAATTCACGAACCGTAATTTCCCGTGACCACCCACCTTGATTTAAGGTCATATGCGTGTCTGAAAACGAGAATCGTAGATTTGGAATCAAACCTGCATCGGTCGTTGGTGGCACCAGCATATCAGGATTTTCTAAATCCCTCATAATATCCCGCGGCCCCTTATCCACCCCTCCAGCCCCATCACCTCGCATAGGCTGAGGCACCTGAAAATAACCTGGTGGTAAATTCTCCAATCCTTCACCTCTTTATGTTAGAAATCGAAATAAAATACTTTCATCCTTCTAAAATGTATGGATGCAATGCTCAGATTATTCACTTTCTTTTCTGTTGGTGAGATGAGTGACTGAGCGTGGATACTTGATTAAGAGAGGGGGCTTGCTATGTTGATCACTTCTCACTGAATTTGGAGCGGGGGCCTCATTTTTTGATCGCTTTTCAATCACTTTGGAGCGGGTTTCTTACTTTTTTGATCGCTTCTCACTCACTTTGGAGCGGGTTTCTTACTTTTTTGATCGCTTCTCACTCACTTTGGAGCGGGTTTCTTACTTTTTTGATCACTTCTCAATCACTTTGGAGCGGATTCCTCTCTTTTTGGATCACCTCTCACTCTCTTTAGAACGGGTTCCTCACTTTCATGATCATCTCTTACTTACTTTGAAGCGGGTTCCTCTCTTTCATGATCACCTCTCAACCACTTTAGAGCGGGGGCCTTACTTTTTTGATCACCTCTCAACCACTTTGGAGCGGGATCCTCATCTTTTTGATCACCTCTCAACAACTTTGGAGCAGGGTCTTCATCTTTATGATCACTTTTCAATCACTTTGGAGCGGATTCCTCGCTTTTTGGATCACCTCTCACTCTCTTTAGAACGGGGGCCTCACTTTCATGATCACCTCTCAACCACTTTAGAGCGGATTCCTCGCTTTTTGGATCACTTCTAACCCACTTGGGAGCGGATTCTTGAATTCCATGATCACTTCTCACCTTATTTAGAGCGACCTCCTCACCTCCACGTTTCCCTAACTTCAGAGCAAGTCCTTACTTACTCTTTCGTACCATAGCCGCAACCACATATTCATGCAGGATTCGTAAGCCTTCTTGTAATTCTTCAAAGGTTGCATAGGCATAGGATAGCCGAATATGGTGGTGATTGTGTGGATCGTAAATATAGCCTGGATTGATTAATACTTGTTGCTGCAACAGCTTCATAAAGAGGTCTTTGTCTACAAGCGGTTCGTGAAACTTGAGCCAAATATAAAAGCCTCCTTTTGGTTTATTCCAATTCGCTATGTCTTTAAATTTTTCCTGTAAAAGCTGTTCCGTAAAATTGGCTCGCTCCTGTAATTGTTGACGTAATCCAGTGAGATGCTTTTCATATTTTCCTGATTGCAGCCAATGCAGGACAATTTCTTGTGAAATGGCACTTGAGCCATAGTCTGTTTGCATTTTTATATCGGCTAATCGTTCGATGACAGTGGTTGGACCAATGAGCCAGCCAATGCGTAGCCCAGGGCTTAAGGTTTTGGAGACGCTACCAATATAAAGGACTTGCCCACTACTTTCCATTGCTTTAATCGGAGGGGATGTCTCTTCAAAAAGCAATTCATGGTAGACATCATCCTCTATAATCGGAATGCGTGATGCCTGACATGCTTCATATAGCTGCTTTCTCTCCCGTGTTGTCCACACATGCCCTGTTGGATTATGTAAAGTAGGAATTGCGTAAAACACGGCTTGTTTTTTTCGTTTCCTTTGGGACAATGTACTGGCAAGCTGGTCATCACGCTGAATGCTAATCATTTGCATGCCGACGGACTGAAATGGATGAACAGAATTTAAATACGAAGTTGGCTCCTGAAACACAATGGACCCTTGCTCTAATAAGCCAACAGCAATCAACTGTAGTGCCTGAAGAGCACCTGAGACAATACAGATGTTTTGAGGCTCGGCAGTAATACCCCTTTTTTGGACATATTCGCAAATTGCTGCACGAAGCTGGTCATTTCCCTGTGGTGAAGAGTAGCCTAATGCTTTGGGTTGAAAGGATAGCTCTCGAAGTGATGCTTCTATTTCCTCGGTGGGCAACAAGCTAGGTGCTAGCTCTCCCGTTCCTAAACGAATTACATCATCACGCTGTTCGTATTCATTAATTATTTGGATGGTATGATAATTTGGCTTATGGATGCTTGTCTCAATATAAGTTTGCCAATTCGGCTGTGTTTGTTGGATTAATGCATGCCAAGAATGGTGTGTAACGTAAACCCCAGAGCCTACTTTTGCTTCAAGGATGCCCATTGCTTTTAATTCCTCCAAAGCCTGTTGAACAGTGCTACGGTTCACATCGAACTGGATGGCCAGCTGTCTTTGGGTGGGCAGTTTTGTCCCTGCTACCCAGTCTCCTCGTTCCACTTGGGCTGTTATCCACTGTACAATCTGCTGCTGTAATGTAGTGTCACTTTGTCTATTCGGCTGCCAGCTCATGATCCCTCTCCTTCCATCCTATAAAATTGGGTGGATAAAAAACCAGCCAATTGGTCGTTTTCTTTTAGTTATATCATATCTAAAATGAGTAGTGAAAGGAGGAATGATCGTTGGAAGCTTTTCTGCATGGTATCATTTTAGCATTCGGACTCATATTGCCATTAGGCGTTCAAAATGTTTTTGTTTTTTCGCAAGGTGCTACACAACCAAATTTATTACGCGCTTTGCCAGCAAGTGTGACAGCTGCGATCTGTGATACAATACTCATTCTGCTTGCGGTATTCGGTCTATCACTAATTGTCCTACAATTTGAGTGGCTGCGTATCACTTTAATGACTATTGGTATCGTTTTTTTACTTTATATGGGCTATACCATTTGGCGTTCGAATCCAGCAACCACTGAAAATAGTGAAGCATTGCCCATAAAAAAACAAATTCTCTTCGCACTTTCGGTGTCACTTCTCAATCCACATGCTATTTTAGATACAATCGGCGTCATTGGTACGAGCGCATTAAAATATAGTGGTACAGAGCAAATGATGTTCACTGTTGCTTGTGTGTTCATTTCTTGGCTATGGTTTTTCGGTCTGACATTGACAGGCGCCTCATTCAAAAAACTCGATAGCTCTGGAAAGCTGATGCGTATTTTTAATAAATGCTCTGCCATCTTTATTTGGGCAACAGCATGTTACCTCGTAAGTGGCTTATTGTAGCATACATAGAAAATGCTCAGGAGGAATCCCTGAGCATTTCTTTTATAGAGTGACAAACAAAGTGAGTTTTTCATTAAATAATGCCGTCTCAATGGATTTCGCATGAGGCCATTCCTCGCCATAATGAATAGCTTTGACTAATACATTGGCTTGTAATAAAGATTCATGCTGCTGAATGATGGAAAGCACCTCTGCACTACCATTAAAAGCAATCGTTACATATTGCTCCACTGGTAGCTGCCATTTTTTTCGTGCATCTTGTATTGTACGAATCAATTCTCGCATTTGCCCTTCTTGTAGCAAGCTCTCTGTGAGTTGAACATTTATCAAGACACGGCATGTGCTATCCTCCGCTAAAATATAGTGATCCTTCACGATTGATTCAGCTATCACATGTTCTGTTACTAATGTTAGCTGTTGACCTTCCATCATGATATCCACTGTTCCTTGTTGTTGTAGCTTTTGTTTCTCATCATCCGTTAATGTCAACACATATTCTTTTACTTGATTAACCTTTGGACCAAATACCGCTCCAGCCGTTTTAAAATTCAGCTTGTAATACACGCTTTCATAAGCCGAAAAATCATATGTCCATCTACAAACTTTGATGTTTAACTCATCCTGAATGAGTTCGCAATAGACTTGATAATCTGCCGGTTCACCTCCAATGGCAACAATGAGCTCACTTAAAGGCTGTTTAACCTTGATTCCCTGACTATTACGAATGCTACGTCCAAGTTCCACAACTGTTAAAACTGTTGCCATTTCTTGTTCAAGCTTCATATCCACTAGTTGATCGTTGAATGTTGGATATTTCTCAAGATGAACACTTTTCCCACATAATTGACGGTAGATATCCTCTGCTATAAACGGTGTAAACGGAGCTACTAATTGACAAATGGATGTAAGCATCTCATAAAGTGTGCTAAATGCACCGCGTTTATCTGCTGTCATTCCATTTGCCCAAAATCTAGCGCGTGACCGACGAATATACCAATTGCTTAACTCCTCTACCAATTGACCAATTTCCCGTGTAGCCTGTGTAAATTGATAATCATCCATGGATGTTGTGACAAGCTGGATAGTATGATGTAAGCGAGACAATATCCAACGATCTAGCTGTGAGCGTGTACCTGTATTTGTAGCGTCATACGTAAAGCCATCGATCTGGGCATACATTTCATAAAATTTAAACGTATTGTCGAGTGTATCCACTAGTTTAGATTTCGCATCTAGGACAATTTTCTTAGAAAAACGCTTTGGATTCCATGGGGAGCTATCAACTAAAAATGCCCAGCGTAAAGCATCTGCTCCATACTGCTCAATTAACTCAACAGGCTCTAACGCATTGCCTTTACTTTTGGACATCTTCTGTCCATGCTCATCCAGTACATGCCCTAACGATAGCACATTTTTATAAGGTGGTTTTCCTGTAAATAAGGTCGATACCGCTAATAAGCTATAGAAAAAGCCTCGCGTTTGGTCGATTCCCTCAATAACAACATCTGCTGGAAACTGATGATGAAAAGTCGCTCCATCCTCAAAAGGATAATGCTGTTGGGCAAATGGCATCGAGCCACTGTCAAACCAAACATCGATAACTTCAGGCGTACGTTTCATGTCGCCTCGACAGACAGGACAGGTACAGACAATGTCATCAATAAATGGTTTATGGAGCTCTAATTGCTCATCGACAGTCCCTTTGGCTAATTGTTTTAGTGCTGCAATACTGTTAGGTGCCTCCTCATGAGTGCAGTCCTGACAAATCCATACATTGAGCGGTGTCCCCCAATAGCGATTACGACTAATATTCCAATCCACTAAGTTTTCTAAGAAGTTGCCAAAGCGACCATCCTTGATATGGCTAGGATACCATGTCACCTGTTGATTATTTTGTAAAAGCTGCTCTTTTAATGCAGACATTTTGATAAACCAGCTATCTGTTGCGTAGTACAGCAATGGAGAATCACAGCGCCAGCAATGCGGGTAGCTGTGCTCATATTTTTCTTTAGCAAATAAAAGCTCATTTGCTGCAAGCATCTTAATGATATCGACATCACAGTCTTTCACAAATCGTCCGACAAGCTCAGGTACAGCTTCTGTATAACAGCCTTTAAGATCGACTACATTGACAAAGGACAAATCATTTTGTTGGACCGTTTTATAATCGTCTTCTCCATAAGCCGGCGCTATGTGTACGATTCCTGTACCACTTTGCTCTGTCACATAATCCGCCATGACAACAACATGCCCTTTATCGACGGTTATATAGGAAAATGGCGGTAAATAGGAAACACCCGCAAAATCCTGCCCGTCATGCTCACTTAATATTTCCACAGGCTCTGAAAAAACCTTTGATACTAACGATTTGGCGAGGATATATATGTTATTTGCATGCCTTACACGTACATATCGAAGAGCAGGATTCATAGCCAAAGCTACATTGGCTGGTAACGTCCAAGGTGTCGTTGTCCAGCCTAAGAAATATTCGTCTCGATCCTCAAGCTTAAACATTGCAGTAACGGATAAATCCTTGACATCCTTATAGCCCTGTGCCACCTCATGAGAGCTTAAGGATGTTTGACAGCTAGGGCAATAAGGTGAAACGCGATGCCCTTTGTATAAAAGTTTTTCCTTGTGAACATGGCTTAAAATATGCCATACAGATTCTATATAGTCATTACTTAATGTTAGGTAAGGATCATCCATATCGAGCCAGTAGCCAAGCTGCTCTGTAAAGGTACGCCATTTTTGCTCATAGGTAAAAACGCTCTTTTTACATGCCTGAATAAAGCGCTCTACCCCGTAGTTTTCAATCTCCTGCTTTCCAGATATGCCTAATGTCTTTTCTACCCCTAATTCCACAGGCAAACCATGTGTATCCCAGCCTGCTTTTCGTTCAACCAAATAGCCTTGCATCGTTTTATAACGTGCCACGACATCTTTTATGGTTCTACCAAATGCATGGCCAACATGTGGTAAACCATTCGCTGTTGGTGGTCCCTCATAAAACACAAAGGGCTGCTGTCCAGCACGATTGCTAACGGATTTGGTGAAGGTCCCTTCTTGCGCCCACAATGCACGAATCCTTGTTTCTCGTTCAACCGTTGTTTCTTTCTTTTGTTCTTTCTGCATATTAGCTCCTCCTATACAAGCAAATTTGTATAAAAGGCATACAAAAAACCCCGTCCCAAGGAAAAGGGACGGGGTTAACCGCGAATACCACCCTAATTCTATTGACACGATGGCCAATAGCACTCAGCAACGTACAATCATACGTGTTCTTTTTAACGGTAGACACCCGGATTAGCTTACTCGATTCAGCTAATCTTCTCAGAGAGGATTTTCATGTAACACCTGCACACCGACTTCCACCAAATGTCGGCTCTCTGTAGAACAAAATGAAACACTACTCTTTCTCATCAACGAATTTGTATGCTTTTATTGTCCTTCATCTTAGCAAATTACCAATTGTCTGTCAACAGTGGACAATCTTAAAAATTTTCGTTGAGACAAGTGGCTATACTTTGATGGAGAACAGCATACCGTGGCTGATGAATGGTTTGAATCAAAAGGCTCTTTAGCAAAGTTTTACTATTGAATAGTACTATTCTGTATTGTTCTTCACTCAGCTGTTCCTTTAATACGGCTATAGTGAATGGCATTTGCTGCACTAGTTGGATGACTTCATTTTGATTCAGTCCCTGCTCCAGCATCGCGAATATTGGCACTAATAGCCTTTCATCTTCATTATGGATAAAGACGTAATCTGGTTGTAAATAGATGGACCATAATGCATGTAGCAAATCGATATAGGCTGTTGTCAGTGATTTAGGATTTTTCACGAGTTCATCGATAGCATCTGAAACATGTGCCACATTATGCGCCCATCCCTTGCCAGGCACATAGCCTCTTACATCCTTTTCAGATAATACATAGGTTAGTACCTTTGTTTGACAGTCCTCTATATTAGCCTTGGATAAAAAATTATCCTGTAGATCCCTTGCTAAAATAAGCGCTACTAATAATGATGTAAAGGAGCGAGTAAAGACCCAATCCGATTCCTTTTCTCCAATTCCCTTAACTAATAAATGGTTTAAGCTGTAATCCCACAGCTCCGTTAAGCAACGATGATCCAGCAAGTTTTTTTCTAAAATCCATTCATAAAAGCTGCTATAAATATAGGTATCCCGTAGCTCACTATCAATAGAACCGATGTGTGCTAGCATGGAATGCACAAGCTGCTCTTGATTCACTAGCTCCATTGTTGTTTGTCCCTTTTTCAATGCTATTAATCGATCCTTTAATTCTTCTTCCTTCAGTACATCTTGTATCAACTGTTTGACTCCCCTTTGCTTATTTATTTTGATACTCACTTTTTCGGTATATCCCATCTAGCTTCCATCCCTCATTAAAACGGACATATGTAAATTCCTTTTGCCAATTATCTTGGTGTACAATCACCTTACTACGCCAAGGAAAGGTTGCCGCGTATACCTGACCACTGCGAACTTCAGCTATGTCATCAGCAACATCTAGAAGTGTCGAAGGAGCAATCGTATTGTGCATCAAATAAAGCTGTCGATCTGAACTGTCCTCAAGCTCTAGCATTACCTGCTGATGAAACGCAATCACTTGCTGATTTGCCTGATAAAGTGAATAAACGAGTGAGCTCCCAAATAGCACCATCAATGTTGCCACAATCACAACATGCTTTTTCTTTAAGCCTATATAACATGCCCACTTCTTTTCCTTGTTGTATAAATGGATATAGATTGCTAGACTAATTGGCCATAAAAATAGGAACTGCCAAAAGAGGACAACCCAAAAAAGCGCACCATCCGATACAAAATAACGAATACCAAAGTAATTCAACAACCATAAAGGCATCGACCAGCGCCAAGAGGATTCTTCCTGTGACATACTTTTTAAATAAATCAGTAGAAGAGGTAAGCTTAGGAAAAAAGCTGTCGCATTATCTAATATAGCAAATAACAATTCAACACCTCTATTTTAGAAAAATATTACAACTATTGTATATGAATCCAACTTTAAAGAAAAGGCTAGACATTCTATAATCATTGAATGTCTA